>JAOPZF010000042.1 GCA_025964255.1 Solirubrobacterales bacterium | reverse complement strand
CTCGACGCCTCGCTGGCGGGACGTGAGCTCGGCTGGGCACCGCAGACGACGCTCGAGGAGGGCCTCGAACTCACCCTGGCGACCGTTTAAGTGCTGCTGAACTCACATCACTAACCTTTCATCCGATGCCAGCCCAGGCCTATGCAGGTAAGGAGTGCGTCTGCCAGTTCCGTAAAGGGATCTGCGATCAGTCCTGCGTGCGGGACATGCTGGAGACGCCGTTCTACATCGCCTGCCTGAAACTGACCGGGCGCAAATGCCTGGTCGTCGGCGGCGGTGACATCGGCTTGGAGAAGGTCGAGGGCCTGCTCGCCTGCGGTGGTTCGGTAACCCTGCTCGCCCCCGAGGCGCACCCCGAGTTGCAGCAGCTCGCCGAGGAGGGCTCGATCGACTGGGACCAGCGCGAGTACTTCGGCCCCGCCGACCTCGAGGGCTGCTTCATGGTGATCGCCGCGACCGACGACTCCGAGGTCAACATCGGCATCTACTACGACGCCGAGAAACGGGCGATGCTGGCCAACGTCGTCGACGTGCCGCCGCTCTGCAACTTCATCCTCCCGGCGATCGTCCGCACCGGCCCGCTGGCGATCGCGATCTCCACCGCGGGCGCCTCCCCCGCCCTGGCGAAGCGGATGAAGCGTGAGATCTCCGACCTGTTCGGCGAGGACTACGCGCGTCTGGCGGTGATGCTGAACGACGTCCGCGGCTGGGCCAAGGGCACGCTCCCCACCTACAACGACCGCAAAGACTTCTTCGAGGGCATCGTCAACGGCGAGTCCGACCCGATCGTCCTCCTGCGCGAAGGCCGCGAGGCCGACGTTCTGGCGATCATCGACGCGGCCAAAGAGCGCGCCGCCTCGACCCTCACCGCCTCCTAGCCCGGCCCGGCCCGCGACCGGGGCTCCCAGGCCGGGTTGTTCACGGCCGTCCGAGTTGCGTCCCGGGCGTCTCGCGGCGGCCGGGGCAGGCTGTGGCCGAGACGGCCGCGTTCCTTTCAGCTTCGGGCGGCAGCTCCCTAACCCGGCAACGTTCGCGGCAGGCCGAACCAGGGCAGCCAGCCGCCCTCGCCGAAGCGCGTGATCGCGGCGATCTCCTCTCCCGCCAAGGTCAGCACGAAGAGGCCGCCGATCCGCCAGACGTCAGCTTGCGGGTCGGGCAGGTAGTAGGCGAAAGCGGGCTGGCCGTTGGCGCGCGCGGGGACAAGTCGCGGGCCTTCGCCGCCGCCGTCGCGCCAGAGGGGACGCGAGCGCATGAAGGCGCCGATCGCCGGCCGGCCGTTGTATTCGAGCGGCTCGGGCGGCATCCGGATCCAAGCGTCCTCGGCGAGCAGTTCGACCACCGTGTCGATCTCCCCCGTCTCCATCGCCTCGGCGAAGCGGTCGAGCAGGCGTCGCTGCGCCGGCGACTCGGGAACGGTGCCACCCGGCCCCCGCTCCGGCGCCGCCTCGAGCGCCACCCGCGCCCGCTGCAGGGCGCTGTTGACCGAGGCCTCGCTCGTCTCCAGCATCGCCGCGACCTCGACGGCGCGGAAGCCGAGCACGTCGCGCAGGACCAGCACCGCGCGCTGGCGCGGCGGCATCCGCTGGAGGCCGGAGACGAAGGCGAGGCCGACCGCCTCCTTGGTCTCGTAGCGGGCGTCGGGGCCGGCGGCGCGGTCGGGCAACCCCTCGAGCAACTCGTCGGGGAACGGCTGTAGCCAGATCGGCTCGGGGCGGCGGCTCGGCTCGGGCGCGTCGGTGAGCCCGCCGGTCGCCTCCATCAGCCGTTGCCGACGGCCGCTGTCGCGGAGCGCGTTGAGGCAGCGGTTGGTGGCGATCCGATAGAGCCAGGCGCGCAGCGAGGCGCGTTCCTCGAACCCGGACAGCCCGCGCCAGGCCGAGAGCAGCGTCTCCTGGACGGCGTCCTCGGCATCCTGCAGCGAGCCGAGGATCCGGTAGCAGTGGACCTGAAGCTCGCGCCGGTGCGGCTCGGTGAGGGCGCGGAACGCCTCATCGTCACCAGCCCGGGCCTGCGCCAACGCCGTTTGCGTGGTCATCGCGTGAGTCTCCCATCGTCGTCGACCTCCTCATGGTGTTCTGGGTTGAGACACCGCGGGCGGCGCGAATTAATCGCTCAACTCGGGGGCGCGCCGGAGTCGTATCCGGCATGACCTCGAAACAGAAGTGGATCCTCGTCCTGGCCGCCATGGCGGCCTTCATGACCGCGCTCGACAGCCTCGTCGTGACCACCGCCCTGAGCACGATCAAGCTCGACCTCGGCGCCTCGGTCGAAGGCCTCGAGTGGACGGTCAACGCCTACAACCTGAGCTTCGCGGTGCTGCTGATGACCGCCGCCGCGCTCGGCGACCGACTCGGCCGGCGGCGCGTCTTCGTCGCCGGGATCGGGCTCTTCGTCGTCGCCTCGGCGGCCTGTGGGGTCGCTCCCTCGGTCGGCGCGCTGATCGCCGCCCGCGCCGTCCAGGGCGCCGGCGCCGCCGCGGTCACCACGCTCGCGCTCGCCTTGGTCGGCACCGCCTTCCCGCCGGAGAAACGCGGCGCGGCGCTCGGCATCTTCTTCGCCGTCAACGGGCTCGCGGTCGCAGGCGGCCCGCTGGTCGGCGGCGCGATCACCCAGGGGATCGCCTGGCAGTGGATCTTCTGGCTGAATGTCCCGATCGGCCTGGCGCTGATCCCGCTGGTGCTGCGCCGGATCCCCGAGAGCCACGGTCCCGACTCCTCCCTCGACCTGCCCGGCCTGGCGCTGGTCAGCGGCGGCGTCCTCGGCCTGGTCTGGGGACTGGTGCGCGGCAACGACGCCGGCTGGGGCAGCGCCGAGGTGATCGGTGCTTTCGCCGCCGCGGTAGTCCTGCTGTCGGCCTTCGCCGCGGTCGAGCTGCGCACGAGGGCGCCGATGCTGCCGATGCGCTTCTTCCGCTCGCGCGCCTTCACGGCCGGCAACGCGGCGATCTTCTGCGCCGTCGGCGGCCTCTTCTGCGCCGTCTTCTTCATGGCCCAGTTCCTCCAGACCGGGCTCGGCTACGACCCGCTCGGTGCCGGCCTCCGCCTCCTCCCCTGGACCGCGACGCTCTTCTTCGTCGCCCCGGTGGCGGGCAAACTGGTCGACCGCTTCGGCGAGCGCCCGTTCCTCGTCATCGGGCCGCTGCTCCAGGCGATCGGCTTCGGCTGGATCGCCCTCGTCGCCGAAGCGGGGATGAGCTACGGGACGCTGATCGCGCCGCTGATGGTCGCCGGGGTCGGTATCTCGATGTCCTTCCCGGCGGCGCAGAACTCGGTCGTCAGCTCGGTGCCGGAGGAGGCGATCGGCAAGGCGGCCGGAACCAACACGACGATGCGTGAGCTCGGCGGCGTGCTGGGGATCGCGATCGGCGTCGCCGCCTTCGCCGGGGCGGGCGGCTACGCCTCGCCGGCCGACTTCAGCGACGGCTTCGTCGCCGCGATCTCGGTCAGTGCCGGGCTCTCGGTGGCGGCGGCGCTGTTCGGCGCCGCGCTACCGGGGCGTCAGTCGCCGCTGCAGGCGGAGCCGCGGACCGAGTCGAGCGTCGTGCGCAACTCGTCGGCCTGACGCTCGGAGAGGCGGGCCGCGAAGGCGAGATCGAGCTCGCCGGAGACGACCGGGACCATTTCTTCGAGCAGGTCGTTGCCTGACGGAAGCAGCGTCGCGTAGCTGACGCGACGGTCCGTGTCGCAGAAGGTGCGCTCGATCAGGCCGGCCTTGACCAGACGGTCGACCAGCTTGGTGAGGCCGCCGCGGGTGATCACGAGGGCTTCGGCGAGGTCTCCCATCTTCATCCGCTCCTGCTCGGAGGCGGCGATCGCCGCCAGCATCTCGAACCAGGCGAGCGGCGGCAGCTCGGCCGCGGCAAGCGCTTCTTGGAGGCGGCCCGAGACGGCGGCGTGGGTCGGCGCGAGCGAGCGCCACGCCTCGTGGTGCGGCGAGCAGGTGCCGAGCGGGTTGGGACGCTCGGCGGTGAGGATGGACAGCTCAGTAGCCATGGACGGAATAATGACACATGGTACTTGTCAGGTCAATAGTTGTTCTCTCAAGTATTTCTGATATGATCGTTTCTGCGTCAACTAACTCTTTCCGAATCATCCCGAGCGCGAGAACGAAAGGCCCAACCAATGAGCACCGACACCGTCAACCAGAAGGTCCCGACCGGGACCTGGACCGTCGACCCGGTCCACTCCTCCATCTCCTTTGCGGTCACCCACAACAACGTCGCGACCTTCCGCAGCGGTTTCGGCAGCTATGAGGCGACCCTGAGCGGCGGCGACCAGCCGAGGCTCGAGGGCTCGGTCGACGTGCAGTCGATCGACATCGACGAGGCCCAGCTGAAGGGCCACCTGATGAGCCCGGAATTCTTCGACACCGAGCGGAACCCGAAGCTGACCTTCAGCTCGACCCGCTTCGACGTCGCCGACGACGGCAGCGTCCGCCTCACCGGTGAGCTGGAGATCAAGGGCAACAAGCGTGAGGTCGAGGCGACCGGTCGCTTCGGCGAGATCGGCGCCGACCTCGGCGGCAACCCCCGCGTCGCCCTCTCGGTCGCGACCGCGGTCGACCGGCGTGACTTCGGCATCGAGTTCAACGCCGATCTGCCGAGCGGCGGCCAGGTCCTCGAGTGGGAGGTCACGATCAACGTCGACCTCGAGCTCGTCGCCCAGGAGGCCTAACCATGAGAGTCCTGGGCATATCCGGCAGCCTGCGCCGGGACTCCTACAACGCCGCCCTGCTGCGGGCAGCCGCCGAGCGGCTGCCCGACGGGGTGGAGCTCGAAGTGTTCGAGCGGCTGGCGGAGATCCCCGCGTATGACGCTGACCTCGAGGAGGACGGCGAGACTCCGGACGCGGTCGCGGATCTGCGGGAGCGGATGCGTGCGGCCGACGCGGTCCTCGTCGCCACTCCCGAGTACAACAGCTCGATCCCGGGGGCGCTCAAGAACGCGCTCGACTGGGCCTCGCGCCCGGCCGGAGAGAGCGCCCTGATGGGCACCCCGGCGGCCGTCGTCGGCGCCTCCACCGGCATGTTCGGCGCGGTCTGGGCGCAAGCCGAGACGCGCAAGGTTCTCGGCGCCCTCGGCGGCCGCGTACTGGAGCGTGAATTCCCCTTCCCGCGGGCGCAGGACGCCTACGCCGACGGTAAGCTGCGGCTCTCGCCGGACCAGCGGACCGCGCTCGAGGAGCTCGTCCGCGAGTTGATCGCCTCCGCCGAGGAGGCAAACGAAGCACGCATCGCCGCAGCCGCGGCCTAGCGACCCCTCCGTTTCGCAACGCGACCTCGGGCCACCGGCTCGAGGCGCCTAGCCGCTGTACACCCAGGCGTAGCGCTTCGCCGAGCGTTCGTGGGCGCGCTCCTTCGCCCTCTCGAAGGCGAGGTTGCGGGTCCGCCCGACGCCGGCGACGAAGACGCCGTTGCGCTTCAGCACCAGTGCCGCGTACTGGTTGGAGGCCCAGACGGCGACCCGGCAGTCGCTCTGGTGACACTGGGCGAGCGCCCGCTTCTTGGCGTGGTGCGAGGTCGAGTAGTCGTAGGAGACGCCGACCTTGCCGGTCCGCGGGTTGACCGCGATCGCCCCCCAGTCGGCCGCTGCGAGGGCGGGCACGGCGAGCGCCATCATCAGCACGGCGATCGCGGCGACTACAAGGACACGGATACGTCTCGATCTCCCCGGCATGGGGCGATTCCTACCCAGCCTGACGCTTTTGATCCCTCAGCGGTGCGGCATCGCCCAGAAGGCGATCACCGAGAAGTGCAGGACGGCGGCGGCGAGGACGAAGGCGTGGAAGACCTCGTGGTAGCCGAAGATCGCCGGGCTCGGGTTCGGTCGTTGGACCGCGTAGACGACGGCGCCCGCGGTGTAGAGGAGGCCGCCGCCGACCAGGAGCAGCGCCCCGGTCGGGCCGAGCCCGCTCCAGAGGTCGGGGAAGGCGGCGACGGCGACCCAGCCGATCGTCAGGTAGACCGTCGCCGAGACCCATTTCGGATGGCCGATCCAGACCATCTCGACGATCGCGCCGGCGATCGCGCCCGCCCAGACGGCGATCAGAATCGCGGTGGCGAGCGTGCCGTGCATGACGAGCAGGGCGAAGGGCGTGTAGGTGCCGGCGATGAGGAAGAAGATCATCGAGTGATCGAGGCGGCGCATCCACTGGCGCACCTGCGGCCGCTTCCAGTTGACCCGGTGGTAGAGGGCGCTGGTGCCGAGCAGGGCCGAGAGGCTGACCGCGTAGATGCCGACCGCGAGGGTCGCCTTCGGGGTCTTGGCGAAGAAGATCAGGGCGCCGCCGAGGACGAGTGAGATGAAGAAGGCCCACTCGTGGGAGACGCCGCGCAGTTTCGGCTTGACCGCGGCGATCGCCTCCGCGGTTGCCTCTTTGACGCCCGCGGCGCGCTCGTTTACCGCGTCGCGGGCGTCCCGGGTGGCCTCGTTGACGGCCTCTTTGGCCCCGCGGGCACGATCGTTGACCGCGTCGCGCGCGGCGCTCGCCCGCTCACCCATCGATTCCGCTCCGCAGCGAGAGTCATCGACCATGCTCGGAGGGTACCCGGCCTTCGTAAGTTCCCCCGTTATGCGGAGTTGTCACAATATGTAGTGCCGGAAACGGGCCGCAAGGGGTCCAGAATCACCGGTTCCGTCCGAAGCAAAGAGGAACCTCACCGACCCCTTCAAAGACGCCGCGAGAGGAGCAGTTTTAGATGTCCAAGACCGCCACTACCAGTCCGAAAAACGGTCTGCGGGGCCTCTCCGTGGAGCGTCGCTTTTCGACGTCCGATTTGCACCCGTTCGACCAGATCGAGTGGGAGATCCGGGATGCGCTGATAGGTGACCCCGCGAAGCCCGCATTCGAGCAGCGCGAAGTCGAGTTTCCCAAATCTTGGTCCCAGAACGCGACCAACATCGTCGCCCAGAAGTACTTCCGCGGCCGGCTCGGCACCCCTGAGCGCGAGAACTCCGTCAAACAGATGATCGGCCGCGTCGCCGGGACGATCGCCGGCTGGGGCCGCGAGGGCGGCTACTTCGCCTCCGAGGAGGACGCCGAGTCCTTCGAGATGGAGCTCACCGCGATCCTGCTCAACCAGAAGGCGGCCTTCAACTCGCCGGTCTGGTTCAACGTCGGTTTCGAGGAGCAGCCGCAGTGCTCCGCCTGCTTCATCTTGAGCGTCGACGACACGATGGAGTCGATCCTCGACTGGAACACCAAAGAGGGAATGATCTTCCGCGGCGGCTCCGGCTCGGGGATCAACCTGTCGAACATCCGCGGCTCGGTCGAGCACCTGTCGAAGGGCGGCCTCGCCTCCGGCCCGGTCAGCTTCATGCGCGGCGCCGACGCCTGGGCGGGCACGATCAAGTCGGGCGGCAAGACGCGGCGCGCGGCCAAGATGGTCGTCCTCAACGTCGACCACCCGGACATCGAGCACTTCATCTGGTGCAAGGCCAAAGAGGAGGAGAAGGCCGAAGCGCTGCGCGAAGCGGGCTTCGACATGTCGATCGACGGCGAGGGCTTCACCTCGATCCAGTACCAGAACGCCAACAACTCGGTGCGGGTCACCGACGAGTTCATGGAGGCGGTCGCGGCGGGCGAGGACTGGAACCTGACCGCTCGTAGCGATGGCTCGGTCACCAAAACGCTACCCGCCCGCGATCTGATGAACCAGATCTCCGAGGCGGCCTGGCGCTGCGCCGATCCGGGCATCCAGTACGACACGACGATCAACCGCTGGCACACCAGCCCCGAGTCGGGCCGGATCAACGCCTCGAACCCGTGCAGCGAGTACATGCACGTCGACAACTCGGCCTGCAACCTGGCCTCGCTGAACCTGATGAAATTCCGCCTCGCCGACGGCAGCTTCGACGTCGACGACTTCGAGCACGCGGTCGACATCGTCTTCCTCGCGCAGGAGATCATCGTCGGCCCGTCGAGCTACCCGACCGAGGAGATCGGCGTCAACGCGCGCGCCTTCCGTCAGCTCGGGCTCGGCTTCGCCAACCTCGGCGCCCTGCTGATGGCCGACGGCATGCCCTACGACTCCGACGAGGGTCGCAACGTCGCCGCCGCGATCACCTCGCTGATGACCGGCCGCGCCTACCGCCAGTCGGCACTGATCGCCGCCGGGGCGACTGGTCCCTACGACGAGTACGAGAAGAACCGCGACGGCCACAACGGCGTCATGCGGATGCACCGCGACGCCTCCTACGAGGTCGACGGCACCGGGATCAAGGGCGACCTGCTCGCCGCGTCGCAGCGCTCATGGGACGAAGCGGTGGAGCTCGGCGAGGAGCACGGCTACCGCAACGCACAGGCAACCGTCTTCGCCCCGACCGGGACGATCAGCTTCCTGATGGACTGCGACACGACCGGCATCGAGCCGGACTTCTCGCTGGTCAAGTTCAAGGAGCTGGTCGGCGGCGGCTCGATGACGATCGTCAACCGCTCGGTGCCGCTCGCGCTGCAGACGATCGGCTACTCGCCCAGCGAGATCGACCAGATCAACGCCTACATCGCGGAGAAGAACACGATCGTCGGGGCGCCCGGCCTGAAGGACGAGCACCTGCCGATCTTCGACGTCGCGGTCGGCGAGCGGGCGATCTCCTACACCGGCCACATCGACATGATGTCGGCGACCCAACCGTTCCTCTCGGGGGCGATCTCGAAGACCGTCAACCTGCCCGAGACGGCCACGGTCGCGGACATCGCCGACGCCTACACCCGCGGTTGGGAAGGCGGCCTAAAGGCGCTGGCGATCTACCGCGACGGCTCGAAGACGGCGCAGGCGCTGCGCACCGACGCGCAGAAGGGCAAGGGCGACGATGTCGACGCCGACGTCGTGATGGCCGAGCCGGTCCGCAAGCGGATGCCGCAGGAGCGGGAATCGCTGACCCACAAGTTCAACATCGCCGGGCACGAGGGCTACATCACCGCCGGCAAGTACACCGACGGCACGGTCGGTGAGATCTTCCTCACCGACATCGGCAAGGAGGGCTCGACGATGCGCGGGCTGCTCAATGCCTTCGCCACGGCGATCTCGCTCGGCCTGCAGTACGGGGTGCCGCTCGAAGACTTCGTGCGGAAGTTCAGCTACATGCGCTTCGACCCGGAGGGCATGACGCAGAACCCGGAGATCCCGTTCGCCAAATCGATGCCCGACTACATCATGCGCTGGCTCGCGAGCCGCTTCATCGACGACATCGACACGCTCGAGGAACTGGGGATCATGACCCAGGAGGTCCGTGGCAAGAAAGAAGCGGAGACCTCGCAGCTCGGCCTCGGCATCTCGACCGACACGGCGGGCCCGGCCAACGGCGGCGGCAACGGCCTCGGCCGCGCGAAGACCAGCAACGGCAACGGCGGCGCGGCGAAGCCGGCCTCGGCGGCGTTCACCGAAACCCCCCCGGTCCGCCCGGCGCGGATGCAGGGCATGGAGCTCGGCCCCGCCTGCGACCAGTGCGGAGGCATGATGCAGCGGACGGGCAGTTGCTACACGTGCAGTTCCTGCGGCAACAACACCGGCTGCGGCTGAGAAGCCCAGGGCACACTTCGCGGGAGGACGGCGCTTAACGGGGTACTAGGCTTCTCATATGAAGCTCTTCAAGATGGCGGCGTTGACGGGGATCGTCATCGCCGCCGTCGTCGTTTTGGCCCTCGAGCCCGCCTCCGGGGCATCGACCGACAAGAACGTCGCGAGTTGCAACGACAACGTCCTTATCGGCCACGGCAAGGCCGGGTGGCGGAGCGAATCGAACGTCGCCGGACCAGTTGGGATGCCCAAATGGCCGCTGCGCGAAATGAGCGCGATGAAGAACGGTGACCTCGTCACCAAGGCGGGCGTGCTGGTCGAAGGCAGCGAGCCGGTCCTGGTCAAGGTCCCCGAGTCCCTGCGCGAACGGGTCTTCCTCTACTACGGCCGCGGGGCGAAGGGCCGCTCGATCTCCTTCGCCGAATCGAACGGCTTCAACGAGGTCGAATTCCAACCTTGCGAAGACCGGCCGCGGACGATCTGGCCCGGCGGCCTACGGGTGAAGGGCAATGGCTCGGTCCACCTCATGGTGGAAGCCGAAGGCAAGACCAGCGTGCTGAAGCTCGGTCAGCCTCGACCCGCGAGGTAACTCTCGACCTGAGGCGGGACTTTCTTACCGAAGGCCATCCGCACGCCCTCGCGCAGGACGTGGTCGACATCGTGGTCCTCGTTGCGGTCGCGCGGGTTCAAGCCGACCCAAGCCGCCGCGGCGGCGGCGGCGAGAACGGCGCCGTCGTCGCCTTCGGGGTCGATCCCTTCGGCGGTCGCGACCAGCGTCCCGGCCAGATCCTCGACCGCGGTCACCGGCCGGTCGTCGTCCTCGTAGATCTCATACAGCGCCCTGATCGCGCCATCGGCATCGCCGGGATCGACGAGCGCGGCGCCGTCGCGGACGGCTTCGGAGACGGTCGGGGTGCGGTGGTGAGAGCTTTCGGGCATGGCCCGGAGCCTAGCTCAGGACCACCTCGGTGTTGCGCCGCGGCGTCTCGGTGATCGCGCGCCGCATGTTGCGCTCGGGCGCCGGGTCGGTGGGTTCGATCACCCGGCGCGCGACCAGCTCCTCGAGCACGATCGCCATCTCCTGCTGGGCGAACGCGGCGCCGAGGCAACGGCGCACGCCGCCGCCGAAGGGGATCCAGGTGTAGGTGCCCGGCGGCGTCTCGAGGAAGCGCTCGGGCAGGAAGCGGTCGGGCTCCGGGTAGATCGTCGGATCGCGGTGGACGAGGTGGATGCTCGGCACCACCGACAGCCCGGCGGGCAGGTCGTAACCGCCCAGTTTGATCGCTTCGGTGAGGCGGCGGATGACGATCACGATCACCGGCCGCAGCCGCAGCGTCTCCTGGATCGTCGCGGTCAGGTAGGCGTCCTCCCCAGCCGCGACCTCGTCGCGCAGACGGCTGAGCTTGTCGGGGTGGCGAATCAGCCGCTCGATCGCCCAGGAAAGCGCCGTCGCCGTCGTCTCGTGGCCGGCGACCAGCAGGGTCAGCAGCTCGTCGTGGATCTCGGCGTCGCTCATCGGCGACCCGTCCTCGTGGCGGGCGGCGACCAGCAGCGAGAGGATGTCGTCGCGCTCCTCCAGGTCCCCCGCCACCCGCCGGTCGGCGATCTCGCGGCCGATCAGCGCGGCGACCCGGTCGACGCGGCGGCGGAAGGGCGGGAAGGAGCGGATCCGGTCGGGCCCGAGCCCGAGCAGCGGCACGATGAAGCGCGGATCGGTGAGCATGTCGAGGAAGGCGCGGAGCGACTCGCGCAGCGGGCTGAGTCGCTCGCCGCCCTCGACGCCGAAGACGGTGGCAAGGATGATGTCGAGCGTCATCGCCTGCATCCGCGGCCGGAGTTGGTAGGGGACGCCGGTCGGCCATCTTTCGATCTCGCGGCCGGCGATCTCCCGCATCGACTCTTCGTAGCCCGCCATCCGCCGGCCGTGGAAGGGGGGCAGCAGCAGCTTGCGCTGGCTCATGTGGGCACCGTCGTCGAGCGTCAGCAACGAGAACTTGCCGAGCAGCGGTCGCAGGATCTCGTTGCCCTCGCCCGCGTGGAAGACCTTCGGGTCGCCGGTGAAGACCTGCTTGATCATCTCCGGGTCCGAGACGATGACCCACTTGCCCTCGTAGGCGATCTGCAGGGTGAAGGTCGGGCCGAGCCGGCGGCGACTCTGGGTGAGCATCCACTGCGCCTGCCGTGACCAGATCGCCGTCTGGATCGGACGGGGCATTCGCGGCGCCGGGGGAAGCCCGGCTTGCGTGGCCATGTGTCGACCATACGCCCGTGTACCAGCTCCTGGGTGTGACGTTCATCGCACAGATCGGTGTCACGTCGAATAGGTTTCGCGAGCAATGGCCGAGTTGCCACGCCTGCCGGTGCCGCTCGAGCACCACGTCCTCAAATGGGCCTGCGGCCTTTCGCCGCGGACCAGCCGCGCGCTCTTCGGCAAGCCGCCGAAGGTCGACGGCCAGACGCTGTCGACCGAGACGCACGCGCTGTTGACGCTGGCGCGGTTGTCGGGCAGCAACGGGTTCTTCGCCGGGAAAAGCGTCGAGGAAGCGCGGGCGCAGTCCCGCTACGAGGCCCGGGTCTCGGCCCGGCGTCCGCCGATCCCGATGGCAGAGGTGCGCGCTGTCGACGTCCCCGGACCCGGTGGACCGCTCCCTTCGCGCCTCTACGTCCCCACCGTTCCGGCGCCCCAGGCACCGGCCCCGCTCCTCATCTACTTCCACGGCGGAGGGTGGGTGATCGGCGACCTCGACATGTACGACGGGGTGTGCCGACTCTTTGCCGCTGCGTCCGGGTGCAAGGTCCTCTCGGTCGGCTACCGGCTGGCGCCGGAGCACCCGTTCCCGGCCGCGATCGAAGACGCCTTCGCCTCCTTCGAGTGGACGGTCGCCAATGCCGACTCGCTCGGCGTCGACCCGAAGCGGATCGGTGTCGGCGGCGACTCGGCCGGCGGCAACATGGCGACGGTCGTCTGCCACATGGCGCGCGACGGCGGCGGCGCGATGCCCGCGATGCAGCTGCTGATCTACCCGGTCACCGATGCCGCCGACGACACCCGCTCCCGCAAGCTCTTCAGCGACGGGTTCATCCTCACCAAGGCCGACATGGACAAGTTCGAGGCCGCCTACCTGCCGCCCGGAGTCGACGCGTCTGACCAGCGGATCTCGGTGCTCAAATGCCCTGACCTCCGCGGCCTGCCGACCGCCTACGTGGCGACCGCCGGCTTCGACCCTCTTCGTGACGAGGGCGAGGCCTACGCCTTGATGATGCGCGAGTGCGGCGTGCGAGTCGCCCTCCGCCGCCACTCCGGTCTGATCCACACCTTCGTCAACCAGACCGCGGTCAACCGCACCGCCCTCGGCGCCGTGCTCGAAGCCTGCGGCGCCCTGCGCCTCGGCCTCGCCGCCCCGGCGACCTGAGTTCGCACTTTCCTACGCATAGCGTGGGTTCTGCGAACTCACCGGGGGCGAGCGGCCTGCGATGGCTAGAGGGACGTCCCGATCGCTTCGGCGCGCAGGGCCAGCTGGAGCTCGAAGCGGGCGTCGGGATCGTCGAGCTGGTCGCCGAGGAGCTCGCGCAGGCGGGCGATCCGGTAGCGGGCGGTCTGGGGGTGGACGTGCATCGCCGCGGCCATCGTCACGGCGTTGCCGTCGTGGCGGAGGTGGGCGAGCGCGGTCTCGCGCATCCGCTCCCGCGCCCTCGGCGTCAGCTCGGCGAAGGCGGCCAATCGGCGGGCGGCGATGCGCCCGGCGAGGTCGCGCGATTCGAAGAGGAGGAGCGCTGCGAGGTTGTCGTCGACGCGTAGCGGGGCTTCTGGGCGACCGCCTTTGCCCGCGGGGATCGAGATCGCTCCGGAGGCCGCCGCGCGTGAGAGAGCCAACGCCAGGCGCCAGGACTCCGCCGCCGCTGTCGGGGTGACGGTCGGCCCGAGGGCGATCCTCCCCTCGGCCGCGGCCCGCGCCAGCGCTTCGGCGCGCCCCGGCCCCTCCGGGTCCGGGAGCAGCAGGCAGCCTTCGCCGTCGACCACCGTCGCCAACGCCTCCTGCGGCAGCCGTCGCGCCACCCGCGTCAGCGCGTCCTCGGAGCACGCGAGCGCCGCCAGCCCGGTCGGCACTTCCCAGGACGCCGCTCGCGCCGCGGCCGTGACATCTTCGGCGTCGGCAGGCGGATCGGCGAGCAGCAGCGCGATCAACTCGCGCCGCCGTCGCCGGCGCAGGTCCTCGACCTCTGCCTGCGCCTGGGAGAAGCCCTCGACCGAGTCGGCGGCGAGCTCATCGATGTAGGCGAAGACGGCCTCGGCCAGGAGGGCGAGAGGCTCGGCCCCCACCCCGGCTCGTCGACAGGCGTCGGCGAAGCGTCGCCACGAGATCCGCGCGCCGATCCGGTACGCCGCCTGGAGCGAGTCGAGCGTCCGCCCGACCCGCTGCTCGCCACGCCCCAACGCCAGGTAGACCTCGCGGCCCGCTCCGCGTCCCGCGTCGGGATCGCGGATCAAGGCGACGAACTGGGCGAGCGCCTCCTCCACCCCGCGCCGGATGCCGCGCCCGAAGCGACCCTCGAGCGGTCGCGCGTACTCCGGGATCTCGTGGGCGATCGACTCGAGGATCTCGGTCGAGATCGGGTCGATCTCCCCTTCGACCAGATCGGCGATCTCCGTCGGCAGCTCGCGCCACGGCTCGTCGTTCAGGGTGAGGCGTGCAGTTTTTGGCATATATCTGACAAGTTCTGGTCACTGAACTTGGTTCAGACGCTAATACATATCGCCCAGGTAGGCGTAACTTGGTCTCCAATGGCAGAAATGACCAAGATTGAGAAGGCCGCCAACCTCGCCGGCGTCGTCGTACCCTTCGTCGGCACGCTCGTCGCGATCGTCCTTCTCCCCTCGAGCCTCGTCAGCCCCGGCATCCTCGCGATCGCCCTCTTCATGTACCTGATCACCGCGGTCGGGATCACGGTCGGCTTTCACCGCATGCTCACCCACCGTTCGTTCCAGACCTCGAAGACGCTCGAATACACCTTCGCCGTGCTCGGCACGATGGCGGTACAGGGTCCCGTCCTTTCCTGGGTGGCGGACCACCGTAAGCACCACGCCCACACCGACAAGGAGGGCGACCCCCACAGTCCTCACGTCGGCCACGGTGAGGGATTCCGCGGCTTCTGGCACGCCCACACCGGCTGGCTGATGGAGACGCAGGGCCGCGCCGACTGGAAGAAATACGCCCGCGACCTCTACGAGGACGACGGTATGCGCTTCATCTCCCGTCACTTCGTCGCGCTGATCTACCTCAGCCTTCTCATCCCCGCGGTGCTCGGGTTCGCGATCACCGGAACCTGGGTGGGCGCGCTCGCCGGCTTCCTCTGGGGCGGCCTGGTGCGGGTGTTCTTCGTCCACCACATCACCTGGAGCGTCAACTCGGTGTGTCACTACCTCGGCAAACGACGCTTCGAGACCGACGATCAGTCGACCAACGTCTTCTGGCTCGCGATCCCTTCGCTGGGCGAGTCCTGGCACCACAACCACCATGCCTTCCCCCGCTCCGCCGAACATGGGTTGAAGAAATGGGAGATCGACCCCTCGGCGCTGATCATCACCGGCATGGAGAAGGTCGGGCTGGCTCGCAAGGTGGTCCGGATCTCACCTGAGCGCCAGGCCGAACTCACCCGCTGAGAGAGACTGTCCAGTTCTCAATCGTCACCGTTTGATGATTAGATAGAACGGCCAAAAGGGTTTATTGCAGGGCCCTTTGCGGTTAAACAGTGTGAGGGTTCGTGTGCCACACTCGGCACAACTAGACGTTTCACACTCTCTCTAGGCATAGATGGAAAGGAACTAGATGCCCAGCACGACGAACGTCCTTGACGAGGCTCGCGACCTCATCGAGCGACGCCTTGCCGACCTCGACGAGGAGCGCCGCCGACTTGAGCGCGCCCTCGGGGAGCTTGGTGGAAAAGTCGCGAAACGGCCCGGTCG
>JAOPZF010000036.1 GCA_025964255.1 Solirubrobacterales bacterium | reverse complement strand
CTCGCACGGCCACTGCTCGGCACCACCCGTGCCGAGGTCACCGCCTACGACGAGTGGCGCGGGCTCGCCTGGCGTGAGGACTCGTCCAACGAGGAAGAGGGCTACGCGCGCAATCGGGTCCGCCACGGCCTGCTGCCGGAGCTGGCGGCGATCCACCCAGCCGCCGCCGCCAACGTCCTGCGGACCGCGGCGCTGCTGCGCGACGAGGCCGAGATCCTCGACGGCCTCGTCGCCTTCGAGCTCGACGGCTCCGGCGGGACGCCGCGCGGGCGGATCGCCCAGGCCCGCTTCGCGGCGCTGGCGCCGGCGCTGCGGCGGCTCGTCCTCCAGCGCCTCGCCGACGCCGCCGCCGGCCGGCCTGTCGCTGGTGCCGCGAGATACGCCGACCAGGTCGCCGGGCTGACCCGCGGCGGCTCGCGGCTCGACCTGGGCGACCACGTCCGCGCCGTGCTCGAGGGCGGCGTCCTGCGCGCCGAGCGCGACGTCTGAGCGGACAGGACCCCTGAGCGGTGGCCCCATCTAGACTCCGGGCAGTGGACGACCCGGCGATCGGCCAGATCCTTGTCTCGAGCGAGGAACTCCAGGGGCGGATTGCCGAACTCGGCGCCGCGATCACCCGGGACTACGAGGGAAAAGACCTGATCCTGGTCGGCGTGCTGAAGGGCGCGGTCCTCTTCCTCGCCGACCTGATGCGCCACATCGACATCCCCTGCGAGATCGACTTCATGGCCGTCTCCAGCTACGGCTCGCAGACCGACTCCTCCGGCGTCGTCCGCATCCTCAAGGACCTCGACGCCCCGATCCAGGACCGCGACGTTCTGATCGTCGAGGACATCATCGACTCCGGCCTCACGCTGCAATACCTGATGCGGAACCTCGGCGCTCGCGACCCCGCTTCACTCGAGGTCTGCGCGCTGCTGACCAAGCCGGAGCGGCTTCGCGTCGACCTTCCGGCCAAGTACGTGGGCTTCGAGATCCCCAACGAGTTCGCCGTCGGATACGGTCTCGACCACGCGCAGAGGTACCGCAACCTTGATTACGTGGCGGCGTTGGTTCAGTAAGCGGCGAAACCGCCCTGGTACGCTCATTTTTCTCCCTTGAGACGGTTCTTCAAAAGCGCGGCGTTTCCGATCCTGCTGGTGGTCATCCTGGCGTTCATCGCCCAGCGCGTGATCACCAACGACCCGGGGACGGAAGCGCCCTCCTACACGCAGTTGGTGAGTCCCACCACCGGGTTGATCGCCAAAGGCAAAGTCGAATCGGTCACGATCAACAACAAGGATCTCTCGCTCGACGTCAAGGAGACGAACGGCGAAAGCTTCTCCACCGGCTACCCGGCGAACACCGAGCAGTCGCTGATCAACCTGCTCGACGAAAACAAAGTCGACACGACCGTCCACGGCACCGGCAGCTCGAGCATCCTCTCGCTGCTCACCTACATCCTGCCCTTCGTCCTCTTCTTCGGCTTCTGGATCTTCCTGATGAACCAGATGCAGGGCGGCGGCTCACGGGTCATGAACTTCGGCAAATCGAAAGCCAAGCGTATGTCGGTGGACGCGCCCAAGATCACCTTCCGTGATGTGGCGGGTGTCGACGAGGCGGTGCAGGAGCTCGAGGAGATCAAGGAATTCCTCGAGAACCCGAAGAAATTTCAGGCGCTCGGCGCGCGGATCCCGAAGGGCGTCCTGCTCTACGGACCTCCCGGTACCGGCAAGACCCTGCTCGCCCGCGCCGTCGCCGGCGAGGCGGGGGTGCCGTTCTTCTCGATCTCCGGCTCGGACTTCGTCGAGATGTTCGTCGGCGTCGGTGCCAGCCGCGTCCGCGACCTCTTCGAGCAGGCCAAACAAAATTCGCCCTGCATCATCTTCATGGACGAGATCGACGCCGTCGGTCGCCACCGCGGCGCCGGCATGGGCGGTGGTCACGACGAGCGCGAGCAGACGCTGAACCAACTGCTGGTCGAGATGGACGGCTTCGAGGGGAAGGACAACATCATCTTGATCGCCGCCACGAACCGGCCCGATGTCCTCGACCCGGCGCTGCTGCGGCCCGGCCGCTTCGACCGCCAGGTCGTCGTCGACCGTCCCGATCGCAAGGGCCGCAAACACATTCTTGAAGTACACACGCGCGGCAAGCCGCTCGCCCGTCAGATCGAGCTCGACACGCTGGCGGGCCAGACCCCCGGCTTCACCGGCGCCGACCTGGCGAACCTGATCAACGAGGCGGCGCTGCTGACCGCGCGGACGGGCAACCGCGAGATCTCGATGACGGAGCTCGAGGAGGGGATCATGCGAGTGATCGCCGGCCCCGAGAAGAAGACGCGGGTGATGAGTGAGAAGGAGCGGCTCATCACGGCCTACCACGAGGTCGGCCACGCGATCGTCGGGCAGATGCTCGAGAACACCGACCCGGTCCACAAGATCTCGATCATCAGCCGCGGCCAGGCGCTCGGCTACACGATCAGCCTGCCGACCGAGGACAAGTTCCTCACCACCCGCATGGAGCTGACCGACACTCTGGCGATGACGCTTGGTGGCCGCGCTGCCGAGGAGATCATCTTCGGCGAAATCACCACGGGGGCGTCCAACGACCTCGAAAAGGTGACCGAGTCGGCCAAGCAGATGGTGATGCGGTTCGGGATGAGCGAGAGGCTCGGCCCGCGCGTCTTCGGCCACGACCGGGGTCAGCCGTTCCTCGGCCGCGAGTTCTCCTCCGAGCCCGACTACTCCGACGAGATCGCCCGCGAGATCGACGACGAGATCCGGCGCATCGTCGAGAACGCCCACCAGACGGCGAAGAGCTTGCTCAGCGACAACCACGACCAGCTCGAGCGGATCTCGAAACTGCTGCTGGTGCGCGAGACGATCGAGGCCGACGAGTTCGTCGCGCTGCTCGAAGGCAAACCCGACCACGAAGTCTTCAAGGACGACGAGGAGCCGACCCCGCCCGCGGAGCCGACTCCCGAGCCCGAGACGGCTACCCGTGAGGCCGCTCGACCGCTGCCGCGACCCAGGCCGGGTTTTGCGGGCGGCGACGCTTCTTAGTTTTCGCTGAAGCGCCCTTCGTGGCCGTTTCAGACACGAGAGTGATGGGGGTGGTGAACGTCACCCCCGACTCGTTCTCCGACGGCGGGCTCTACCTCGATCCCGGGGCGGCGGTCGCGCACGGGAGGGAACTCGCGGCGGCGGGGGCGGACATCCTCGACGTCGGCGGCGAGTCGACGCGGCCGGGAGCCGATCCGGTGCCCGCCGAGGAGGAGCGCCGGCGGGTCGAGCCAGTCGTTGCCGGGCTGGCGGGGGAGGGGGTCGAGATCTCGGTCGACACGTCGAAGGCCGCGGTCGCCGCGGCGGCGCTCGACGCGGGGGCGACGATCGTCAACGATGTCACCGCCTTGCGCGGCGACCCTGAGATGGCGGCGCTGGTCGCCGAGCGCGGGTGCGGCGTCGTCCTTATGCACATGGCCGGCGAGCCCCGCACCATGCAGGTCAGCCCGCCCGATTACGGCGGCGACGTGGTCGGCGCGGTGCGCGAGTTCCTCGCCGGGCGGATGGCCGCCGCGGTCGCCGCCGGCATCGCCGAGGAGCAGATCTGGCTCGACCCCGGGATCGGCTTCGGCAAGACCGACCGCCACAACTTCGAACTACTCCACGGCCTGCCCGAGCTGGTGATCCTTGGTCGCCCGCTGGTCGTCGGAACGTCGCGCAAGAGCTTCATCGGCCGCGCCGATGGTTCGCCCGCCGACGCCCGCCTCGGCGGCACGATTGCCACCTCGGTCCTCGCAGCGGCGGCCGGCGCTGCGGTTCTGCGCGTCCACGACGTGGGCGAGCTCGAGCAGGCGCTGAAGGTGGCGGCGGCGATCCTTGGGTAGGTTCTGGTGGTGTGTATCCCGACGAGAGTCCGATGAACCCTGAGAACCCCAACGGCGGGATCGAGTCGAGCGCCGAAATCGAGCTGCGCGGCCTCTCGATCTACACCCACCACGGGGTGAGCGAGGCCGAGCAGGAGGTCGGGCAGCGGCTCGAGTTCGATGTCTCCTTCGACGTTCCCGACTGCGACGCGATGTTCACCGACCGGCTCGAGGACACGGTCGACTACGCCGAGGTCTGCGACATCGTCGCCTTTGTCGCGACCGAGCGCAGCTACCGGACGCTGGAGCGGCTCGCCCACGTCGTCGGTGAGCGGCTGATGGAGCGCTACGGCTGCGAGTCGGTGCGCGTCCGCGCCGCCAAGCCCGAGCCGCCGCTGCCGTTGGCGATCCAGGAGATCGCCGTCGAGATCACCCAGGAGCGGGCGGTCGACGACGACGATTCCTCCGACGGCTAGCCGGTAGGGCTCGCGATGCCCGAGCGCACCGGTTACCTGGGGTTGGGCTCGAACGTCGGCGACTCCGAGGCCCACCTGCGCGCGGCGCTGCAACTGCTGCCGACCGAGGGCGTCCAGATCGTCGCCGTCTCCTCGACCTGGGTGACCGAGCCGGTCGGCGAGATCCTCGACCAGCCCGACTTCCTCAACGCCGTCGTACGCGTTCGGACCGCGCTGGAGCCCGAGGAGTTGCTCGACGCGTGCAAGACGGTCGAGGCCGAGCGCGGCCGCCATTTCGACCTGCCCCGCCACAGCCCGCGCCCGCTCGACGTCGACCTGCTTCTGCTCGATGAGATCGAGCTCGTGACCGACCGCCTCACCCTGCCGCACCCGCAGGTGCGCAACCGCCGCTTCGTCCTCGCCCCGCTCCTGGAGCTCGATCCCAACCTCACGCTGCCCGACGGCACCGTCCTCGCCGATGCCCTCGCCGCTCTGCCCGAGGACGAGCAGCGCGCCGAGAACCACGGCCCGCTCGCGTAGGGCTGTTCGCCTAAGCCGGCGTCGGCGCCACGGGCAGCCAGGCCGGGGGGAGGATCGGCGGGGTGTGGCCGGGATAGTTCGGGACGATCTCGCGGGCGAGGGCGGCGGCGGGGCGGGTTTCGATCAGCGGTTTGAGATCGTCGAGGGTGAGGGCGAGGCCGATCGAGGTGGCGATCTGGAGGTCGGCGGCGTTGCGCTCGGGGCCACCGATCGTGCCGTCGGCGATGTAGGCGTCAACCTGGTCGAGCAGGGCGGGGAGGGCCGCGAGGGCGGCGCGGGCGCTGGGGTCGGATGCTTCGTTGAGACGGGCCGAGATTGCTACCAGCGGGCCGCCGGTCTTGATCGCGAGGCCGATCGGGACGCCGAGGCGGGCGCCCTCCGAGTAGCCGCGGAGGTTCTCCTTTTCGTGCTTGAAGCCCCACCAGAGGAGCTGGCGGATCGGGTGCTGCAGTCGCTCGTCGCCGAAGCGCTCGGCGTCTTCGACCGCGGCGCGGCGGTCCGGGTCGGCAGGGAAGAGGGGCGGGTCGGGCTGGATCCGGTCGAGGGCGCGGGCGATCTCGCATGAGCCCTGGACCTTCTCGCCACCGATCTTCAGGGCCGGCACCGTGGTGCGGGGGAAGCCCAACGCGCGGAGGGCGCCTTTGGCGACGACCGGCATCAGGTCGGTGCGTTTGTAGTCGATCCCCTTGAAGTCGAGCATCAACCTCGCGGTGATCGCTGGGTGCGATCCAGGTATGACATAGAGACGATTGGTCATGATGCGATCCTATTCGCATGTTGCTCGCCGTCGACATCGGAAACACG
>JAOPZF010000006.1 GCA_025964255.1 Solirubrobacterales bacterium | reverse complement strand
GAAGGCCTGCTGGGTCTGAGGGTCGTCGGGCCGATTGCCCACTCGGGCCGTGCGCAAGAATGTGGACATGACGGAGCGGCGACCGCCGGGCCTCGGATACGAAAGCTGGATCGACCGGCAGATCAGTGAGGCGGAGAAGCGGGGGAAGTTCGATGGCCTGTCGACCGCGGGCAAGCTCACCCTGGTGCAGCGCGGGCTGCGCTCGCTCGCGCCCGGCAGCCTCGCCACCACCGGGGGGGCCGAGCCGGCCGCCGAGGTCGCCGTGATCGTCCCCGCCGAGGACGACGAGCGCCTCGCCCGCGCCGCCGCCGGCCTCGCCCGGGAGATGGCCGACAGCCTCGCCGGCTTCCACGTCACGATCGGCCGCAGCCGCCGCGCCACCGACTCGGTCGACCTCTACCGCGCCGGCTCCGAAGCGCGCCTCGCGGTCAACGTCGGCGAGGCCGAGGGCCGGCCGCTGCTCGCCTTCGAGGACACCGGCGCCTACCGCCTGCTGCTGCCCGCGATGAGCGACGACCCCGCCGAGCTCGAACGCTTCTACGCCGAGACGATCCAGCCGTTGGCCGACTACGACGAGCAGTACGAGACCGAGCTCGTAACCACCGTCGAGGCCTACCTCGACAACGACGGCAACGTCGCCGCGACCGCCAAACAGCTCTTCACCCACCGCCACACGGTCCGCTACCGGCTGGAGCGCGTGCGCGAGCTCTGCGGCCACGATGTCTCCTCGACCGAGGGCCGCGAGAAGCTCGGCCTCGGCCTCAAAGCAATGCGCGTGCTCGGCATCGCCTCGCCCCGCGGCCCGGCGCTCGAGCCGGGTGCCGGCGGTGGCAAGGTGGCCCGTCCGGGCGAGGACTGAGTACGCTCCGGGCCGCGGTCCGGGGTGGTGTAATTGGCCAGCACGCCAGGTTTTGGTCCTGGAAGAGAGGGTTCGAGTCCTTCTCCCGGAATAAGTCCCTGCTCATGGAGTTCTCAGGAGGAACAACTCAACTCGACCCCGAGGTGCGCGAAGGCCTGGCCCGCACCTGGAAGTCGCTGCGCGCGATCGGGATCGCCGCGATCGTCATCGGCTGCATCGCGATCCTGCTGCCGGAGCTCTTCTCGCTCGGCGCCGCGGTCTTCGTCGGGATCGTCCTCGTCATCGTCAGCGCCTTCCTCGCCGCCGCGGCCTTCGCCGCCCACGGCGTCGGCAGCCTCCTCGCCCGTCTCGCCTGGGCGCTCCTCACCTTCGTCGTCGGCCTCTGGCTGATCCTCGAGCCCCACAACGGCACCCTGACGCTGACCCTGGTGCTCGGCATCTACTTCCTGCTGATGGGACTGACGCGGGTCACCGTCGCCTTCCTCGGCCGCGGCCGGCCGAACGCCGCCTGGATCGGGCTGAGCGGGGTCTGCGGCCTGATCATCGGGATTCTGGTCCTCGCCAAGTTCCCTTCCAGCGCCGATTGGGCGATCGGCCTGCTGATCGGCATCGACCTGATCTTCGCCGGCTGGTCGCTGATCTCGGTCGCCCAGGTCGGCAAGGAAGTTTCGCGCGGCACCTGAGCGGGGCGCCGGAGCCGCCCTCCGAATATCCTCCGGGGAAGTGGCAGCTCCCCTGGTCCTGGTCATGGCGGCGGGTGAGGGAACGCGGATGCGTTCCTCGACGCCGAAGATGCTCCATCCCGTCTGTGGACGGGCGATGGTCGCGTGGCCGATCCTCGCCGCCCGTGAGGCCGGGGCGGGGCGCGTAGCGGCGATCGTCTCGCCCGGGCGCGACATCTCTTCCGGGCTCCCCGAGGGGGTCGAGACGGTCGAGCAGCCGACCTCCGACGGCACCGGCGGAGCGATCCGCGCGGCGAGCGCCCTGGTCGAGGAGGCCGAGACGGTCCTCGTCCTCTCCGGCGACGTGCCGCTGATCTCGACCGCGACGATCTCCGGCCTGCTCGAGGCGCACGCCGCCTCGGCGGCCGCGGCGACGATGCTGACGATCGAGCTCGACGATCCGGGCTCCTACGGGCGCGTCGTCCGCACCGCCGACGGCGAGGTCGAAAAGGTGGTCGAGGCAAAAGCCGCCGGCGACGCCGACTCCTCCCAGCTGGCGATCCGCGAGATCAACGCCGGCACCTACGCCTTCGACGCGGCGCCGCTGGCCAAGGCGCTCGCCGGCCTCTCCAACGACAACGCCCAGGGCGAGTACTACCTGCCCGACGTCTTCACCGCGCTGCGCGCCGAGGGCCTCGCGGTCGCCGCCCACCTCGCCGACGACCTCGCGGTGACGATGGGGATCAACAACCGCGTCCAGTTGGCCGAGGTCGAGGCCGAGGCCCGCCGCCGCCTGCTCGAGACCCACATGCTCGCCGGCGTCACGATCGTCGACCCGGGATCGACCTGGATCGACGCCGGCGTCGAGATCGGCCAGGACGCGCGGATCGAGCCGGGCACCAGCCTCCGCGGCGCCACCTCGGTCGGCGTCCACGCCGTCGTCGGCCCCCACACGACCGTGATCGACTCAGAGATCGGCATCGAGGCGAGCGTCCTGCGCGCCCACGTCGACACCGCCAAGGTCGGTGACGGCGCCAGCGTCGGGCCCTTCGCCTACCTGCGCCCGGGCACCGTCCTCGACGCCGGCGCCAAGGCCGGCACCTACGTCGAGATCAAGAATTCGCACATCGGCAAGGGGGCCAAGGTCCCCCATCTGTCGTATATCGGCGACGCCGACGTCGGTCCCGGGACGAACATCGGAGCCGGCTCGATCACCGCGAATTACGACGGTTTCACGAAGAACCGGACGACGATCGGACGCGACGTGCGGATCGGCGTCGACACGATGCTGATCGCGCCGGTTGAGGTCGGCGACTCGGCATACACTGGCGCCGGAGCGGTGCTCAAGGACGATGTCCCGGAAGGGGCGCTTGCCGTCTCTGAGAACTCGCAACGCAATATCGACGGCTACGCGGCGGACAAGGCGGCGAAGATGCGAGAGGAGCAGGACAAGTGAGCACGCTCGAGGAGGAGCCGATGGCTTCTACGGCGATTACCCACGCCTACGAGAAGCGGATGATGGTCTTCGGTGGGCGCAGCTCCCAGGAGCTCGCCGCGAAAATCGCCCAGAAACTCGAAATCGACCTCGGCCAGGTGACGCTGAAGACCTTCGCCGACGGCGAGGTCTACTGCCGCTACGAGGAATCGATCCGCGGCGCCGACGTGTTCATCGTCCAGTCGACCTGCTCGAACGAGCAGACCGGGATGACCCCGAACGACTCGCTGATGGAGCTGCTGACGATGATCGACGCCGCCCAGGGCGCCTCGGCGCTCCGGATCTTCGCCGTGATGCGATGGTACGGGTACGCCCGCCCGGACAAGAAGTCGGCCCGGCGCGAGCCGATCTCGGCGCGGATCGTCGCCAAATGCCTCGAGGCGGTCGGCGTCGACCGCGTCCTC
>JAOPZF010000261.1 GCA_025964255.1 Solirubrobacterales bacterium | reverse complement strand
CGGCCACAGCCTGCCCGGGCCGCCACGAGACGCCCGGGACGCGACTCGGACGGCCGCGACGCCCGGAACTCCCGCGGGTCGCGCGCGCCGAAGGCGGGCCGGCGACGATTGGATGGCCTCGCCGCCGGCCACGCGCCTCCCTGCATAACCGGGGAGCCGGCCTGGGATCGGTGGCGACGCCCCTCGCGGCCCATCTTAGTCGACTACACGAGAGTTTTTTATAGATCAGACGCTGCGGTAAGGCAGCGCGGCGCGGAATCCGTGTGGCGGAATTAGGCGATGCTGCTGTGACTGCGATCCGCGCGGCTGCGCTGTTGGCGCGGGTACGGATCGAGGTGCACGGGGGCGGTGGAGATCGCCTGCACGCGCAGGTCGCTCCAGGTGAGACCCTCGCGGACCAGGGCCGGGAGGCCGAGTGCGACGGCGGTCGCGATCTCGACGCCCTGCAGGATCACGCCGTAGGCGAGCGCGTCGGCCGTCCCCACCCCGAAGCCGGTATGGAGGACGCTGATCACGGCGAGCTGGAAGACGCCGATGTTCGACGGGGTGGCCGGGACGACGGCGGTGACGTTGACCGCGAAGAGCACCGCGGCGGCGGCACCGATGCTGGCCTGACTGTCGAGGCCGAGCGCGTAGAGCAGCGCCCAGCAGGCCGACAGCTGGATCGCCCACGCGCCGAGCTGCGCGGCGGCGGCGGCGGTGCCCTCGCGCGGGTCGCGGAAGATTTTCAGGCCCGCCCGCACCTGGACCATCGCCCGGTGCGCCGCCTGGCCGATCCGCGCCAGCCGCCCGTTGCCGGTCTGCCGCATCACGAACGGCGCGACGAGGACGACGACGAGCAGGATCAGCGGCACGAGGCTGAAGGCGAAGAGCTGCTTGGTGCCCGAGTGGAAGAGCGGCGTGGTCGAGACGATGATCACGCCGAGCATCGCCAGCGCCACCAGGTTCAGCAGCGTCTGCGAGACCAGGGTGCCGAGGAGGACCGGGAAGGTCTCACGCATCCGCCCGGTGCGCCGGGCCAGTGCCAACGCCCTCGCGGGCTCGCCGAGGCGCGCCGGCAAGGTCGCCGACATAAGCACCCCGATCATCGTCGCCGAGGTGACGTCGCGGCGGCGGAGCGGGCTGTTGGGCAGCGCGGCGCGCGCGATCCAGTACCAGGACGCGGCGCGGAAGAACATCGAGATCGACATCAGGGCGAAGCCGACGAGGACCCAGCTGAGGTCCGAGCGGACGATGCTTTCGGCGACTTCGTTGACGCCGATGCGCTTCAGGGCCTCGAAGGTGAGCAGCGCGCCGAGGCCGGCAGCGGCGGCGAGTCCGACGCGACGGGCGATGCGCCTGCCGCGCTTGCCTTCCTGGGCGGGCGCCGGGTCGAGCGAAGGAAGCTTCCGCGGCGGGATCGAGTCGTTGCCGTCCGCCGGGCGCAGGCCGGCCCAGTGGGCGGCGCGGGCGGCGGCACCGACCGGCTGCGGGGCGGCCATCGCCCGCTCGTACACGGTCGTCACCTGGTCGGCGACCCGCGGCCAGGCGTAGCGTTTGGCGCTGTGACGGGCGGCCGAGCCCATCGCGGCGAGCAGTTGCGGCTCGTAGTGGACGCGCTGAAGCTCTTCGGCGAGGCGCAGAGGATCGCCCGGCGGGACCAGGATCCCGTCGACCCCATCGGTGACGACATCGCTGTAGCCGGCGATCGCGGAAGCGATCACCGGGGTGCCGGCGGCGAAGGCCTCGGTCAGCACCATCCCGAAGCTCTCACCGGAGAGCGACGGCGCGCAGAGAACGTCCGCGGCGTGCAGCTCGGCCCACAGCTCCTCCTCGGAGACGCGGCCGCGGATGTCGATCGAGCCGAGCAGCTCTGGATCGGGCAGCCAGCGCTTGACGTCCTCCTCCCCGGCCCCGATCACGGTCAGCCGCGCGGGCACGCGCTCGACCAAGGCGTTGAAAGCGGTCAGCAGGATCGGCAGCCCCTTGCGCTCCTCGGGCCGGCCGACGAAGAGGACCCGCAGCTCCTCCCCCGGCTTCTTCAGCCCGACCGGCGGGCCGTCGATGTCGACGCCGTTGGGGACGACCGTGTACTCGCCGCCGTACCAGCGCATCCCCGTCCAGGCGGCCGCCTCGGAGACGGCGATCCGGGCAGAGAGCCGGTTCAGCATGCGTCGCGCGCCCAAGGAGTTGGCGATGTAGTTGGGCATCGGCTTGGTCGAGTAGGCGTGGAAGGTGCCGACCACCGGGGTCCGCGAGGCGCCGAGCACGGCGTTCCAGCCGACCAGCGGCGCCGTCGGCTCGTGCACGTGGATGACGTCGAAGTCCCCCGCCCGGACCTCGTGGCGCGGACGCACGTAGCCGCTCACCGGGGTCGACGCCAGGTTGGAGACGGCGCCGTTGGCACCGAAGCCGACGGTGCGGCCGAGCGGCGTCAGATAGTCGGGCAGCTCGACCGTCGGCACCGACTTCCGGTGCGTGGCACGGCTGAGCAACCCCGAGGGATCGACCGGGGCGAGGACGCGGACATCGTGGCCGCGGCCGAGGAACTCCTCAGCCAACGCTTCGACGTGCCGATTGACGCCCCCTTGGAAAGACCAGGAATATGGCGAGACGAGACCTATGCGCACGAGTACCTAAGAGTAGATGATGGGACGGCCTTAACTGGAGCGACTACCCCGATATCTCAGAACTATTACGCCCTGAGCGGCTTTCTACCTGCTTCTGCCCAGGCCCAGCCGAGGAAGACAAGGAGGTAGGCGGCGCCGATCTCGAGCAGCAGGGCGCCGGAATCGTTGGCCAGGGTGGCGACGACCGTGGCGACGACGGCGCCGATCAAGGCCGCTCGCATGGCCGGGACGTCGCGGACCCATCTCGCCAGGGTGGCGCGCCGCCAGGTGGCGACGAGGACGATGATCGCGACCACCGGCAGCGCCACCAGCAGGATCGGCCGGACGAAGCTGCGGGCGGTCTGATCGAGCCGGCGCTGGGCCGTGTCGCCGAGCGAGTGGAGGCCGCCCGCGTCGAGCACCGAGCGGGTGAAGTGGGAGTTGGCGCCGGTGACGAGGTCGGCGAGCGCCAGCAAGGCGACGACGATCAGCGGCACGAGGATCACCAGGAAGATCCAGCGCCGCCGGCCACCGGTGATCACCAGCGCCGCCACCGCGACGCCCATCGGGAAATCGATCGCGGCGCCGACGTCGGCGCCGAACTTGCCGGAGGCGAAGATCCCCGCGAAGAAGAGGCCGATGACGAGGAAGACGACGGCCGAGCGGCCCGGCGAGAGGCGCGGCGCGAAGCCCGCCAACCCGGCGCCGATGCCACCGACGATGACGACCGAGAGCACCGCCTCGAGCTCGTTGCCGATCCCGTAGAAGCGGACGCCGAGGGCTGGGTTCGGGCCGAGCAGCGAGAGGGCGCTGAGCGGCGAGCCGAGGATCGCGTCGAGGGCGTAGGCGCCGACCGTCACCGCCGAGGCGACGGCGAGCGCGCGGTAGTCGCGGAGCGCCGCCAGGGTGAGCGCGGCGAGCAGCGGCGCACCGATCATCACCACCAGCATTTCGGGATATTGGGACGGTTCGAGCGCGGCGCCGACGAGCAGGAACACCGGCAGGTAGACGACCGAGAGGCCGAGCAGGCGGACGCCGAGCGAGGCGAGCGCGCCGCGGGTCAGCAGGACGACGAGCAGCGTCGCCAACACCCAGGCGAGGAGCGTGTAGCCGATCACCGGGCCGCGCCGGGTCGAGACGACCGCCATCCGCGCCCCGCGCGTTTCGATCGCCTCCGGGTCCACCGACCCCTCGGTGCGGATCCCCTGCCCGGTCATCTCGCCCGGGACCGGGAGGCCGAAGAATTCGAGGATCGTCGGCGCGATGTCGGTCGAGAGCACGTAGCCGTTGGTCCGGGTCGTGTCCGAGGTGAGGTCGCCGTCGTAGCCCTTGCCCGCGATCCCCATCGGGATCGGCTCG
>JAOPZF010000225.1 GCA_025964255.1 Solirubrobacterales bacterium | reverse complement strand
TTCGTCAACCTGCAGGCCTTCAAGGACATGGCGATGGACTCCTACGTCGCCGACATGATCTGCAGCCTCGGCATGCTCGACCCGATCCTCGGCGGGGTCGATCGATGAGCCCGGTCGACGGCGCGGGCGCCTCGAACCCGAACCTGCCGGTCGACCGCTCGGTCACCGAAGGCCGGACGCCGAGCACCGACCCGCAGGGGATCCCGGAGCTGCAGGAGGTCGACTGCCCGCCGGAGTTGCGGGAGCGGATCGAGATGCTGATGGCCCGCTACCCGGAAAAGAACTCGGCCTCGATCCCGGCCCTCTGGGCGGTGCAGGAGCGCTACGGCTGGTGCACCCCCGAGGGGATCCGCCAGGCCGCCGCGGTGATGCGCGTCACCCCGGCCTACCTCGAGTCGGTCGCCTCCTTCTACGACCTCCTGCACACCACCCGCGTCGGCGAGCACCGGATCGAGGTCTGCACCAACATCAGTTGCTGGATGCGCGGCGGCGACGAGCTGCTCGACGCCTTCCGCGCGGCGGCCGCCGGCGAGGACGTCTTCGTCACCGGCTTCGAGTGCCTCGGCGCCTGCGACATCGCGCCGATGGCCGCAATCGACCAGCGCTACTTCGGGCCGCTCCTTCCAGGAGAGGCGCGTACGGCGGTCGACCAGCTGCTTTCAGGCGACGCGGTGCTGCCGGACAAATCGCTGGAGAAGCGGCCGCTGGCCGGCGACACCCAGGTGGCCGGCGCCTCGGGCGGCGCGGGCGACGGGAGCGCCGAGTAATGCCGCACCAGCTCGAGACCCGCGTCCTCCTCGAGGGCGCCGAGGATCCCCGGCTCGCCACCCTGCAGGGCTATAAGGACATCGTCGGCGGCTACGCCACGCTCGAGCGCGCCTACAAGGAGATGGAGCAGGACGAGGTCCTCAAGGCGCTCGAAGACTCGGGCCTGCGCGGCCGCGGCGGCGCCGGCTTCTCGATGGGCAAAAAGGCCAGCTTCCTGCCCCGCGGCGACATGCCGAAGTACCTCTGCTGCAACGCCGACGAGTCCGAGCCGGGCGCCTTCAAGGACCGCGAGCTGATGCAGCGCAACCCTCATCAGCTGGTCGAGGGGATCGCGATCGCCGCGCTCGCCTCCGGCGCCGGCCACGCCTTCATCTTCATCCGCGGCGAGTACGACTCGCAGGCCGACGTCCTCGACGCCGCGGTCGCCGAAGCCTATGCGGCGGGTTACCTCGGGAAGGACATTCTGGGGACGCACCGCGACCTCGAGCTGGTCGTCCACCGCGGCGCCGGCGCCTACATCTGCGGCGAGGAGACCGCGCTGCTCGACGCGCTCGAGGGCAAGCGCGGCAACCCGCGCCTGAAGCCTCCGTTCCCCGCGGTCCAGGGCCTCTACGGCGGCCCGACGCTGATCAACAACGTCGAGACGCTCTCCAACGTGCCGCGGATCGTCGCCAAGGGCGCCGAGTGGTTCCGCCAGTACGGCACCGAGCAGTCGCCCGGCACCAAGGTCGTCTCGGTCTCCGGCGGCGTCCGCCGCCCCGGCAACTACGAGATCTCACTCGGCCTGCCGACCCGCGACCTGATCTACGACCTCGCCGGCGGGCCGCTCCCCGGCCGCACTGTGAAAGCGATCTACCCCGGCGGCTCCTCCTCCCCGGTCCTCACCGCGGCGGAGGCGATGGACCTTCCCTACAGCTTCGAGGCGATGGCCGCGGCGGGCTCGATGCTCGGCTCCGGCTCGGTGATCGTCGCCGACGACACGGTCTCGATCCCGCACATGGCCTTGCGGACGGCCCGCTTCTACCACCACGAGTCGTGCGGCAAGTGCGCCCCCTGCCGCGAGGGGACGAACTGGACGGTGAAGATGCTCGAGCGGGTCGTCCGCGGCGAGGCGACGCCGATGGACCTCGACATCATCAGCTCGGTCCAGGAAAACATCATGGGCAATTGCCTCTGCGTGCTCGGCGACTCGATGGCGATGCCGGTGGCGGCGATGGTGCGCAAGTTCCGCGGCGAGTTCGAGCAGGTGATGGCGGAAGCCGCCGAAGGCATCGACCCCCACGTGGTCGTCGACGCCCCGGCCGAGACTTTGGGAGCGGCGACGTGAGCGAGAAGCGCGAAGTGACCCTGACGATCGACGGGCGCGAGGTGACCGCGACCGAGGGCGAGATGCTCCACGACGCGGCCCGTGAGGGCGACGTCGAGATCCCGGTCTTCTGTTACGAACCGAAACTCGGCGCGCCGGTCGGCGCCTGCCGGATGTGCCTGGTCGAGATCGAGGGGATCCCGAAACTGCAGACGTCCTGCTCGACCCCGGTCCGCGACGGGATGGTCGTCCACACCCGCACCGAGCAGGTGAAGACGGCGCAGAACGCGGTGATCGAGTTCCTGCTGGTCAACCACCCGCTCGACTGCCCCGTCTGCGACAAAGGCGGCGAGTGCCCGCTGCAGGACAACACGATGGGCTGGGGCCCGGGCAAATCGCGGGTGATCGACGAAAAGCGTCACTTCGAGAAGCCGATCGAACTCTCGCCGCTGGTAGCGATCGACCGCGAGCGCTGCATTCTCTGCTACCGCTGCGTGCGGTTCAGCCAGGAGGTCTCTGAGGACTCGCAGCTGCAGCTGCTCGACCGCGGCGACCGGACCTACGTCGGCACCTTCGACGACCGTCCCTACGTCTCGCCGTTCCAGGGCAACATCACCGACATCTGCCCGGTCGGCGCGCTGACCAACTACACCTACCGCTTCCGCGCCCGGCCCTGGGACATCGAGCAGGCGGGCTCGGTCTGCACGCTCTGCCCGAGCCAGTGCAACGTCAGCTTCACCGTCCGCGACGAGAAGGTGAAACGGGTGATCACCCGCGACAACGAGGACGTCGACGACGGCTGGATCTGCGACAAAGGGCGCTACGGCTTCGAGATGTTCAACGCTGTCGAGCGGGTCACCGAGCCGCGCACCAAAGGCGGCAACAAGGTCTCCTATGAGGACGCGATCGCGAAAGCGGCGGCGGGGCTGAAGGCGCGCGACGGCAAGGTCGCGGCGATCGTCGGCGACGCCTCAAACGAGGAGGGCTTCCTCGTCCAGGAGATCCTCCGCGGCGCACTTCACTCCAGCTCGATCGACTCGCGCCCGGCGGGCGGCCCGGCGATCGACACGATCCTCGAGCTGGCGAACCCCGCCTGCCAGGCGAAGGTCTCAGACATCGACGAGGCCGACGCGATCCTCGTCCTCGGCACCGACCCGATGGGGTCCTCGCCGATCCTCGACCTGCGGATCCGCAAGGCGATCCGGCGCAACGGCGCCCGCCTCGTGGTCGCGACCGAGCGGCCGACGGCGCTCGACGGCGGCGCCGAGGCGATCGCCCGCTACGCCCCCGGCCAGGCCTCCTACTTCGTCGGCGCGCTCGCGTCGGCGGTCGGCGGCGGGGTCGAGAACATCGCCACGCCGGTCGCCGAGACGCTGCGCGACGCGGGCAAGGTCGTCGTCGTCTGGGGCGAGCGGATCGGCGCATCGGCGACCAACGAGCTGCTCGGCCTCGCCGACGCGCTGAACGTCGGCGCGACCGAGGGCGCGGGCCTGCTCGAAATTCCCGAGACGACGAACGCCCGCGGTCTGCGCGAGGCGGGGGTCCTCCCCGACGCCGGCCCGGGCCTCGGCGCCCTCGCCCCCCAGGGCCGCGGCACCGAGGAGATCCGCCAGGCGCTCATCGACGGTGACCTCGACGGCGTGATCCTGGTCGGCGTCGACCCGCTGCGCGACTTCGGCGACACGGCGGCCTGGACGAAGGCCCTCGACGCGGCCGAGTTCGTCGTCGCCTTCTCGACCTTCGCCACCGCGACCGCGGCCAAGGCCGACGTCCTCTTCCCGCTCGAGACCCACGCCGAGAAAGACGGCACCGTCACCCACCCCGACGGCCGCCTACAACGAGTCCGCCCCGCCGCCGGCCGCCCCGGCGACATTCGTCCCGGCT
>JAOPZF010000175.1 GCA_025964255.1 Solirubrobacterales bacterium | reverse complement strand
GCTCCACCGCCACCGTCTCGCCCTCACCGCGGGGTGAGGCGGGGCGGTGGTCGGCCCGGATCCCGGGGTCGGTGGGCCTGGAGCGGCGTGATCGCCGCGGCTTTATGCGACAGCCTCTATAGGGGGTCAAAGTGCACAGTCGTCAAAGGGACGTTGTGGAAGACGGGAGGAACGGTGACGTTCCATGGGTCTTCGTCACGGATCCTGCGCCTTCGTGACCGATCACGCTTCTTCCCTACGGGACACGCGCGCGTCGACTGCGCTCGTCACAGATCTCCACTCCCCACCGACCCGGCCGTCTCGGCCACGGCCACAGCCTGCCCGGGCCGTGGTCGAGACGGCCGGGTCCCTTATCTGATCGGATCGCCGAAGCGGTCGAGGAACGTGGTGTCCTCGACCGCCATGCGTTTCAGCTTCGTCGGGAAGGGGCGCTCGGGGTAGCCGGCGGCGAGGTGGCAGGCGGTCAGGTACTCGTCGGGGATCTCGAGCAGCTCCTTCACCTCCGCCTCGTACTCGCAGAGGAGCGTGGTCAGCGTCGTCGCGACGCCCTCGACCCGCAAGGCGATGCAGAGGTTCTGGACGAAGGGGTAGATCGAGGCGCCGCCGACCACAGAGGGGCGTCCCTGGTCTTTGTCGGTGACGTGGAGGGCGTCGCTGCGGGCGCAGACGACGATCAGCAGCGGCACCTCGGCGAGGTTGTGGGCGAAGTCGTTGGCGGCGTCGGCGGCGCGCTGGGCCGAGTCGTATTCGCCGAGCGCGCCGGTGCTCGCCGTACCCGCCGAGGCCGCCTCGTAGTACTTGTCCCAGGGCACCAGGTAGAGATCGCGGAGGCGCTCTTTCTTCGCCCGGTCGCGCACCACCACCAGCCGGGTCGGCTGCCGGTTGCCGCCCTGAGGGGCGAAGCGGGCCGCCTCGACGGCGCGGAAGACGACCTCGTCGGGGACATCGTCGGGCTTGTAGCGGCGGCAGCTGCCGATCGTCCGCATCGCCTCGAGGGCGTCCACCGCGCTCAGTCCCCGTCGCGGCGAAGCTTGATCGTGATCCCCGGCTGGGCCAGGGTGATGTGGCGGGCCGAGCGGTCCTCTTCGATCAGTTCGGTGACCCGCTCGAGCACGCTGCCGTCGTGCTTCCAGCCCTCGGTCCGCAGCGGCGGCCCGACCAGCATCTTGTCGACCTGCTCCTCGGGGCAGAAGTAGCGCAGCAGCAGCTCCTCGTCGGAGAGGTGCTCGCCGAGTCGCTTGCGCCACTCGCTGACCGGCGTCCGGTCCCGTTCCCAGCCCTCTAGTTCCTTCGCCCGCGGCATCGAGAAGATCTTGTCGGCGACGGCCGGGTCGACCGGGCGCATCAGCGGCCCGTAGTGGCCCATCGCGTACTGGAGCACTTCGTCGGGGACCACCTGGTAGCGCTCCGGCATCACCACGTTGAGCACCGCCTGGATGCCGACGAACTGGGAGAAGGGGGTCGCCATCACCGGCTCGCCGAGCTCCGAGCGGACGACGACGATCTCCTCGATCACCTCCTGGAACTTCTCCGGCATGCCGTACTCGTTCAGCTGGTTTTTCAGCGTCCCGGTCATGCCGCCCGGCAGCTGATGTTTGTACGGGAGCATGCGGTACTCGTTCGGCACGCCGACCTCGTAGCCGATCCGCGCCGCTTCGGCGTAGAAGTGGTCGGCGACCGGCTTGAGGTGCGATTTGTCGAGGTTGTGGGTGTGGCCGAGCTCCTCGACGATCTCCACCATCGCCTCGGTCGAGGGGAGCGAGGGGCCGTTGGCGAGCGGCATCGTCGCGGTGTGGATGAGGTCGATGCCGGCCTTGATCGCCTCGACGTAGACGAGCGGCGCGAGCCCGGTGGTGTTGTGCGAGTGGATCTCGAGGCGGACGCCGGGGGTCGCCGCCTGGATCGCCGGGAGCAGCGTCGCCGCCCGCTCCGGGGTGAGCACGCCGGGCGCGTCCTCGATGTAGATCCGCTTGACCCCGGGCCAACTCGCCATTTCACGCGCGCGGTCGGCGAAGAACTCGTCGGTGTGCAGTTCCGACAGCCCGTACATGATCGCCGGCACCACTTCGCCGCCGACCTCCTGCAGTTCCACCGTGCGCTGTTTCATCAGCGGCATGTCGTAGAGGCAGTCGAAGAGCCAGTGCGACTCGACTCCGTGCATGACCAGCACTTCGATCCAGAGGTTGAGGATCCCCTCGGGGACGAAGCCGAAGCTGCCCGCGGCGACCGGGCGGAGCGCCGAGCGCAGCGGCTGGTTGGGGAGGTTCTTGATCAGGTGGTCGACCCAGGCCCAGGGATCGTCGCCCGAGTCGCGCAGCATCACGACCATGCTGGTCGCGCCGAGCAGGTCGATCGTGTCGAAGCCGGTCGCGCTCAGGTGGGGGAGGGCGGGGGTCGCGTGCTGCGCCCGCATCCGCATCCCCCAGAGGCTCTGCGGCCCGTCGCGCAGAGTCTGGTCGATGAACCCGATCTCGGCCATGGCCGCGAAGGTACCAGCGGCCGGCCACGGCGCGAGCGCCCAGGGGCGTCGAGTTGGAGGAACGCCAAAGGGACTAGGCGCCGAGCGGCTGCTCGACGGCGGTGCCGCCGGTGCTCGTCAGCTCGACGCCGAAGCGCTCGGCCAGGGCGGCGGCATCGGCGATCGTCGCCTGGCCCTCGGCGGAGGCCGCGGCGACGGCCAGTGCCTCCTCGTCGTCGAACCAGAGCTCGGTGATCCGGTGGAGCGGGCTCGGCTCCTCGCCGAGGGCGTCGGCGGTCCGGGTCAGGACCATCCTCCGGACGCCGGGGATCGAAGCGGCGAGCGGCGCGTGGACCTCGGTGTAGTGGCGCTCGAAGGCCTCGACGTCCTCGGGCTCCGGGTTGGTCCAGACCGCGAACAGCTTGTACACGGGCGCCCGCCCTCAGCTCCCGGTCGCGGCGCCGGGCTCGGGCCAGGCGCCGTGGTCGCGCACCCAGGCGCGGCGGTCCTCGAAGGGCGTGTCGGCGTAGCTCTTCAGCGCCGCCAGCGCCTCGTCGGTGACGATCGTCTTCAGCCACTCCTCGGCCTCGACCCGCAGGCCCTCCTGCATCGGCAGGTTGGCGCCGCGGACGATCGAGCGCTTCGCCGCGGTGAGGGCGACGGCGGAGTTGGAGCGTAGGCGTTCGGCGACCTCGAGCGCGCGGGCGCGGGCGTCGTTGGCGAGCTCGTTGACGATGCCGAGCTCGAGCGCGCCCTCGGGGCTGACGTAGCGCGAGCGCAGCAGGAAGTCGAGCGCGCGGCTGCGGCCGATCGCCCGCTCGAGCAGCTGCGAGCCGGTGCCGGTGAGGATGCCGAGGCTCGCCTCGGGGAAGCCGCAGAGGTAGTCGCCGCGCTGCATGATCCGGATGTCGCAGTTGAGTGAGAGCTCGAGCCCGCCGCCGCCGGTGTCCCCGGTCATCGCCGCGATCACCGGCTTGTCGAGGTAGGCGAGCGACTGCAGCAGCGAGTGCCAGCCGAAGATCAGGTCGTAGGAGCGGCGGATCAGCTCCTCGCGGTCGGCGGCGAGGTCGACCAGCTCCTCGACCGAGTAGTGGGTGATGTAGCGGCCGGGGGCGGCGCCGGTGATGATCACGACACGGACGTCGTCCTCGCGCCAGCGGGGCAGCATCTCGGCCAGGCCCGCCGCGCTGGCGGCGACGAAGTAGTTCATCGGCGGGTTGTCGTGGGCGGCGATGACGATGCCGGCGTTCTCTTCGACCTTCCAGATTTCGCTCACCGAGCGAACCTAGGTCGGCGGGGGCCTCGCGCGCCGCGCCGGCCGCGTAGCCAATTATGGGTATCGACAAGGGAGGGCGTTATTGCCTGGTCCGGGGCGGTCGGCGACGGGCAGGGTCGGAGGCACCCCATGCTCCGCCTCCCCGACGGCGGGGCGACCCCACCAGGAGGGATATCGATGAAAAAGCGCTCCCCGATCGTCCGGGCCGGACTGGCCGCGGCGGCGGTGCTGGCGGCCTTGGCGGTCCTCGTGCCGGCCGTGGCCGGCGCGGCAAAGACCTCGAACAAGGCGTTGGTCGCCGCCCACGGCAAGGTGTTGGCCGAATGCAGCGCCGAAGGGCTCGTCAACGGCTACACCGCGAACGCCACCCTGTTCTTCCCCGACGGCGTCGTCGTGGAAGGCCGCAAGGCGCTGACCGAACTCTACGAAGGGTTCGTCAAATCGCCGGAAGAAGAAGGGCTCTGCGGGCTGAAGGCCAAGCCGGTGCTCGAATGGGAAAGCGGCGGCACCTCGTTCGTGAAGTTCAAGGTGACGGCGCCGTTTCTCGCCAAGCCGTACTTCTCGACCGACGGCTACGTCTTCAAGGGCGGCAAGATCGCCGCCGAGATGTCGACCTTCGACGCCTCGAAACTGGTGTTCAAGAAGACGAAGTAGGGCGCGGAGTGGGGGCGGGGCCTCCGGGCCTCGCCCCCTCATGCTTCAACCGCTCCGCGCGGGACCCTCCCGAGCTTCCGGGCAGGCCGGGATGCCGTCGCCCACCCGCGGGGTATCGACGAACAGGTCGGTCACGTAGCTGCCGTCGGCGAGCTTGTCCCACGTTTCGGAGCTGGCCCCGCCCTTCTTGGCGGTGACCTTCCCCCCTTTTCCCTTGCCGGGAATCTGGCAGACGACGTCCACCGAGTCACCGTCGTCGAGCCGTCCCGCCTGGGCGGATTCGGTGCTCGGTTCACTGCGTTCTTTGAGGCCGCATTCTCCCGTGGCGCAGGTGCCATACACGTGGTAGGAGTGTCCGGGGGAGTTCGCGATCGCGAAGCCGAGCAGGAGGAGGGCGGCGCCGGCGAGGGCGACGACGACGACGACGAGCACCCCCTTGACGAACCCCTGCAGTTCGCGGACACGGCGATCGCTCACGCGGCCGTCCCAGAGGGAGACGAAGAGGATCGCCGGTATCCCCGGGATGGAGATCCCGAGGCAGATCGCGACCGGGATCTGCGCCCACGATGCGGTCGGTGGGTGGAGCAAGACCACGAGGGAGATGAACTCGCCTAGCAGGACCGCCAGCAGTACGACCGTGACGGCGACGAGGTTCCGACGCACCGTCCGCGGAAGCTCGTCCGGTAGGTGCTCGATCCGCTCGCGCAGATCCCGCATCTCACCGGCCACGCCGGTGAGCAGGAGAACGGCGAAGACGGAGGCGGCCGCTTGGTAGAAGGCGACGTACGGGGTGGTGGCCGTCGCCCCCGAGGCCGCCGAGTGGATCGCCGCTAGCACCTGGGAATCGGCGGGCTGAAGCTGGCGGGGACGGGCGTGTCGACGTAGTAGTCGCTGATCCACCTGCCGTCGGCGAGTTCGTCCCAGATCTTGGTGGTGCGACTCCCTGCCACTTCCTCGCCTTCGGCCTGGCAGACGATCCTCAGCTCGTCGTTCTCCTCGACGGTCCCGACGATCGGGAAACTCGTCCCCGGCCCGGAGCGGAGTTTCACCGCTTCGCATTCACCGTTCGGGCAGCTTCCGTACACGTGGTAATGGAAGGCGCCATCGCTGCTTTCGTTCGAGACCGCGACTCGTCGGGTGGCGAACACTTCGGTCGGCGCGCCGATGTAGTCGAGGGCGGTCGCTCTGACCAGGACCGTGCTCTCGAGCGGCTGGCCCTGGTTCGGCATTTCGGTCGTGTCCCAGTACACGAAGTAGTTTTCGAACGACGTTTCGTCGACCCCGATCCGGTGCCAGGTCGCTGCGGTCGCCCCGGGTGAGGTCGAGTAGAAGGCTTCGAATTTCACCCCGGGAGCGTTCGACGAAGCGGTCAATTCGACGATCCCGGTCAGCGTTTCCGTCATCGCGGGATTCGTCAGATGCACTTCCAGGACGGGTGGTTCAGGGACGCCCGCACAGCGTGGGATCGGTGGGCTGAAGGCGGCGAGGACCGGGGTGTCGACGTAATAGTCGGAGGCCCACTTGCCGTCGGTCAGCTCGTCCCAGATTTCGGTCGGCCCCAGCGGCCCGATCACCGGCTGGCCGTGGGATTGGCAGGCGATGTCGACTTCGCCCCCCTCCGGCACCTCGCCGACCTGCGGGTAGGCGGAGAAGCCGGGGCCGGAGCGGAGGTGAAGCTCGCAGTCGGCTTCGGGGCAGGTGTTGTAGGCGCGGTAGGCGAAGCCGCCGTCGGGTCCGGGGTTGGCGACGGCGACCCGCCGCGCGTCTTGGGCGGTGGTCGGATTGCCGTCGCCGTCGAGGGCGGTGGCGACGATTTCGATCGTGCTCTGCGTGCCGAGGCCCTGGTTGGGAATCGTCGCCGTGTTCCAGGGGACGGAGAATCCGTCGCCGGCGGAACTGCCTATGCCGATGAGGTGAAAGCTCGCCGTGGCGGCGAAGCCGTCGGTGCTCGAGTAGCGGGCTTCGAACTTCACGCGAGGAGCGTTCGAGGTCGCGGTCAGTTCGACCGGGCCGGTGAGGATCGCCCCTCCGGTCGGCGCCTGGATGTGGACTTCGGCGGGCGGCGGCGGGACGTGCGGGGTTTTTTCCTGCGAGCAGCTCGGGATCGGCACGGTGAACTGGTCGTTCTTGCCGAGCGTGTCGACGTAGTAATCGGAGACGTAGGTTCCGTCGGCGAGGCGATCCCAGACGTCAGTCGAGGTGGCGTCGTAGCCGGTCACCCGATCGCCGGTGGTCTGGCAGACGATGTCGACCGCGGCGCCTTCGGCCAGCGGCGGCGCGACCGTCGGGAAACCTACCTTTGGACCCGTGTGCCGGGTCAGGCCGCAAGTGCCGTTCACGCAGGTCCTGAACACATAGCGGCGGATCGCCCCCAACGGCACCGGGCCTTCTTCTTCGGAATCGGCCGGGCTGCGCCGGTAGATGAACTGGAAGTGCTTGCCGAACCAGTCGAGGTGGCGAGTGCCCTCGGTGTCTTTCTTCACGAAGTTGTACTCGGAGATCTTCATCTCGTGGCCTTGCACGTTCACTACGTAAGCGACGTGTCCGTTCTGCGTGGCTTCCGCCTGGCCTGGCTGGAAGACGACGATCGCCCCCGGCTTCGCGATTTCGCCGACCTTGAATGCCGGGTTGGCTTTGCGGGCGCTGCGGGCCCAGTTCTTCGCGTCCCCGGCCGGGCCGGGGAAGACAGGGATATCCGGGCGCTTTTTGCGCGCCCACCAGGTGCACTGGCCGTGCTGGTAGCCGTTGTCTTCTTCACCACCGCCCTGACCGCCGCCACTGCCTTCTTCGTGCCACGGTTCGCCCTTCACTTCTCCCAGCGCCAGACCGATCGGGTGGAGGCCGGTGCGGGCGCCTGCCGAGGCCCGGAACGAGGTCGTCGCCGTGCCTTCACCGTGGTGGAGGCCGCAGGACACCGTCACCCGCCAGAGGCCGGCGGGCACATCGGCACCCACCGTCCAATGCCAGCGGCCACCGCCGGCGCGATCGGTGCTCAGCTGTGGCAGCCGCAGGGTTTCTTCAGCGTGCCGCACGCGCCCGTTACACACCCGCCCCGGCGAGGTGCTCACGTAGACGATGGCTTCGACCGCGTCGTCGCCACCGCTGGCGCTGCCCATCACCGTCACTCCTTCGGCCGCCTCGGCGGGTGCGGCGTGAAAGGCACCCGCGATCACACAGGCAGAGAGGACGACCGCGACGGCGCGGGCGACTAGGCGGTCAATCCGATTCACTAGTGGGATTAAACGAAAACGGTCACGAAATTATTTGAATACCCGCCTTTCTTCAATACGTGTTCTCCCGAGCTGAATTGGGGTCGGCGCGCAGCTCGCGGCGCAGCATCTTGCCCGAAGCGGTCTTCGGCAGTTCGTCGACGAAGACGACGACGTGGGGGGCCTTGTAAACGGCGAGGCGCTCGCGGCAGTGGGCGATCAGCTCGTCCGCGGTCGCGGCGGCGGCGGGGCGGAGGACGACGTGGGCGACGACGGTTTCGCCGCGGTAGGGATCGGGCGCGCCGACGACCGCCGCCTCCTGCACCGCGGGGTGGGTGTAGAGGGCGTCCTCGACGTCGCGGGGCCAGACCTTGAAGCCGCCGGCGACGATCATGTCCTTGATCCGGTCGACGATGAAGAACCAGCCGTCGGCGTCGACGCGGCCGACGTCGCCGGTGTGCAGCCAGCCGTCGCGGAGCCCGTGCGCGGTCTCATCGGGGCGGCCCCAGTAGCCGGGCGTGACGGCGGGGCCACGGGTGACGATCTCGCCCAGCTCCCCGGGCGCGGCGTCATCCCCACTCTCGACGAGCACGATCCTCGACTCGGTGTCGGCGATCGGGCGACCGATCGAGAGCGCGCCGCTCTCCGGGTCGACCGGGGCGCGCTCGCCGCGCGGCACCAGGTGCGAGGGCGCCGCGGTCTCGGTCAGGCCGTAGGTGTTGTGGACGTAGGCCCCGGTCGCCCGCTCCCAGCGCTCGACGATCGCCGGGTAGACCGGCGCGCCGCCGCTCGCCACCTTGGTCAGCGAGGAGAGGTCGCGGCGCCCGAGGTCGGGGTGCTCGAGCAAGGCGATGAAGGCGGTCAGCGGGCCGATCACGTAGGTGCCGCGCCAGCGCTCCACGAGCCGCAGGAATTCGCCGGGCTCGAAGCGGTGCATAAGGAGGAGCGGGGTGGCGCTCGCCCGCGACGCCGAGAGGTGGCAGACGAGCCCGGTGATGTGGAAGAGCGGCGCCATCGCCACGGTCACGTCGGCCGCGCCGAGGTCGCCCCAGGCTCGCATCGCCTCGCCGTTGTGGACGACGGCCCGGTGGGTGACGATCGCGCCCTTCGGCGTCCCGGTCGTCCCCGAGGTGTAGGCGAGGAGCGCGGGCGCGTCGGGCTCGACCGCGGCCGGGCGCGGTTCGGCCGGAGCGGCGCAGAGGTCCTCGAGGTCGATCGCGCCGGGGCAGGTGAGGCGCCGGGACTCGGCCAGCGCGGGCGGCATCGACTCGAGCCAGGCCAGCTCGGAGGCGGTGATGATCGCCTCGATCGCGGTCCCGGCCGCCGCCTGGGCGACCACCGCGTGCAGCGACTCCAGGCAGATGACGAGGCGGGCGCCCGAGTCGACCAGCTGGTGGCGCACTTCGCCCGCCTTGCCCATCGGGTTGATCGCGGTGGCGACGGCGCCGATATGCCAGGCGGCGTGGATTGCGACCACCGTCGCCGGGCCGTTCTGCAGCATCAGCGCCAGGCGGTCGCCGGGGCGCAGGCCGAGCTCGCGCAGCGCCGCCGCCAGCGCCCAGGCCCGCTCGGCGGCGTCGCGGAAGGAGATCGCGGTGTCGAAATAGAGCAGGGCGGGATCGTCGGGGCGGGCGGCGACGCCCCGTTCGAATAGCTCGTTCCCATTGCTCGCCGGCGTCACCGCGGGCCGGCCCTCAGTAGTCGAGGTCGAGGGGCCGGGTGCCCTGGGAGCGGCAGTAGTCGTGG
>JAOPZF010000003.1 GCA_025964255.1 Solirubrobacterales bacterium | reverse complement strand
CGGGAGGCGTGGCCGGAGTGGGACACGATCAAGATGTCGTCTTCGCCCGAGGTGAGCCGCACCTGCACCAGCTCGTCGCCCGGCCGGACCTTGATCGCGATGATCCCGTCGGCGCGGATCGGCGTGTTGTAGGCGAGGAATTCGGTCTTCTTGACCAAGCCGTCGCTGGTGGCGAAGACGAGGTAGCGGTTCTCCTTGAAGTCCCGCGTCGGGATCACCGCCATCACCCGCTCGTCTTCCTGCAGCGGCAGCAGGTTGCGCAGGTTCGAGCCTTTCGCCGTCCGTGAGCCCTCCGGCAGTTCGTAGACCTTCAGTCGGTACACCTTGCCGCGGTTGGTGAAGAAGAGCAGGTAGTCGTGGGTCGAGCTGATGTGGAGGTGGGCGATGTAGTCGTCCTCTTTGAGGTTCATCCCCATCACGCCGACGCCGCCACGGTGCTGCTGGCGGTAGGTGGCGAGCGGCAACCGCTTCACGTAGCCGGAGGCGGTCAGCGAGATCACCATCTGCTGGTCGGCGATCATGTCCTCGATCCCGACCTCGCCCTCGAAGGCGGCGATTTCGGTGCGCCGTTCATCGCCGTAGGACTCGACGATTTCGGCGAGCTCGTCTTTGACCAGGCCCATCACGCGGGCCTCGTCGCCGAGGATCTCGCGCAGCTCGCCGATCCGCTCCATCAGGTCGGCGTGCTCGGCGCGCACTTTGTCGGCCTCGAGCGCGGTGAGGCGCTGGAGGCGCATGTCGAGGATCGCCTGCGACTGCTCGCGCGAGAGCTCGAACTGGTCCATCAGGCCCTGGCGGGCCGAGTCCGGGTCCGGCGAAGACCGGATCAGTTTGATCACCGCGTCGAGGTTGTCGAGTGCGACGAGCAGACCCTCCAAGATGTGGGCCCGCGCCTCGGCGCGACGCAGTTCGTACTGGGTCCGGCGGGTGACGACCTCGCGCTGGTGTTTGACGTAGTACTCGATCAGCTCGAGCAGGCTCAGCGTCCGCGGCACGCCGTCGACCAGCGCCACCATGTTGCAGCCGAAGGTCGACTGCATGGCCGTTTTTTTGTAGAGGTTGTTGAGGACGACTTTGGCCGGCGGGCCGCCGCGTTTGAGCTCGATGACGAGCCGCATCCCGCGTTCGTCGGTCTCGTCGCGCAGGTCGGAGATGCCGTCGAGTTTTTTGTTGCGGACGAGATCGGCGATCTTCGCCACCAGGCCGTTTTCGCCGAGCTTCTTGACCGTGAACGGCAGCTCGGTGACGACGATCGCGTCCTTGCCGCCTTTCAGCGGCTCGACGTGGGCCCGGGCGCGGACTTTGATGCTGGCGCGGCCGGTTTCATAAGCGGTGCGGATTCCCTCGCGGCTCATCAGGCCACCGCCCGGGAAGTCAGGGCCCTTGATGTGGACCATCAGGCCGTCGAGGTCGATCTCGGGGTCGTCGATGTAGGCCATCACCGCGGCGCTGACCTCGCGCAGGTTGTGCGGCGGGATGTTGGTCGCCATACCGACGGCGATTCCGGAGGTGCCGTTGACCAGCAGATTCGGGAAGCGCGACGGCAGGACCAGCGGCTCCTGCGTCGATTCGTCGTAGTTGGGGCCGAAGTCGACGGTGTCGGCGTCGATGTCGCGCAGCATCTCGGTCGCGAGACGCGCCATGCGCGCCTCGGTGTACCTCATCGCCGCGGCGGGGTCTTCGTCGATCGAGCCGAAGTTGCCCTGACCGTCGACCAACGGGTAGCGCAGCGAGAAGTCCTGCGCCATGCGGACGAGCGTGTCGTAGATCGCCGAGTCGCCGTGCGGGTGGTATTTGCCCATCACCTCGCCGACGATGTAGGCGCACTTGCGGTACGAGCGCGTCGGCTGCAGACCAAGGTCGTGCATCGAGTAGAGGACTCGACGGTGTACCGGCTTCAGGCCATCGCGCACGTCGGGCAGCGCCCGGCCGACGATCACGCTCATCGCGTAATCGAGGTACGACGAGCGCATCTCCTGCTCGAGACCGCGGTCTTCGATGTTGCCGGTAAGCGCCTCCAGCGCCACTAGAGCACCTCTGCTTTCACACTGTTGGAATTGACACTCTTAGACATCGAGGAATTTCACCTCTTTGGCGTGGGTCTCGATGAACTCCCGACGCGGGGCGACCTGGTCGCCCATCAGCATCGAGAAGATGCGGTCGGCCGCGGTCGCGTCGTCGAGCGTTACCCGGGCGAGAGTCCTGGTCGCCGGATCCATCGTCGTCTCACGCAGCTGTTTCGGGTTCATCTCGCCCAATCCCTTGAAGCGGGTGAGGGTGACGCCTGAGCGGGCGAGCTCCATCACCGCGCCGCGCAGAGCCTGGAAGGAGAGCGCGACCGTCCGTTTCTCACCGCGGCTGACCGTGAACGGCGGGCGACCGACCTGTTTCAGCAGGGCGGCGTGCACCTCAGCGAACTTGCGGTACTCGGGGTCCTCGAACAACTCGCGCGGCAGACGGTGGGTGCGGGCGAGGCCACTGTTCCGGGAGATCGCCTTGACCACGAGGAGATCATCAGTCGAGCTGACCACGGTCGTGTCGAACGGCTCTCCCTCGGGGGCCACCCGCTCGAGCAGGTCCTTGGCCGCGGTGATCGACGACACCCCCTCGTCGAGCAGCGACGACTCCTCGAGGAACTGCACCACCTCGTGGCCGTAGCTGGCCTGCAATGAAGAGCCCCAGCCCTCGTACTCTTTCGAGCGCCGGATGTAGGACTGCCAACGGCTCGGGGTGAGCTTGCGGCTCTCCCCCGTCATGTCAACGAGCTCGAACTGCTCGAGCTTGTCGCGCAGCAGCAGCTCTTCGAGTTCGGACTCGCGCTCCAGGTAGGTCTCCTGGTTGCCCTGTTTCACGCGGTAGAGCGGCGGTTTGGCGATGTAGACGTA
>JAOPZF010000167.1 GCA_025964255.1 Solirubrobacterales bacterium | reverse complement strand
TCGAACTCGAAAAACAGACCCCGAAGGAAGCCGCTGCCGCTTACCTGGAAGCGGCCGGTTACGTCGAATAGCTGAGCTGTCGCCGGGCGGTGCGGGTGAGGATGACCCGCGCCGCCCAGGCGGCGCCCAGGCCGTAGATCCCTGCCAGCACCAAGGCCACGCGGGGGTCGTAGGCTTCCGCCAGCCAGCCGGTCAGCGGGCCGCCGATCGGGGTCGAGCCGAGGAAGACGATCGAGAAGAGCGCCATCACGCGGCCGCGCATCTCGGCCGAGACGGCGAGCTGGATCGTCGAGTTGACCGAGGAGACGAAGATCACCGCGGCGGCGCCGAGGGCGGCCAGGGTGACGGCCTCGAGGATCAGGCTCGGCATCGCGGCGGAAAGCAGGGCGGCGACGCCGAAGGCGAGCGAGGCGGCGGCGATCACCTTGGAGCCGGTCTTGCCCTGGTTGCCGTTGATCAGCGCGGCGACGATCGAGCCGACGCCCATCGAGCAGACCAGCACCGCGTAGGAGCCGGCGCCACCGCCGAAGCTGAACTTGGCGAGCAGCGGCAGCGCCACCTGGAAGTTGAAGCCGAGGGTGCCGACGAGCGCCATCAGCACCAGCGGCACGGCCAGCTCGGGGGTGCGGCGGACGTGGCGCAGTCCCTCGCGGATCGCGCCGGGCTTCCGCACCGCCGGCGGCGGCGTCCGCAGCGCGCGCGGGTCCATCGACCAGAGCGCGACGATCATCGCGAGGAACGTGAGGAGGTTGATCGCGAAGCAGGGGACGACGCCGAATGCGGCGATGATCACGCCCGCGATGGCGGGGCCGATGATCCGCGCGGTCTCGATGATCACGCTGTTCAGGGAGACCGCGTTGACGAGGCGGTCGGGGCCGACCATCTCGATCACGAAGCTCTGGCGGGTCGGGTTGTCGACGCAGTTGACGGCGCCGAAGAGGAAGACGCCGATGTAGATCATCCACGGCTGCTCGATCCCGAAGAGGGTGACGAGGAAGAGGCCGAGCGCCGGGATCGTCATCAGCGACTGGGTGACGAAGAGGAGGTTGCGCTTCGAGAAGCGGTCGGCGAGCACCCCGCCGTAGGCGCCGAAGAGGAGCATCGGCAGGAACTGCAGCGCGGTGGTGAGGCCGACGGCGAAGCCGGAGTTCGTCAGGCTGAGGATCAGCCACAGGACCGTGACGGTCTGCATCCAGTTGCCGGACAGAGAGATGACCTGACCGGCGAAATAGCGCCGGTAGTTGGGGACTTCGAGGGAGTTGAACGAGCGTCGGAGAGCGGTGCTCACGACGGCCGCTCATCCTCCCGCATGCGCTCGAGGATCTCGGCGGCGCGGGCGAGCGTCGCAACCTCCTCGGGATCGAGCGCCTCCAGCCGCCGGGCCAGGTAGGCGCTCTTGCGCCGCCGCAGCAGCGCGAGGCGCTCGCGGCCGGCGGCGCTGATCGAGACCAGCGAGCTGCGGCCGTCGGCGGGGTCAGGGGTGCGCTCGATCAGCCCCTGGCGGTCGAGGCAGGCGAGGGTCCGGGTGATCGAGGGGCGCTTGACCCGCTCGATCTCGGCCAGCTCCGACGGGGTCAGCGGGCCGTCGCGCTTGATGCTCGCCAGCGCTGCCGTCGTCCCGGCGCCCAGGCCGGCCTCGGCGGCGGCGTCCTGGCGCAGGACGCGCGCCGTGCGCACGATCGCCGTGCTCAGCTGCGAGGCGGTGTCGGAGAGCGAGATGTCGGAGGTCTTGGGTGCCATAAAAAGTTAGCCTAGGTAATTAGTCTAGCAAACCATCTCCGGTAGCTAGGGTGGTCCGAGTGATTCCTGGGGAGGTTTCCGAGATCGACTCGTCCAGATATCCGCCGCACCTGTCCGAGGCGGGTTTCATGCAGCCGTGCCCGCGTCGGATTCGGGCAGTCCGCGGCGGCGCCACCGTCATCGACTCGGTGCGCGCCTTCTACGTCTGGGAGGTGCCGCACTACCCGACCTACTACCTGCCGGTCGACGACGTCGATCCGTCGGTGTTCGCCCTCCCGAAGACCGAGAGCTTCGAGAGCGGGCCGTTCGCCGGGCTCGTCCACGTCGACTGGCACGCGGTCGACGCCTGGTTCGAGGAGGACGAAGAGGTCTTCGGCGGCCATCCGCGCAGCCCCTACGCGCGGGTCGACGCGATCCGCTCCTCGCGCCACATCCGGGTCGAGATCGAGGGCGTCGTCCTCGCCGAGACGACGGCGCCGGTGCTGCTCTTCGAGACCGGCCTGCCGACCCGCCACTACATCCAGCGCACTGACGTGAACCTCGCCCCGCTCGAGCGCACCGACACCGTCACCTACTGCCCTTACAAGGGGACGACCAGCGACCACTGGTCGGCGCGGATCGGCGAGGTGCTGCACGCCGACATCGCCTGGTCCTACGCCTACCCGTCGGCCCAGGTGCTGCAGGTAGCCGGGCTGATCGCCTTCTACGACGAGAAGGTCGACACCTTCTATGACGGCGTGCCGGTGGCGCGGCCACGGACCAAATTCTCGGCTTCGGCGCACGACGAGGACGATGATTCGTGACCGACCTCAGCGACGCCCGCGACAAACGCTGGATCGCGCTGGCGCTCCTCTGCGTCGCCCAGTTCGTCGTCGTCCTCGACGCCTCGATCGTCAACGTCGCGCTGCCGACGATCAAGGAAGCGCTCAACTTCTCCGAGGACAGCCTGCCCTGGGTGCTGAACGCCTACGTGCTGACCTTCGGCGGCTTCCTTCTGCTCGGCGGCCGGCTCGCCGACCTGCTCGGCCGCCGGCGCCTCTTCATGGCCGGGCTGGTGCTGTTCGCGATCGCCTCGCTCGCCGGCGGGCTGGCGAGCACCTCGGGCCAGCTGATCGCCGCGCGCGCGGTCCAGGGCCTGGGCGCCGCGATCCTCTCCCCCGCGGCGCTCTCGATCGTCGCCGTCACCTTCAAAGACGGCGCGGAGCGCAACAAAGCGCTGGGGATCTGGGGCGCGGTGGCGGGCTCCGGCGGCGCCGCGGGCGTGCTGCTCGGCGGCATCCTCACCGAATACGTGGGTTGGGAATGGGTGCTCTGGGTGAACGTGCCGATCGGGATCTTCGCCGCCGCGATCACGCCGAGCCTGATCGCCGAGACGAAATCGGAAGCGGAGACGCGCCACTTCGACGTCGCCGGGGCGTTCACGATCACGCTCGGCCTCTCGGCCCTGGTCTTCGCCCTGCTCGACGCCGAAACGGTCGGCTGGGGCTCGTTCCAGACGATCGCCACGATCGCCGGGTCGCTGATCCTGCTGGCGGCGTTCGTCGCGATCGAGCTGCGCTCGCGGGCGCCGCTCGTCCCCTTCTCGATCTTCCGCGTGCGCACCGTCACCGGGGCCAACGTGGTCGGCATCCTGGTCGGCGCCTCGCTCTTCTCGATGTTCTATTTCATCTCGCTCTACATGCAGCAGGTGCTCGGCTACAGCCCGATCAAGGCCGGCCTCTCCTACCTGCCGCTGGCGATCACGATCATCCTCGCCGCCGGCATCGCCTCCGGCCTGGTCACCAAAGTCGGCTTCAAGCCGATCCTCGCGATCGGCATGGCCTGCATCGCCCTCGGGCTGATCTGGTTCACCCGGATCGACGTCGACGGGACCTTCCTCAAGGACATCCTCGGGCCCTCCCTCCTGGCGGCGGTCGGCCTCGGCTTCGCCTTCGTCCCGGTCACGATCGCCGCCGTCTCGGGGATCGAAGATCGCGAGCAAGGTCTCGCCTCGGGCCTGATCAACACCTCCCAGCAGGTCGGCGGCGCGCTCGGCCTGGCGATCCTCGCCGCGATCGCCAACTCGGTGATCGGCTCGAGCGAAAGCCCGAGCACCCTGGTCGAAGGCTTCCAGGCGGCATTCGCCGTCGGCGCCGGCTTCGCCATCCTCGGCCTGATCGCCACCCTCGTCCTCGTCCGCACCTCCGACAGCCGCGCCCACGTCGAACTAAGCGCCCAAGCCGCCCCCGCCGAGGCGGAGTAGCGAGCGCCGCCTAGACGGGCGGCTGCAAGTAAACGACTTCCACCGGCAGGTCCCGGGCGATCCGCAAGTGGTCGCGGTCGCACGTGGCCAGCGCGTGACGCCGCGTGCTGGCGGTGGCGGCGATCCATAGGTCGTTATCCCCGATTGCGGTTCCGCTTACCTTGGCGGCCGCACGAAGTCTCGCCCACTCGTCCAGCGCCTCGTCGTCCACTGGGATCTGCAAGAACGATTCGAGGTCGAGATCACCGGCGCGCGTCCGCCGCGGACCCCATCGACCCATCAAGAAGCCCGCGCGCGACTCAGCGACCGTCACGACGCTGATCGCCAGCACCGCCGCGTCCAGCCGGCCGAGGAGCGGCCCGTCCCATCGGGCTTGACTCCTTTGGTCTTTGCGACTTCGCAGCAAGTGGCCTACGACGCTCGTATCGCAGACGATAACTTCGGTCATGAACCCGCTCAGACTGACGTCAGTCCACTTCAGGCCAATCGGGCACGAACGGGAGGGAGTCCAGTCCCTGCGGACCCGTGATGCCCTGTTCCCGCATCAGCTGCTCGATCGGAATCGGTTCGTTGGTGGTCGCGGGAACCCGACGCTCCGTCGAGCGCTCCTCAGTCGCAGTCTTCGGGTCTTCAGCCATCGCTCGGACACCGTAGACAAAGCGCTTCGCCGATTTCAAGGGATGGCACAGAGTTGCCACACACTGGGCGCGAGGTGGCATACAGAGGGGGTGAAGTGGCACACGTCGAATGAATCGCGGTGAGCTCTGACCGGTCACAAGCTTCCGGGCCGCCCGTGCGGTTCAAACCGGGGATGGACGCGCGGAGCACCGCGGTCGCGGAACGGCTCTCGACGCCGATGCTGATCGCCGCGGCGCTGGTGCTGCCGAGCGTCGCGCTCTCGGAGTCTCACACCGGCGGGACGCTGCACGTGATCGCCAACGTCCTCAACTGGGTCACCTGGAGCGCCTTTCTGATCGAGCTCGTGGTGATGCTCGCCGTGGTCCCCGATCGCCGCACCTGGCTCCGTCACAACCCGCTCGACCTGGTGCTCGTCATCATCACCCCGCCGATCCTCCCCCCCGGCCTGCAGAGCCTGCGCGCGCTGCGCCTGCTCCGCCTGCTGCGCCTCCTTCGCCTCGCCCAGCTGTCGCGTGAGGTCTTCTCCCTCCAAGGCCTCCGCTACTCGGCGCTCCTGGCGCTGCTGACGATCGTCGGCGGCGGCGCGGTCTTCGGCGCCTTCGAGAAGGCCAACCAGCACCTCAGCTTCTGGCAGAGCACCTACTGGGCGATCACGACGATGACCACGCTCGGCTCGAACACCTACCCGACGACGCTGGGCGGCGAAATCGTCTCGGCCTGCATCCTGGTGATCGGCATCAGCTTCGTCGCCCTGCTCACCGGCGGATTCGCGCAGCGCTTCCTCGCCCCCGAACTGGGCGAAATCGAGGAGGAGTTGAAAGACGGCGAGCTGCCGCCCGAGGAGGTCGCGCTGCGCGAACTCCGCAGCGTCCAGGAACAGATGCAGTCGCTCCAGGTCGCGGTCGAGAAAATCGTCCGCGAACGCGAACGTAGCGAGACCGGCGTCAGTTAGGGCGCGGGCGCCCGCGCCTACAGCCCCGGAACCAGCGCGTCGACCGTCGTCCCCTGCTCGAGCCCGGCGATCACCGCCGCGGTCCGCACCATGTCCTCGATCATCCCGTCCTCGGCGAGGGCGAGGATCCGGTCGCGCGGCCCGATCGCGGCGAGCGCGCTGCGCACCATCCCCTCCGGCAGCACGATCGGCACCGCCACCGTCGCCGCCCCGACCTCCGACTCCTCGTCGCAGATCGAGTGCCCACAGCCGCGGATCCGGTCCATCTCGTTCTCGAACTCGACCGCGTCGACGATCGAGTTCTCGGTCAGCCGCGCCATCCCGCCACCGGCGGTGATCAGCCGCTCGCGCTCGGCGGCCGAGACGTGGGCGAGGATCGCCTTCGCCGACCCGGCCACGTTGGGCGCCATCGGCTGCCCGAGCGGCACCGTCACCGTCATCCGGTTGGGATCGATGGTCGGCAGCGAGCGCACGCAGATGATCGCGTCGTCGACGATCGAGGCGAGGAAGAAGCACTCCCGCCAGCGGTCGCGCAGCGCCGTCATCCCCGCTTCGATCGAGGCGCCGCGGCCGATCTGGGTGACCATCCCGGCCAGCTGCACCAGCCCCCGCCCGACGCTGTAGCGCCGGGTCAGCGGGTCACGGTGGACCAGCTCGTCTTCGGCCAGCGCGGCCAGCAGCCGGTGACAGGTCGCCGCGGGCAGCGAAGTGGCATTGGCGATCTCGACCAGACCGCCCCCGTCCGGCCGCCGCGCCACCTCCTCGAGGATCGAGACGGTGCGACTGTTTATCTGCATCGGCGGCGCTTCGGCAAGGGGCGCTGGCTAGCTTTCGTCGTCGGACTCCTCGGCGATCTTAGCCTCCAGTTCCGCCATCACGTCGGGGTCCCTCAGCGTGGTCACGTCGCCCAGCGC
>JAOPZF010000161.1 GCA_025964255.1 Solirubrobacterales bacterium | reverse complement strand
GGCGCCGAGCGCTAGCAGCGTCATCGCCGCGGCGACCACCACCGCGCAGAGCCAGAAGGCGCCGGCGCCGGGCATCGCCCGCCGTCGCCCGGCGGGCCAGGCGGCCGACGGGTCGCCCAGGTGGGAGAGGAGCCGTGCCGCGGTGGCGGGCAGTTCGGCGACCGGCAGCGGATCCCATCCGCCGCCGAGCAGCGCCGCCAGCGTGCCGGTCGCCCAGAGTCCGGCGAGGCCGACGAGCAGCACGCCGCCGGCGATCCAGATCAGGCGATCGCCGTCCTCGCTCACGGCGTCCCCGCGGCGCCGATCACGCCCATCTGCTCGTCGGTGTAGGTGATCGAGCGCTCCGCCCGCGACATCCGCTGGCGCACCAGCATCGAGCGCGAGCCGATCTTCCAGATCGCCTCGCCGATCTCGAGGCGCGTCGCCAGCTCGGTTTCGGTGTCGGAGCAGCCGAGGTCGGTGCGCAGGACCTCCCGCTGGTCGGGCGACTGGCGGTAGATCACGGTGCAGCCGGCGTCGGCGACCAGCGCCTGGGCGATCCGCGCTGCCCGTGAGCCGTCGGCGCCCGCGGTGCCGAAGTCGGTCAGCTTGTGGAGCGAGACGAAGTTGGCGATGCCGAGCGCCCGGCAGAGCTTGAAGTTGGCCTGCAGCCACTCGGCGACGCCGACGTTGCCGGCGACCCGCCAGACCTCCTCGAAGACGCAGAAGACCTTCGCCATCGGCACGCCCGCACGGTCGGCAGATTCCTTGCGCTCGCGCAGGATCGCCTGCTGCCAGGCGGCGGTGCAGGTCATCAGCACCGCGAGCGCGTCGGAGTCGCGCATCGCGGAGAGGTCGAGGACGACCAGCGCCCCCTCGAGGTCGATCCCCTCGCTGGTCGGCCCGTCGAAGATCCCGCGCAGGTCGCCGTCGCAGAGCCGCTGCAGGGCGAGCGCGACGTCCCTGGCGGCGGCGGCGAACTCGGCGCCGCCGGCGGCCGAGACGCCGGCGACCATCGCCTCGCGAGGGTGGAGCAGGACGTCGACGACCATCGGCAGGGTCGGCTCGAACACGCCGGCCTCTTCGTTCACCTGGTCGAGGGCGACGCGCAGCGCGGCGTCCTCCTCGGGATGGAGGTCGCGGCGCAGCGCCGCCAGCGCGACCGAGCGCAGCAGGGCGAGCTGGCCCTCGCGGCCGCCGCGGCGCTCGATCGGGTTGAGGCGGACCTCGCCACCGGGCTCGAGGCGGATGATCGGGAAGCCGAGCGCGGCGGCCAGCGGCCCATACTCGCCCTTGACGTCGATCACCCAGGCCTGCCGGCCGAAGAGGTACTGGCGGTAGATGTAGGTCTTGATCAGCGTCGACTTGGCGTAGGAGATGCCGCCGAGGACGATCACGTTGGGGCTGCGCATGATCCGGCGCGCGTAGAGCTCCCAGGGATCGAAAGCCCAGGCGCCGCCGAAAGCGTCGGTGCCGACGTAGACGCCGGGGGCGCCGAGCCCGCCCATGCCGAGGAACGGGTAGGCGGCCTGGAAGTGGGCCGTGGTGGCCGAGTGGCCGGGACGCTCGCCGCGGCGCCTCATCGGCGACGCGCGGGGAGGAGGGGGGCGTGCGTGCAACTACTCACGCACGGGTTGTCAGCGGCGGGGCGCGGGTGTATCGGGTCAGTTCGGGTCGGTGGGATCCCGCTCATCCGTCCACGCGAACTGAAGAATTAGTGAGTAGGGAACCCACAATTCGGGACGGCGTCCAGTCCGTTAACACCGCGCCCTTGACAGGAACGTTCACGTCTCTCTATAAGTCACCCGGTTAGCTCGTTCAGGACTTCTTGTCCCAATCGATATCGTCTGGGGGATCGCGGATGTTCCGAGGATTGCCGCTGCGCCGCAGTCTGCTGAAGGTCGCCGTAATGGGGCTGATCCTGGTCTTGGCCTCGGTGATCGCGGTACTGTCGCGAACCTCCGATCGCGCGGCGGCCGCCACCTTCGGCCCCGTAGCCGAATACTCCTTCGACGAAGATCCGGGCGAAGGCACCACGATCGAAGACCTCAGCGGCAACGGACACACGGCGACGATCCACGGCGCCAAATGGACGCCCCACGGCCGCTACGGCGGCGCGATGGAATTCAACGAGCACGAAGAAACCTACCTCTCGGTCCCGGACTCCTCCGAACTCGACCTGACCGAAGAATTCACCCTCGAGGCCTGGGTGCGCCCGGAGGAAGGAAGGCCATGGCAGCCGATCGTCGACAAGCAGATCGGTGGCGGTGAAGGGGACGAACGGTATGCCTGGTGGCTCTACGCCGCGGGCCCCGGTCCCCAGAGGCCGTGGGGCGGGACCGAACATGTCGCCGGCGAAGGCGATGAAGTCGCCGCCTCCGATCCGCTCGCGCCGGAAGTCTGGTCCCACGTCGCCCTCACCTTCGACGGAGCCGTCGAGCGCCTCTACGTCGACGGTGTGCTGGTAGACAGCGGTCCCGCCGAAGCACCCCTCGAAACCGAAGGTGAGGTCGAGATCGGCGGCGCCACCGAAACCGGCGACTTCCTCTTCGGCCGCCTCGACGAGGTGCGGATCTACGACCGCGTCCTGGGCCAGCCCGCAGTCGCCGCCGACATGGAAACCCCGATCCAGACGCCGAAGAAGGCCCCGATCGCCGAGTACTCCTTCGACGAAGGCGAAGAAGCAGGAGCGAGCGTCGAAGACCTGGCGGGCGAAAACGACGGCACGATCGAAGGCGCCGAACGGACCACCCATGGCCGCTACGGCGGCGCCATGGAATTCGGCGGCGAACCCGACTGCGTGACGGTCCCGGATTCGGCATCCCTGCAACTGGGTGAAGAATTCACGGTCGAGGCCTGGGTCAGACCGGACGCCCTCTTCCACGGCCCGATCATCTCCAAGGCGGCCGAACTCACCCCCAGCTACGAACTCGCGATCGGCTCGACCGGGAACGGCCTGGTCCAGGGCTGGGCCGGAGGCTACGACGAATACGCGGAGACCGAAGTCCATTCGGCACAGAAACTCGAACCTCACGTCTGGACCCACCTGGCCCTCACCTACGACGGCGCCTACCTGCGCCTCTACGTCGACGGGCAGCTGGCCGGCAGCAGCACGCACGCCGAGTTCGTGCTCGAAAGCGGGGGACCGCTGACGATCGGCTGTTCTACCGTCGAAGGACAGTTCTTCGAAGGCAGGATCGACGAGGTGCGTCTCTACGAACGGGCCCTGGGCGAAGCCGAAGTCGGCGCCGACATGGAAGCGCCGATCCAGACGCCGAGGTCCGGTCCCGTCGCCGCCTACTCCTTCGACGAAGGCAAAACGGGGGTCACCACGGTGGAAGACGTCAGCGGTGACGGCCACACGGCGACGATCGAAGACGGCGAATGGGCCAAAGGCCGCTACGGCGGCGGCATCGGCTTCGACGGCTCCGGTGGCAACAAATGCGTCTCGGTCCCCGACTCCCCCGAACTGCGGTTCTCCGAAGAATTCACCCTGGAGGCCTGGATCAGGCCCGAAGGCGGCAGCTACGAAGACCCGGTCGTGGTCAGGGAATCGAGCGGCAAAACCGCCTTCGGCCTCGGCCTCGGCTCGCGCGAAGAATACGAGGCCGAAGGCTTCATCGGCGAAGGCAGTGGCTCGAAGGCCGCGGTCGGCGGCGAAAAAATCCGCGACTACGAATGGGCCCACCTCGCCGCCACCTGGGACGGGTCGAAGATCAGGCTCTATGTCGACGGCGAACTCGCCGACACCGAAACGGCGACGAGCCCGCCCGCGAGCGGCGAAGGCTCGCTGAAGATCGGCTGCGACGGTCCCGACGGCCAGTTCACCGGGCAGATCGATGAGGTCCGCGCCTATAACCGGACCCTGACCGGCGGCGAAGTCGCGGCCGACATGGAATCGCCGATCCAGACCCCGAAGGCGACCCCGGTGGCCGCCTACTCCTTCGACCAGGCACCGGGCGAAGGCGGCACCGCGACCGACGACACCGGCCACGGCCACACCGCGACGGCAGAAGGCGCCAAATGGACCGAACATGGTCGCTACGGCGGCGCGATGGAATTCGAAGCCGCGAAAAAAGACGTGCTGAGGATCCCGGCATCGCCGGAACTCGACTTCAGCGAAGAATTCACGCTGGAGGCCTGGGTACGCCCGAGCGGTGCCGACAACCACTCGGCCCCGTTGATCGACAAGCAGGAAGGCAGCGCCCACGGCTACTTCCTCTACGAGGGCGGCTCGGTCTCCGACCGGCCCTACGGCGCGGCGAACGAAGAACAGGAACTCATCCACGCCACGGAACCGCTGCCCGCGAACGCCTGGAGCCACGTCGCCCTGACCTTCGACGGCAACCGGACCTACCTCTACGTCGACGACCAACCCGTCGACAACGGCGCCGCCGAACCGACGATCACCTCCGAAGGAGAACTGGAGATCGGGGGCTCGACCGATACCTCCGACTATTTCGACGGACGGATCGACGAGGTTCGGATCTACAACCGCGAACTCGATCAGGCCGAAATCGACGCCGACATGGAAGCCCCGATCCAGACGACGAAGCAGGGTCCGGTCGCGGCCTGGTCCTTCAACGAAGGAAAAGGCACCACGGTCGAAGACCTGACCGGCGACGGCCACGCGGCGACGATCGAAGGAGCGGAATGGGCCCGGGGGAAATACGGAGGTGCGCTCAAGTTCAACGGGACGAGTTCGTGTGTCTCGGTCGCCGACGCCGCCGACCTGCGTTTCAATGAAGGCTTCACGCTCGAGAGCTGGATCAGACCGGAAGGCGAACTGAAACACGACCCAGTGATCTTCAAGGAAGGATCGGGCCATCTGAACTACGCCCTCGAGGTGGGCCGCGCCTCGACCGGCAAGGGCGAAGGCGCGATCGGTACGTCGGCTTCACCTAATCACAAGGAAGTCACCTCAGTCAAAGCCCTGGAAGCAAACGTCTGGAACCACCTCGCGGCGACCTTCGATGGGGCGACGCTACGCCTCTACGTCAATGGTGAACTGGTCGACACCGAATCCGTCGCAGGTGCCGACTCCGCCAGGGAAGGTGCACTGGAGATCGGCTGCGACAGCCAGTACGGGGAGCACTTCAAAGGCCGGATCGACGAGGTTCGGGTCTATAACCGGGCGATAACCGCTCAAGAACTCGATCCAAATTGGCTTCCGGATAACACGCCGCCCGAAGTCAACCTGAGCGGAGGTCTGACCGAAGGTCTAAAGACTGGAGTCACCGTTTACGGCTTGGTCGTGAAGGCCTCAGACGGAGGACCCGCTCGGCGACAATCAGGAGTGAAACGGGTGACCATCGCGGTGGACGGAGAAGTAACGCAGGCTAAAAGTCAGACCTGTCCTCAGACGAATTGCATGATCGAAGACTCCTGGACGTTCAACTCGGAAACCTATGGTTTCAAACGGCATGAAATATCGGTGTCGGTGGAAGATCAGGCCGGCAACGACTCAACTCAGGCGTTTATGGTCTCCGCGCCGAACGGATCCATCCCGGCGTGCAATATGTCGGGAGAAGGCGAAGCTCCGGCCAACGAAGTCAACGAACTGTCGGGTGGCGGGAAAAACTACATCTACCATGGGGCGAACGGCCAAGTTCTGGAATACCCGATCCCTCCCGCAGGGTTCAAACCATCCGAAGCTACGGACGAAGAACTAGATAGGTACGGTTACCCGCCCCGTCCATCTGCGGTTACTGAACCTGGGGCACGTCAGGCGTGGGAAGAAACGGTTGGTGAATCTGAAGGTGCAGCCGCCCCGGGCGGGTGCATGGATGCGGGCGGGCCTTCGTTTAGGGCGGCTGATGCCGGGCAGAACTTCGAAGGAACGTTCGTTCAACCCAACTTCAGCGGGTGGATCGCTTCCGACCCGACCGGTTCCAAAGAAGAGTGGCGCGGGGCGTCGATGCAATATAAGCAGCCCGAACTACGGGGAACCTGCAGCGCGGAAGTGCCGAAAAGTCGATCGGAAATTGAAGAACATCCCGAACAGAGCCGAACGAAATACGGTCCCGGCGTGGTTTCGGCATTCGTCGGCGTCGAGGGTCCATCGACCGCATTCTTCCAAGCCGGTACGAATGCACCCTACAAGGGCGGAAAACCGTACGCCTTCACCGAGGTCTTCAGGGCCGGAGGCTCCAGCGAACCCGAACACCCCGACGAAGAACCTGTTCACGAACACCTCGCGATGAAAGCGGGTGACCCGATCTTTGTCGAGAGTCTTTGGCTGCCGGGTCGAGAAGCGATCCTCAACTACACCGAAGATCTCCGCACTCATCGCCATACCGATCACCGAGTCACGGACACCGGACCGAGCGTCTACGATGGTCGACAGTTGGACTTCAAGATCGAGCGCCAGAGTGCCTATCAGCTGGAAGACTTCGGCTCAATTCGCTTCTACAATGCCTTTGGGTACGTCTCGGGGAAAGGATGGAAAGCCTTGGGGGCATTGGAACATCGGAAGAAACTAGATATGCAGAAAATCACCAACGGTCGTCTGTCCGGAAATCTTATGGCGTCTCCGGATTCGATCTCCGCAGATGGGCAGTCCTATGTCGAGAGGTGGCACCATTGTCATCCGTGAAGTTGCGCCTCGCGATGAATGTCGCTGCGTTTTTGCTTCTCGCGACGGCGATAGGCCCGCTCTTTCCTTCCTTGCAGTCGGCCCGCGCCGCGACGAGCGGCCAAACCTTCGAGACGAAAGCGAGTCCGATCTGCCCTTCTTGGTTCGAAAACGCCCCCCCACTCGGTCCGGGCCGGCCGGAACCAATACAGCAAGCCGGCATCGCGAAGGCAACCGTGTGTCGCTATCTACACGCCTTCAGTGGGGCAGAATCTGTTCGTGAACCTCCACTGAGGACGAACCTGGTAAGCGCGGGATCGATCGGCATGCCAGCCGCTCGGAGGCTGGCCAACGCCGTCGACCGCTTGCAGCCGTATCGTCACCCTCGCACTTCGGCGGAACTTTGCGGAAATGAATCAAGCGGTGGTTTCTATGTCGTCTTCGGCTATGAGGACGGCCATAGGGAGTCACTCATAGCCAAGCCGAGCGGATGTCGACACGTGATCGCCGGAAACCGTGGGAAGCTTCTGTATCTGACGCTGGGGGTTCGCACGCGACTTACTGCGATAGCGCCGCCGTACCGGCAAGTTCACGGGTGATTGCCGAGGGCTTCGCTGCTCCGCCTCTCAGCCCGACGTCTGACGGCGATTGGCGTAGTCGGGGTAAAGCGCGTGTACCGTTGGGGGCGATATGTGTTGCACGTTGCAAGTATCATCCCGGGGATACTGCGAACGGGTTATGGCGACAAAAGACGCAGATGCAGCTGAAGTAATCCAGAGACTGAGAAATGTATCGATAGGCTTCCGCCCCTTCCGAACGAGGGGCACGTCGCGTGCGTGCCGGGGCCAGGTACCCATTTCCTTATGCGATTCACCTATCGCAGAAGCCTGAGGTTGATCTGAGGATGTCGGAGTCAACCTGTGTCAAGGTGAGCAACGGAGTAGGCAAGAGATCTTCCAGGCTCTCGGCGCGGTTTCTAAACCTGATCAGCGGGTCGCTAGATTCCTGAGGACAGTGGGTCGGGCCGATGCTCTGGTTTTAGCCGAGCTGACTGAATGTCGTATGTCAGCGAGCTAGAGTGGTTGGTGTCCTGTTGGTCACCGTAGGCCGCGGCATAGCGGCAACGTGTTGGTGAAAGCCGCCTCCTGCTCCCCGTACATCCGCTGGAACTCGAGCCGGGAGAGCTGGCCGGCGTGCTCGATTTCGGCCGAGGCCCGCTCGAGCTGTTCGCTACCGCGCGCCGAGACGGTGACGAAGCCGGCGAAGCGCATCTCGGCGAAGCCGTCGGCGAGCTCCTCTTCACGCCTCGTCACCGCCTGAGCGCGGCGGCGGTCTGATGCGGTGGTCATGAAGCCCTGACGTCGCCGCTCCATCTCTCCGGACAGCTCCATCGTCTGGGCCATCTCTGCCTGGCGCATCGCCTGGCCGAAGGGGACCGGCTCGATCGTCACCGCCACGGTGCGGACGGTCGCGCTCTGCATGAGCAGCGGCGCCAGGAAGCTCGGCCCGACGTCGGAGCGCGGCCAGGACGAGATCCAGTAGGTGTTGTGGAAGGCGGCGTCGGTGCGGTACCGCGACCAGCCGAGCTCCTCGGCATGAGGCCCCATCAGCTCCGGGTCGACCCCCTCGCGGCTGGGGTCGCCCAGACTCGACCGGGCACGCGCCTGATGTCCGAAAGGATCGAACGCATCGCGGATCACCTCCGCGTATTGGCGCGGTCGCAGGAGGCCGAAGACCTTGATGTCTGCCGACCCGAGGCGCCGTGCCACACTCTCGGCCTCCCGCTTGAGCAACTCGCAGGCACCCTCGTCGCCGCCTCCGAGACGCTTCATCTCGCGGCTCGCCCGGCGCGCGTCGATCTGGACGCAGACCAGGACGTCGTGTTCCTCGGTGACCGGCGTCGCTGCCTCGACCAGTTCGATGTAGGAGGAGACGACGCTCGAGGAGAACGGCACGCTGCGGTCGCGCTTCTCTTGAAGATAGGAAGCGAGCTCATCGCCCTGGCCGGGCACCGTCCGCTCGATCCATTGGATCCGACGGACCGCCGAGTTCTCTCTCGCGCAGCTCGCCAGCACGCCGCCCCACAATTCGAGGGCGCGGCTTTGATCGGAGGCATCGCGCAGCGCAAACGCGTCCGCGCGCACTGCGATCGCGACCGTGTAGGTGCCGGCTCGCCGCTCGCAGAGGACGCCGATCTCCTCGCCGCCATAGGGGAACGAAAGAAGCTCGACCCCCTGCAGCTCCGGCGGAAGAGAAACCTCGCGGCCCCCATCGCCGCCAATGCGGAAGCCGGCTCCCGGTGCGTCCGACCGGTAGTCCGCGCGGCGGCGGCGGAGCGCGAAGCGCATCGCCACCGGCACCCACTCGGCGGGGGTTCGGCCCTCGAAGGGGAGGAAGATCGACGCCCCGGCGATGCCGATCAGGATCAGTGCCCCCAGGACGCCGAGAATGCTCTGGGTCGCGATGACCAGCACGAGCCCGATCACTGCGGCCGATCCGAGAACGCAGAGCTGGTCGCCGGTCAGAGGCCCGAGCATCGCCCGCCTCTCCAGCGGTCCGAACCGGTAGCGCCGCTCACTCATCTGAACCGCTCCCCTCGTTCTCCCCGAGTCGCTCCGGCGGGCGCGGGAGAGGTTCGGCCGGACCTCTCCCTTGTCCGTCGTCTGCCCGACGCTCGGGGACCTGCTCGCCGCCGGCCTCGGAGGCTTGCGCGCCTCCTTCCTCACCGGCCGCAGGTGGCGGCGGCACCGAAGGCGAAGCGGGCGGCGACTCGGAACTGGGCGGCGCTGGCGACGGCGCCGACGAAGGCGCCGGTGATGGCGACGACGACGATTGAGACGATTGATCGCCCGCCATCTGCGCCGTTCCCGTCTGCTCGAGGTGGTGGGCGGTGGACTGCGCCCCCTCGGCAGCCGACTTGGCGGTCATCGCGCCGGCGATGACCGGGCCGACCGGACCCGCCTCGGCCCCCGCGGCGGCGCCCTCGGCCGCCTCGCCGGCCTCACCGGATCCACTGCCGCCCGACGACGACCCCAACGGTCGCTCCACTCCGCCTCCGCCTCCGCCGTGCCCACCACCGCTCTCGTCACTTTTGACACTCCAGACCTCCGGGCCGTTCCAGTTCGATCGCGCCATCTGCGCGAAGCCCTGGGGCCCGCCGGCCATCTGCATCATCGTGACCGCGCCGCCCGCCCCGCCGCGCCTGCTCAGGGCGGCCGACACACCCTCCTCGGTCGAGAGAACGAGGCGGAAGAGGATCAGCGGGCAGAAGCACGCGACCAGCAGCAGCGCCGACGCCGCCAGGATGTGCTCGAAGCTCGCGCCTTCTTCGGCGACGAGGCTCGCCGCCAATGCCACGACGGAGACGATCACGAACTTGGACCCGATGACCGTCACGATCACCTCGATGTAGCGGCGCAGGACGTGCGCCCAGCGCGGCGAGATCGCTGCGGCCGCCGCCAGTGGCATGAAGAGGACGACGACGTAGACCGAGGCGTCCCGGAACCACAACTCGATCCACACGCAGAAGGCGGCGAAGGCGCCGACGATCGCCATCATGAAGGTGACGAAGAGAGGCACCGCCGCCGCTCCGGCTGCCGCGCCGACGACGCCGCCCGGCGGCCCTTGGGTTGCTTCGCCCGCGGCTCCGCCCGCCTGGCCGCCTGCCTTCGAGAGGTCGCCGATTGCTGTCTTGAAGAAGTGGGTCGAGTGTTCCTGCGTCGCCACCGTGACGGCGTGCGCCATGCCGTCGGTGACGACGAGCATCAGCTGCACCAGGACGAAGGCGATGCTCGTACCGACGAACGCCAAGGGCACGCTGACTAACACCGCCTTGCCGAGGACCGCCCAGCTCCCCTGCATCACCGCCTCCATCAGCGCCATCACGAACATCGCGGCCGCCAGGATCGAGGCGACCTGCGCCATCCGCGCGTACTGGGAGAGGAAGCCTTCGGTGGTCAGCTTCGGCGTGGTCGTCTTGTCGATCTCCACGATGACTTCGCCCATCAGCCACGCCGCGCCTTCGGCGACCCAGGTGGTGATCTGGTCGAGGATCCCGCCTGCGACACCCTTCAATGCCGACTTGACCGGCGAGGTGACGGCCCCGACGGCCCCGTCGGTGACCGCGTTGCACGCGTCGCCGACGGGGTTGCCTCCACCGATCGCGCCGCCGGTGATCGCGCCGATCCCGGCGGTGACTGCTCCGGCCGGAGCAGTCGCGATCGAACAGCCGACGTTCGCTTCGGCAGTGGCCGGCGCGGGCTGGGCGACGATCGCCGCGGCGGCGAGTACCACCGCGGCCACGACTACGGCGACGACGCTACTCAGCCGGTTCATAGCTGGTCAGCCGGGAGGCGAGCCCGACCACGTCGTAGGAACCGAGGGGCCCAGGCCTGGTCGCCAGCTTCGGCGTGGGACCGAAGCCCGCACGGGTCGCGGCGATCCTCCAGCTGTCACCGACCCAGCGCAGTTCGGTGTGGGTCAGACCGAAGAAGGCGACCGGTTCCACCGCCGAGGAATTGCCGAGCAGCGTGAAGCCCCAGGTGAGGATCCGCGCCCGCGAGGGCGTGAAGGCTTCGACTTCATAGCCGATCGGCACAGCCGAGTAGAGGGTCTCGAGCCCGCTTGCCACCCCGATGCCGATCGGGCCCGCGGCGATCCGTTCCCGCCCTGGGGTGTTGGCCGCCAGCATCTGCGGCGCATAGTCGGGCGTCGCCACCGCCTCGATCCGTTCCTGCATCACCGAAGGCCGCAGGATCGACGGCGAGGCGAACGCCCGCTGATAGGTGGCCACCGCGGCCGCTGCCCCTCTTGCCGTGTCGCCGAAGCCGACCGGGATGCCCGCCCGCGTCCTGACGCTCGGGCTCTGCGTCAGGTCGGCGCCGCCGGCCGGCGGCGCGTTCGTCCCCGGCGATCCGACGTGCCCGACCAGCCAGCCGATGCCGAGGACGCCCAGCAGGACGATCACCCGGATCACGATGCTGCGGCGACTTTTATCCTCGCGCCGCCTCATTTGAGCGATTCCCCCATCGTCTGAGCGAAGGTGAGGATCGTCTCGCCCCCGCCGATGAGGAAGAAGCCGGCGATGGCCAGCCCTACTTTTCGTTTACCCGCGCTCGCCCCGACCGGATTGTTGTTGGAGCCGCTCCAGGCCCACTGGACGGCCCCGACGATCAGTACCGCCGCGAAGAAGAGCATCGCGTAGGAGACGACACCTCCCAGGGTCTGCTGCCCGAGCGAGGTACCGGGCAGAGCTTTGGGGTCGGGCTTCAGCGAGACGGCGAAGCCAAGAGCGAAATCAGACAGCGGGCCGGCCACGAGTGGCTCCTTTCGGCGGAGTTGTTCATGGCGCTGTGGTCAACATGGCCGGCCTGCTGTATCCGGTCGATTTGATCGCGACCCGCAAGAGCGCGCCGCGGAACTGCCTTCGAGCTACTTTTCGAAGCCGAACTCTCCGGCGGCGGCGGCCTTCGACGCCGGCGAGGCAGAGGCCGACTCGGTGTGCACGACGGTCGGTGACCCGGAGGATTCCTGGTCGCTCGCACTCGCCACGGTCGGGGTCGTCGCCGGCGCTTCGGCTCCGGCGCGCGCGATCCCCGAGGTCTCTTCCTCGACCTGGGCGGCTTCTTCGTGCTCGGCGCCGGCCACCGTCTTGGCGACCGATTCCTGGGTGGCTTCAGTGTGCGGCTTGGTGGTCTTCCTCGCGGACGACGACTCGGCCGGCGGAGGTGCCGGCGATTCCGCCGGGGTCGTGTGCGGCGTCGACGTGGTCGGCGTCTTGGGGGTCGCGGCCGTGGTGCTCCTCGGCTGCACGCGCTTCACCACATCTTGCTTCCGCCGTTGTTCATGCGGAGCCGGAGCGGGATGGTGGCTGCCGCCTCCTATGACGCCGATCCCTGGGCCGACGATCCCGGTCCCGGCGCCCGCCAGGCAGACCGCCGCAAATCCGGCAGCGCAGACACCGGCCGCGCGACCGGCGCCGCTCGAGGCGACCGCGGTGGCCGCTTCGCCGCCACTGCCGATCCCGAAGCGTCGGGCGAGATCCTGGACCCGACCCCACAGTCCCGAGGCACCGTGCCCGGTGCGGTCGATCACGGCCTCGAACCCGGCCGGTAGATGAAGGCCGGAGCGCTCCAGCGCCAGCGAGACCCAGCAGGCCATCGCGACATCGACCACGATGTCGTCCCCGGAACGGAACGGGAGGAACCGGCGCAGCGTCTCCAGCGCGGTTTCACGCCGGTGCTGGACGCTGCTCGCGCTGCAACCCAGGAGGCGGGCGGCCTCGCGGACGCTCATCTCCTCGAAGAAGGTCAAGGCGATCACCTCGCGCTGACCCTCGTCGAGCTTGCCCACCGCTTCCCGCACCCTCCGGGCCCGATCGTCGTCAAGCGCCTGGTCCTCGGGCGTCGTGGTGGCTTCGTCGATCAGCTCGGCGACCGATTCCTCGGAGACCGTCCTTGGATGGATGCGCTCTGCCTCCAGCAGGTTCTGCGTCCGCCGCCAGGCGCAGTGGATCGTCCACGCGACCGGGTCTTCGATCTCGCCCCCATTCGCGACCGCGCGCGCGTACTCGCTGTGGGCGATCGCGAGCAGTTCGTCGGCATTGTTGACGATGAACTGCGGCGAGTAGCGCAACCGGAGCAATTTGCCCCTGAAGGCTTTACGGGCGACATCCATCTGCGCCCCGGTCAGATCCTGCTGAGGTTGCGTCTGCTTGTAGAACACGGGCCTCTCCCGCTCAAAGCTTAGCGCTCTAAAAGAGGCTCCCAGAGCGGGAAAATCTCCGACGGGACACGCCCGAGTGCACTGGCGTGGTCCGTCGCGAGTGCCGTCTGTATCCGGTCAATTGACCGGATACGGCAACTGCCGCAGATCGACAACGGGACCGCAGATGGAGAGTCCCGACCACAGCCCCTCGCACGCCAGGAGTCTCCGCGTACGAGCGCCGTGGAACGCGATGCCGCGCCGCGCCCTCACCCTGCCGGCGCTCGTGGCGGCCCTCCTGATCTCGGCCTGCGGCGAGCCGGTCCCACCGACGTCGCCGCCCTATTCACTGGTCACCGGTCGGCGAGCTGCGCCGCTTCCCTCGGCGCAGCTCGCCACCGCGACCGCCGCCGCCCGCACCTTCGCCCGAGCCTGGGTGCCGACCATCTATCTGCGCCGCCCGCCTCCGCTGCAAGGAGCTACGTCCGCGGTCCGCCGTGCTCAGCTGCTCGAGGCCGCCCGCGTTCCTCTCGTCCGCCGCCACCTCCGGCCTCGCGTCGCCGGCGTCGAACTCAAGATCGCCGCCCGTCGGGTCCAGGTCGACATCCGCGTCGTCGACGGCCGGTCACCCGCCTTCTCCGTCGGCGCCACCTTGGAGCTGCGGCCTGAAGGCTGGCAGGTCGTGACCATCTCGACCCCGGGCTGAGGCGACCGTGTCGAGCTCCTCGGGTAATCGATCCTCCGGTCTCATCTTCGCCGCGCCGGTCGCCGCGATCGTCGGTCTGATCGCCCTGGTGATGGCGGTGGCCGCGCTCGGCGGCTCGGAAGCGGGCGGCTGTGGGGGATCGGAAACGGTCGGCGCCCTGTCTTCGGAAGTGCCGGCCAAGCTGGCCTCGCTCTACGAGAACGCGGCCGCGAAATATCACCTGGGCGCCCGCGGCCCCTCGGTGCTCGCCGCGATCAACTTCGTCGAGACCAGCTTTGGCACCAACATGGCGACGTCGAGCGCCGGCGCCGAGGGTTGGATGGCATTCCTGCCCTCGACCTTCGCCGAGTGGGGCGTCGACGGGAACGGCGACGGCGTCGAGGACATCTTCAACGCCGCCGACGCGATCTTCAGCGCGGCCAACTACCTCCACGACTCCGGCGCGCCGGGCGATTGGTGGAACGCGGTCTTCGCCTACAACCACGCCGACTGGTACGTCGAAAAAGTCCTGCGGTACGCGACGCAGTTCGCCACCGGCAGTGAAGAAGTCACCGTCGCGGCGGCGAGCTGCGAAGCGATCGCCGCGCCCGATGAAGCGGTCGCCCGGATGGTCGCGGAGGCCGAACGTCTCAGCCTCCTGCGGCCGAGCGACGAATACGTCTGGGGCGGCTCGCACGGCGAGTCACCGACGCCGGCGAACGGCCCGTTCGACTGCAGCTCGGCCGTCTCCCACCTTCTCCAGGTCGGCGGCTTCGGCATCGAAACGACGGACACGGTGGGACTGTCGACCTGGGGCGAACCAGGTCCCGGGCAGTGGGTGACCATCTGGGTCAAGCCCGTCTACAACCACGGCGAAGCCCACACCTTCATCGAGTTCATGCCAGGGGTCACCTCGGCCGAACACCGGTACTGGGGGACCTCGGGCTTCGTCGAACCCGGGCACGGCCCGGGGTGGATCCCCGAACCCACCTTTGACGCCGACTATCTCCAATACTTCGAGCAGCGGCACCCGAAGGGGATGTAGGCGTGGCGCGGGTCGGCTTCATTCCTCCGTTCCGGGCGGGCGCTGGATCGCCCGCGCGGATTGTGCGCGCCGCTACACGCAATAGCCGAGATCGCCCCTGGACGACTAGAGATGGTTGGCGACAATCTCCACCGGCGAAGAACGCGGCCCGCCTCGGCCGCGCATGCGATCCATCACCCGCCTACGGAATCGACGAGCGCCAGGTCCTCGAGGTGCGGCATCCGCGGCCGTCGGGAGCTGGCTGATGGCGATGCTGACCACCGCCGAGGTCGCCGCCGAGGTGAAGATGAGCGAGGACTGGGTGCGCGACCACGCGCCTGAGTTAGGCGGCATCCGGGCCGGCCGGACCAAGCGTGCGCCGCTGCGCTTCGAGCCGGAGGGAATCGAGGCCTGGAAGCGAGACCACCGCGTCGGCCAGCCCGCGGCGATTCGCCCACGAAGGCGGCGATCGCTGGCACGCCGCCCCGATGACATCGAGCTGCTGCCGCTTCCGGCCGCCGCCGGCTCGCCCCGAATTCGAGGTGCTTGACCGTGCCGAAGGAGCTCAGCGGACACATCGAATCCCATCCTTGGAAGGACGGCCGCACCGTCAGCTGGCGGTTGACCATCCGTGCCGACGGTCGTCGTCGAAAGCTCACCCTCGGCACCAATCACGAAGGGTGGAACGAGGAGCGCGCCGAAGTCGAACGCGACAAGATCCTCGCCCAGATCCGTCGCGGCACCTGGGTGGTTCCGGAGCGCGAGACCGGGGTCGAGCCACCCTCAACCACCGACGAGCCGGAGGCGCTCGAGACGATCCACGTAACGCTCTCCCGCTGGTGGCAGGGCAAGAAGAACGAAATCTCGGAGAACACCCAGAAGGACTACCGCTGGCGGCTCGACCTGCTGCTCGCGTTCCGTCCCGAGACGCCGACTGCCGAGATAGACGAGCGGTGGGTGGACGAACTCCGAGACTGGCTCGCCGACCGCCCGGCGAGAAACCGCAAGGACGGCTCGAAGCTGGCTCCGAGCTCCGTCAACAAGCCGCTGGCGACCCTCGCCCAAGCCCTCGACATCGCCGTCGACCACAAGATCGCCCCCTACAACGCCGCCCGTGGTCAGCGGCGGAAAATGCGCGTCCCGAAGTTCCGGGGCGCTTTCCTCGAGCCCGACATGGTGGCCGACCTCCTCGACGAGGCGGGCGCCTGGGAGGACGAACTGCGTGCCCGCAATCGGCCGGACCAGTGCTACAGCCGGCGGTCGCTGATCGCCGCGCTCTGTCTCTGCGGCCCGCGGATCAGCGAAGCGACCAACGCCGACGGCGGCGACTTCGATTTCGACGACGGGCTTTGGCGGATACCAGACTCGAAGACTCCCGCAGGTGTTCGGATGGTCGAAATTACCGCCTTTGCGGCGACCGAGTTCCGCGCCCACGTCGCCCAGAAGAAGCTGGACGGCAAGCACTGCGGACCAAGCGATCCGATGTGGGTCTCCAGCAAGGGGACCCGGTTGAGCGCCGGCAACGTCCGGCGGATGCTGCGCGAGCTGGTGAGGCGCACCAACGAGCGCCGTGCGAAGAAGGGGAAGATGCTCCTGCCCGCCGTCACGCCGCACACCCTGCGGCGAACCTTCGCCTGTCTTTGCTTCTGGGCGAAGCGCGAGCTGCCCTGGGTTATGGACCAGATCGGCCACGAAGACTCACGGATGACGGTTGAGGTCTATGCGCGGGCGAGCAAACGGAAACGCGTCGACCGCGCGCTGGTCTGGCGACTCATGCGGTTCCCCGACGAGGCGAACCGGCATCCCGGGTCTGGCCGGGGCTAGCCGCGCAAGGCAGATTTACTTCACAGCCTGAGGTGGACAGAATCCCGGGTAGTGGGTCAGTTTGAAGGCGGAGGACTTGCTCCGCTGAATCGAACCGGCTAGCGCAGTCAGCCACCGTTCGCGCGGCGCGTCCTGAACGTCATGTCCTTCCCGAAAGAAGTCCCGGCTTCGTTCCACGCGACCAGTCGGTAGTGGTAGGTCCTGTCCGGCCGGAGTTGTTCGGCCAGCGCTTCGACCTCTGCGTGGCCACCGTTGTTCCAGCCATAGGGGTGTTCCAGGTCGTCTGCGACGCGCCCGTACGCCTTGGTGGACCCGAATTCGATCCGGACTCTCGTTGCCATCCCGTAAGTCTTGACGTAGCCGTGGAGCAACTCTTCGCGGCGGCCGAACGATTCAGCGCCAAGCGTCGTTGCCACGGGCGGACGAGTCGCCGCCGTCGCCGACGAGCAAGGGACGAGCGCCAGACAGACGACAAGAAGTGCAAAGCGTCGGAAGCTCATGGTTCTGAGCTTAGAACCCCGCGATCCACCGAAGGACTCGGATGGCTGACCCTTTCGGACACCGAAGCTCGCCGTTGCCACTCCGCGCCATGCCCTGACCTGCCAAGCCCCTAAAGGCAAGGATAGGCCCCGCCCGATCGACCAACAAGGAGAATCTGGAACGGGTCGGCCTGACGGGACGGTTCGATGGTGGCAGCGAACTCGCGTGTCCGGAAGGGGCTGCCGCTCCCTGCTGGCGGAGCGGCTGAAACTGGGCCTGCTTCGTTCCCCCAGCCAACGAAGAGCGGATGACTCACCCCGAGGTCGGGACCCATCCGCTTCCCTCCCTTACGACCTTTTCGCGAGCCGGTTTCCACTGGCCTTGGCCTGGTGACCCCGATGCGTCGCCACCCCCTCCGATGACCACCTTCCGCCTGCGCCTGAGCCCGCCTTCCTGGGTGACCTGGACTAGCCCCACCGGGCGCGGTTGGTACTAGGTCACCGGATCGTGCGGATTCGGGGTCTCGACCATGGTGCCGGCACCGTAGGTTCGAGATCGGTCGAACGATGAACGGGGGAACTGTGGCGGGGGAAGAGGGTTGGAGCGTCGGTGGGCGGGTCACCGAAGGGAACAAACATCGCATCTCGAAAGTCCGCGATCTCACGAGCGAAGAGGCGGAAGGGCTCAAAGTGGATTTCCGCCGTGTGCACGATCTCGCCGATCTCGACGGCTTCGCACGGGTGCTCGAGTCCGGCAATCGCTGGAAAGCCTTGCTGGACAAGGCCGAGAAAGAGTCGGATGAGGACGGCAGTATTTCCGCCCAGACCCACGCCGCCGCCCGCTCGGAGCTGAGTGCTTTCACTCACCTCTACGGACGACTATTGGATGAAATGTCCTTGCAGGTCGCCGAGCTTGCCACCGAGACCGAGGCGGCCCAGGCATTCTGCGACCGATGCGCTCAGCTCCGCCACCACGGTCCATTTGCATCACTTGTTGACCGGGACCAGTCGCGATCGACCGGCGAATTCCTGAAGATGCGGAAAGGACTCGACCCTCAATACGTCGTCGGGTTCGAGGTTCACTCCGCTGATGATCTCGTGGGATATCCAGTGGGTCGGCTCCACGAGGTGTTCGTTCCCTACTACCTGGCATTGCGGCCGCTCTACCGGTCGATCGTGGCCAGGATCCGTCCTCTGATCACCGAGGTCGATGAAGGGATGCCCAGCCTCATCCGACTGCAAGAGCCCGTCGGCGAGGACGACGTGGAGTCTTCCAATCCGCTGATGATCGATTTCCCCGTCTTCGCGCTCGCGTCGCTCGACAAGGTCTTCGAGGCTCTCGACGAGGCTCGTCCGGTGGACGCGATCCTCCAGTTGATCCGCGGACGCAGCCGACGCCGGCTCCGCTTCGGCGCATCCTCTGCCGACGGAGCGGCGACCGGCGGGAACTCCACCTCGGGCCTCGACCAGATTCCTAGTGCCGCTGTGACCCTTGACACCTCTCTCCTCGGTTCCGAGCCAATCGACTACTGGGCGAGGGTCACGAAGACTGTCGAAGAAGGGGGCTTCCCCGAGCACGAGTTATTCCGAGGCGCTGTTCAGTCAGCGCTCGCCGAGGGTGATCTCGTCAAGATCAAGAGCGAGGACGCCGTCGCTCTGACCGAGCAGATGGCGGGCGGTCTTCTGGCGGCGAACATGCCCCCGGCTGAACTTATCCAGGCACTCATCGATCGTTCGGGATGGGACGGCAAGCTGCATTTCAGCGAGGACCCAGATCGGCCGAACGAGGAGCCCTTCGTCGTCTCGGTGCCGCTGGACGGGCTCGAAGTCGAAGACCCGATCGAGGTCGGTCGGGTCACGATCGTTCCGCGAGGGCGGGGCCGTGACGATGTCACGGAGTTGGAGAAGGGCGACGACGTAGGGGAGACCGGGAGAGAGATGATCGCCGAATACCTCGACGGTTCGAGCTACCTCGTCGCGCAGCTTCCTGCCCAGACGGTCGATGCTGCCGAGGAAGAGGGCCTCCTCGGCATCGACACCGCGCTTTCGTGGCTGACGGTAAGGGGACGCTATGGGGCGGCGATCCTCCCGGATGGCGAACCGCAGAGTTTCGACCGCCGGCGCGCGCTTCGTCCTCCCGTCCGAGGCGCTGTCGTCTTGGTCCGCGGGACCGTCACCAATCGTCTCTGGCTCCGGCGCCCGGCTGCGCCCCAGCCGGCGGTCGACCGGCGGCTTGCTTCGGGGGACAGCGCCTTTCGGCCACTCCTGCCCGCCGAAGTCGATGTCAATGATCGCCTTGCGCTTCAGGCCTTACGTCTCGCCGCGACGGAGGCCGACCCTCTGCTCCAAGTCCAAGCCCTCTGGCAAGCGATCGAGTCCTACGCCGAGCGCCGCAAAGGCGAGCGAAGGCTCTTTACCAAGGGTGAGAAGGCCACGATCTCCGAGCGGCTGCCGACGGCGGGGCTAAATCCGCGCCAGAGAAAACGACTCGAAGAAGCTGTCGAAAGCCTCAACCATGAGCCGCTCGGCCTGCGTCTGGAACGACGCTTGAAACGCGATGCGGTGCAGGTGACGGTCGATGAGCTTGCGCTGCTGGACCGCCTTCGCGAGGTTCGAAACGATGTCGTCCACGGACGGCTAGTCCAGAAGCCGCCACAGCGTGACGACGTCAACTACGGCATCTCGATCGTCTCTCGCATGCTGGTGCATCGCATCGCGACGGCGGCTCGGTAGGGCCGAGCCGTGCGGATTCTCGATCTGGATCTCGACTTCTTCGTCCACGGCGCCGCCCATTGGCGGCCCGACGAGGGAGGTCGCCTGGACGATGCGGAATTCCCTGCCTGGGATTTGGAGGAGGCTGTTGCCTTCCTCACCGATAGGTGCCTCCTCGAGCGACCGCTTCCTGGGTTCGTCGTCGAGAATCACGGCGAACTCTTTCGTGCATGGCGGTGGGCGATCTCCGAGGGCCTGCTCTTGGCGCCGTTCGAGGTGACCCATGTCGACGCCCACGCCGATCTGGGCCTCGGCGACTACGGCTACATGCACCTCATGACTGACTTGCTCTACCGCCATCCCGACGAACGCATCGATCCCGATGAAGGCGAAGCCGGTCTTGGAAATGGCAACTACCTCGCCTTCGCGATCGCCTGCCGATGGATCTCGAACCTCATTTACGTCCACAACGACGAGGGCGGACGGGATCTTATGACCTACCACCTCGAGGACTTCGACCCGGAGGCATCCAATATCGAGCTGAAGGCGATGCCGCGGGATGAGATCGAAAAGCTCTTCGGGCTCCTTGCGAGAAGGGGCGAGCCGCCGAGGGTGGATCGCCGGGAGCCGAAGGTGCCCTTCCGTCACGGGTCTTTTCGGGACTTTCGCGCCGACCGGCCGTTCGACCTGATCTGTTTGGCGCGGTCGCGGACCTACACGCCCCGTGGCGCCGACGCCATCTTCGACGTGGTCCGCGAGCGCTTCATCGATGAGTCTGCGACCGCAGCATTCGTTCGGGAATCGGGGCCATAGAGGGCCCGCTCGCCCTCTGGGCCGCCTTAGAGGTGACCCGCAGTCGGCTCGTATAAGAGAAGTCCCCGATATGGCCGCCAGTCCAAGGTCCAGACGGCATTGAAAGGTCAGGACTGTCGAGCTTGCTTCGGTGGTCGTTTGACCCCACGAATGACCCCACGGGACACTTTTGGACCCTGGGGAAGAATTACGGAGTCTGGATCAAAACCCGCGTTCCCTGCTCTCATGCGGAATCCAGGCTATGGGCACGGCTGGTTTCGAACCAGCGACCTCTCGCGTGTGAAGCGAGCGCTCTCCCACTGAGCTACGCGCCCGGGGTCGAAGAGTGTACGCCGCCCGGGCGTCCAGGGATTTCGTGCCTGGGGCTGGACGGCGCCTTACAACAGGCGTCCAGAAAATTAGGTATCGGGGTTGAGAATTTTAAGTAAAGGGCTAGAAGGGAGTGGTAACCAAATCGTGCGTCGAAGGATTACGAAAGGAGCATCCGTGTCTATTTCGCTCAGGAGTCGTATTCGGCAGGTCATCCTGCTTGGGTGCGTGTCGGGAGCGTCCCTACTGGTTCTTGCTGTCGGTCAGGCATCCGCCGGCTCTTACCCCGCGGGAGGCAGCCCGTTCAGTGGCAGCAGCGAAGGTTGGTCGATCGAAGCTAAATGCACGCTCGGCGTCCTCTGCACGGCAACTGGCGAATACGACGGGACGGCCGGGAACCCCTCAGGGTCGCTTGCCGACAAAACTGAAATCGGGGTCGGCTTGCTGGGCCTCTTTGGCTCCGAAGCGGTCGCGACGTCGCCGATCTTCACGCCCACCGAAAGCGGAGCCGGTTCACTTTCCCTCGAACGCCAGTTGCAGAACAGCGAATTGGCGTCCGTGACGCCGAAAGTCGAATACACGGCGACGCTCGTCGACAAATCGACCGGCAACAGGCAACAGGCCATCGCCGAGACCGTCGAAGGGCCCACGGTGCCGTTCGCCCCGAAACAAGGTCCAGTTGCCCTGGTCGCGGGTCACAGCTACGCGATCGAAATCGTCGCGACCACCAAATCGAGCGTCGCCAGCGTCGGCATTGTGGGCGGCAGCACCGACTTCCGCCTCGACAACGTCGCGGTCAATGGCCCTGGCAGCGGCGGTGGCTCCGGCGGCGGTGGGAACAACGGCAACAACGGGGGCAATGGCGGCGAAGGCGCCGGTGGCGGCAACGGGGCCGGCAGCGGCAACGGGGCCGGCGGCGGCGTCAGCAGTTCGCGCCTCGAAAGCCTGATCAAATCCAGCAGTCTGATCGGGCCCGCGGTTCTGAAGGGAAACATCATTTCGGTGAAGGCGGCCTGCCCGAAGAAGGTCGGCGTCACCTGCACGCTGATGTTGCAGGGAATGCTGAACCGTCACAAGCCGGCGACCACGATGCGCAAGGCCAAGGTCAAGAAGGGCAAGACGAAGAAGTTCGCCCTCAAGGTCAAGCCGGCCGCGCTCAAGAAGGTCAAGGCGAAGAAGAAGCTCCTGTTCAAGGAGACGGTCAAGGCCGGCAAGAGCAAGGTCACGGTCTACAAATCGCTGAAGCTTGTCCGCAAGAAGTAGCGACGCGAATAGGAACCGTCGGTGGCCTAAGCCGCCGGTTGCGGGCGGACGACGGGTTCTCCTCCGAGTGGAGGGGAGCCCCCGTCCGGTCCCGTCTCCTCGACGTGCGGCTCCTTGTCGGCCTCCTCGTGGCGCCGCAGCGCCAGCCCGACGAACGGGAAGACGAGGGTCGAGAGCATCGCCGCGCCGACCAGCCCGGCCTGGGTCGAGGCGTGCATGTGGTCGGTCTCCCGCGCCAGCGTCGTGATCGCGACGACCAGCGGCAGCTCGGTCGCCGAGTAGAAGGCCAGAGCGGCGCGGTCGCGCGCACTCAGCACGCCGCGGTAGAGCAGCAGCGCGGGCGCCCCGCGGACGATCAGGAAGAGGGCGAAGAACATCACCAGCTTGGCGATCGCGCCGACGCTGCCGAGCGCCGCGAGGTCGAAGGTGATCCCGCTGACGACGAAGAAGAACGGCACGAAGAAGCCGAACCCGACCGCGGTCAGCTTCGACTCGAAGACCTGCAGCTCGTGCCCCTGCAGCGCCAGCCGCACGATCATCCCGGCGACGAAACCGCCGAGCAGCAGATCGAGGCCGAGCTTCGACGCGAGGAAGACGAGGCCGAAGACGAGCACCACGGTGAGCCGCACGGCGAGCTGGCTGCTCGCCTCGAAGGTCTTCTCGAGCATCGGCCAGCCGCGCCAGGCCCAGCGCATCGAGCCGACCGCAAGCACCAGCGCCAGGGCGATGAAGGCGAGCAGGATCAGCGACTCGTGCAGGGCGCTGTCGGTCGAGAGCACCAGCGTCACCAGCAAGATCGGGCCGAACTCGCCGATCCCACCCGCCGCCAACAGGTAGGTGCCGAAGCGCGTCTTCAGCTCGCCGTTGTCGCGCAGGATCGGGATCAACGTGCCGATCGCCGTCGTCGCCATCGCCGAGCCGGTGTAGAGAAAGGAGACGACGATGCCCGCCGCCGCGAGCGCCCCACCGATCCCGTAGGCGAGCGCCACCGAGATCAGCCAGCCCCAGGCCCCGAGCTTGACCGGCACGCCTTTGATCCGGTCGAAGTCGATCTCGTAGCCGGCGAAGAAGAAGAGCATCCCGAGGCCGAGGTTGGAGAAGAATTCGATGAAGCTGTCGGAGTGGGCGAGGTGGAGGACGTGCGGGCCGACCACGATCCCGAGCATCAGCTCGACCACGACGACGGGCGGCGCGTATCGTTTCGGGACCACCGCGACGGTGAGCGCGGCGACGGCCGCGACTACGACGATGGTGAAGAAAGATGCGGTGTCGACGTCGATCAAGCCGCGTGATCGTACGTTGGCCAGGTAGAGTTGGCAACGGACCGTGCTAGGCGGGGAATCAGCGGTGCCCTATAACCCGCAATCCGCTCTAGCGGGGCCGACTACCGTTCCGAGGGACTGACCGTCGGGGTCAGTGCGTCGCGGCGGCGTTGACGGCCGGGTCCTGCGCGACGTGGGCACGCGAACCAGGTCAGGTCCGGAAGGAAGCAGCCTTAAGCGGATGCCGCGGGTGCCGCAGGGAAGCCCGGCCCGAGCCATAAGCGACGGACACGCCCGGTGATCACGTTTCAGAGGACGGGTGCACGGTCCATTTTTCATCCCCCCGGGCGCGACGCCCGGGGGTGCGGCCGGCAGACTGGCGCCGATGCTTGACGAGCGCTGGATCAAGTCACTCCACGTCGAGTCGATGCGCCACGCCGATCTCCACGCGGAGCGGGCGGCGCACGTCCTCTTCCAGGCGTCGACGATCGGGGCGCTGCTCGACGGCTCCTTCGACGGCGACCTCACCTTCGAGGAGCTGGGCGAGCGCGGCGACCTCGGGCTGGGGACGCTGAACGGGCTCGACGGCGAGATGATCGCGGTCGACGGCGAGTTCTTCCGCGCCGACGTCGACGGCGCGGTGACCGAGGTCGGGGAGGAGGAGCGGACGCCGTTCGCGGTCGTGACCTGGTTCGAACCGACGGTCGAGGGCGAGATCACCGCCGGCCTCGACCACGAGTCCACATTGGCGGCGCTCGACGCGATGGCGCGCTCGGAGTCGAGCTTCGCGGTGCGCCTCGACGGCCGCTTTGCCAGCGTGCGGGCGCGCTCGGTGCCGCGCCAATCGCCGCCCTACCGGCCGCTCGCCGAGGTCGTCGCCGACCAGCACATCTTCGAGCTCACCGACGTCGAGGGGACGATGGTCGGCTTCCGCTTCCCCGCCTACGTCGAGGGGATCGAGGTCGCCGGCTACCACCTGCACTTCGTCGACGCCGAGCGCCGCCGCGGCGGCCACGTGCTCGGCTCACGCTCGAGCGGCCCCCTCCGCGCCCGCATCGACCCCTCCGACGACCTCCACATCGAGCTGCCCCCCGCGATCGACCTAGCAGACCCGGACCTCGCCGCCGCAACCCACGCCGCGATCGACGCCGCCGAGCGCGGCTGATCGTCGCCTGCGCGGCTACCCGCCGCAGCGGCTGTAGATGACCCAGCTCTCGTTGCGGGCGACTTCCTTGAAGCCCGCGGGCGCTTCGAGCTTCTTGAAGTTCGTCTTGTCGTTGGGGTCGAGGATGTAATTGTGGATGACGAAGGAGCTGGCGGGTTCGACCCAGTAGCCGTGCAGTTCGGCTTCTTCGAGTTTTTCCTTTTCTTCGCCTGAGACCGCCTCGCTGGCGCTGACGATGTCGGTCGGCTTCACATCGAGGCCGAAGGCGAGGCGGGGGACGGCGCGGTGGTTCGGGACAGCGATCGGGCCGCAATTGCCGGCGAAGGCGCCTTCGTTGACGAGGTCGGTGAGGTCGTTCTCGATCTGACCCTGGTTGCTGAGGTCGGTGTGGACCTGCTTGTCGAGGTTCCACTGGTTCGGCAGCCAGACGAGCACCATCAATAAGACGATGCCGGCGAAGACCTGCCACCAGCGGCGGTAGGGGTTCGACTTGTCGACCAGGCGCCAGCCGAGCAGGGCGACGGCGAAGAAGATCGAGAGGATCGCCCCGGCGAGCATCGTGTAGCGGGCGATGATCGCCAGGCCCGCCGCGGCGAGGAAGGCGAAGGCGAGGAGGGCGAGGACGACGGCGACGATGCCGAGGGCGGAGCGGCGGCGGAGGAAGATGAAGCCGAGCACGAGGCCGCCGAAGCCGCCGATCATCCCCGGCCACTGCATCACTTCGCCGAGCCGGCGCGGGCCGTAGACGATCAGGTCGACCGGCCCCGTCTGCCGCTTCAGCGATTCGACCGTTTCCTGCGTGCCGGTCAGCGAGTAGAGCGGGTTGCCGGTGGTGATCGCGTCGAAGAGGACCCAGATGATGATCCCGCCGAGCGCCAGCAGCCCGAGCCAAGCGAGCTCCCGGGTCGACCGCTCCCCTCGCCACCCCACTTCCCAGCCGAACACCGTGTTGATGGGCCGAAAACCCGCCACATGGTCCGGTTTTCGGCCCGTCGACACCGAGCCTGTGTCGGATTGCGCGCGGCGGATGTCGAAGGCCAGCCAGATCCAGTAGGCGATCGCGAAGCCCCAGGCCTCGGGACGCAGCAGGCCCGCGGGGACCAGCAGCGCCAGCACCGGCCAGCCGGCGCGAGGCTTGCGCGCCTCCACATATAGGGCGCCGAGGCAGAAGGCGATGTAGGGGAGGTCGACGTAGGCGCGCAGGCCGTTGGAGAGGAACGGCGCCCGGGTGAGGACGATGACCGCGGCGAGGATGCCGATCCATTTGTCGAACCAGACTGCTCCTAGCCGGTAGACGAGATAGGCGATCAGGCCGAGGGAGATGTAGGCGACGATCATCGTCACCGTGATCGGCGCTTCGCCGAACGGCGAGGTGACGAGGCCGAGGAAGTCGATCAACGGATGCGGCGTGGGGGGCAGGGCGGCGCCGTAGTCGGGGCTGTGCCCGTGCGCGAGTTCACGTCCCCAGACGAGCGCGTAGATCGTGTCGTAATTGGGGAAGCCGACCGGGAAGATGACCAGTAGGACGGCGGTGACGGCGGCGACCCACGCCGTCGGCGCGAGCCACTTGCGGAGGCTGGGTGGCACGGCGGCCAACCTACCGGGCGGGGCCTAAATCTTCCCCGGCTAGACTGGCTGAAGGCCCTTTATGAGCACCGAGTCCACGTCCCTTTACCGCCGCCACCGCCCTGGATCCTTCGACGAGGTCGTCGGGCAGACGCACGTCGTGCGCACGCTCCGCAACGCCGTCGAGCAGGGCAAGGTCCACCACGCCTACCTGTTCATCGGCTCGCGCGGGACCGGCAAGACCTCGATGGCGAAGATCCTCGCCCGCTCGCTGAACTGCGAACGGGGCGGGCCGACGGTGACGCCGTGCGGCGAATGCGAGTCCTGCGTGACGATCGCGTCTGGCACCTCGATGGACGTGATCGAGATGGACGCCGCCTCTAACCGCTCGGTCGACGATGTCCGCGACCTTCGCGAGCGGGTCGCCTACGCGCCCTCCGGCGGCCACTGGAAGGTCTACATCCTCGACGAGGCGCACATGCTCACCAAAGAGGCATGGAACGCCTTCCTGAAGACGCTCGAGGAGCCGCCGCCGCGCACCGTCTTCGTCCTCGCGACGACCGAGGCGCACAAGGTGATGCCGACGATCGCCGATCGCTGCCAGCGCTTCGACTTCCAGCGGCCGAGCCTCGAGCAGATCTCCGAGGTGCTGGACCGCGTCGCCGCGCAGGAGGGCATCCAGGTCGACCAAGGGGCGGTGGCGATGATCGCCCGCTCGGCCCAGGGCAGCTTCCGCGACGCGCTCGGCACGCTCGACCAGCTGGTCGCCTTCGGCGGCAACGACGTCGGCCTCGACGAGGTGCTGGAGATGCTCGGCGCCGCCGATGCCGACCTGCTCTTCGAAGCGGTCGACTCGGTCACCGTCTCCGACCCGAAAGCGGTCCTGCTCGGGGTCGAGAAGATGGCGCGATCCGGCCGCGATCCGTCGCAATTCGCCCGTGACCTCCTCGCCCATCTGCGCCACCTCCTCGTCACCCAGGTCACCGGCGAGGTCCCGACCACCTTCGTCGTCACCGCCACCGACACCGCCCGCATCCAGCAGCAGGCGAGCACCGTCGGCGCCGCGACCCTGGTCCGCACGATCGACGAGCTCGCGAACGCTCTGACCGCCGTCCGCGAGGGCGACGACGCCCGCATGGCCGTAGAGATCGCCCTGCTGAAAGCCGCCCGCCCCGACCTCGACCCCTCCACCGAGGGCCTCCTGCGGAGGATCGAGAAGCTGGAGCAGCAGCTGGCGGCCAGCGGTCCTCCGCCGGCGCCCGTAGCTCCGCCGCCGGCCCCGGCCCGCCCGTCCGAGCCGACTCCGAGCACGCCCCATCCCGCGAGGCCGGAACCCCAGGCGCAAGCGCCCGAGCCCACTGCAGCCCAATCTCAGGCGGCCCAGCCGCAAGCGCCCGAACCCACTCCAGCCCAACCCACCACGGCCCAGCCGCAAGCGCCCGAACCCACTCCAGCCCAACCGCCAACGGAAGAGCGGAGCACGTCCGCACCCGAGCCGCCCGCCGCAGACGCCCCTCCCGCGGGTGACGCTGTAGGGGGGACCGCCCCTGAGGAAGCTTTAGCTACCGGAGGGGGCGGTGGGTCCCCTGCAGCGGCAGGACCCGCGGCCGGAGCACTTCCCGAGGAATCAGCCGGAGCACTTCCCGAGGAATCAGCCGGAGCACCTCCCGAGGAATCAGCCGGAGCACCCCCCGAGCCTGAGCCGCCCTCGCTCGCCGCCGCCCAAGACCTCGCTCAAGTCCTCCGCATCTGGCCGACAATCCTCGACAAACTCGCCGAGAAAGCCCCCGCCCTGGCAGCGACCTTCGACGGCGCCCGCCCCGTCGCCTTCGACGACGAGGGCCTGGCGATCGGCTTCGCCCCCGACCAGCCTTTCAACAAACGCAAGGCCGAGTCCCCCGATCGCCGACAGGTCTTGATCGAGGCCTTCGAAGCCGTCACCGGCGAAGGCGTTACGCCGCGCTACGTGCTGCTCGAGGAGACCGACACCACCATCGCGCCGCCGCCGCCCGACACGCCGGCGCCGGGCAGCGAGGCGATCGACGAGGATGCGTTGATGAACCGGCTGATGAGCGAGTTCGATGCGAAGGAGGTCAATTAAGTGGCAAAAGGTGGACCCGGGGGCTTCGACGTGAACGCCCTGATGAAACAGGCTCAGCAGATGCAGGAGCAGATGCTGCAGGCGCAGGAGAAACTGAAGGACGAAACGGTCGAGGCGAGCGCCGGCGGCGGCATGGTCAAAGTGATCATGGGCGGCGACCTGACGCTGCGCTCGATCACGATCGACCCCGAGGCGGTCGACCCCGAGGACGTCGAGCTGCTCCAGGACATGGTGCAGGCGGCGGTCAACGACGCGCTGCGCTCGGCGCAGGACCTCGCCGGGTCGGCGATGGGCGACGCGACCGGCGGCCTTGGCGGTGGCGGCCTCGGCGGGCTGCTCGGCGGCTGAGCGCTTGACCAGTCCCGTCGCAACGGAGGCCCTCGCATGAGTACCGAGGGTCCCGCACCGCTCGCGCGCCTCGTCGCCGAGCTTTCGCGCCTGCCCGGGATCGGGCAACGCACCGCGCAGCGGCTCGCCTTTCACCTGCTGCGGGCGCCCGACGAAGAGGCCTTCGCACTCGGCGACGCGATCCGCGAAATGAAGGAGAAGGTCGGACTCTGCGAACAGTGCTTCAACCTCGCCGAGGGCCCGCTCTGCCGGATCTGCCTCGACGAATCGCGCGACCAGACGATGATCTGCGTGGTCGAGGAACCCGGCGACGTGATCCCGATCGAGCGCACCCACGAATACCGCGGCCTCTACCACGTGCTCGGCGGGGCGCTGTCGCCGATCGACGGGATCGACGCCGAAGACCTGAAAATCGCCGAGCTGCTGGTGCGGGTGGGGCGCGGCGAAACCGCCGAGGTGGTCCTCGCCACCAACCCGACGACGACCGGCGAGGCGACCGCCCTCCACATCGCCGAACGGCTGCGCGGACAGGCGGCGGTGACCCGGCTGGCGAGCGGCCTGCCGGTCGGCGCCGACCTCGAGCACGCCGACGAGGTGACGCTCGGCAAGGCACTCGCCGGGCGCCGCAGTCTCGACTGAATTTTCAATACCGATTAGACGAATGTCATCCAGCAAATTGCGGCTTTCCGCGCGCTGGGTGTCCGGTGGGTCCGGCAGAGTGCCGGCGTGGCCGCGACTCCTGACGATCTGAACGGACCCGCGGAGCCCGAGGGTCGGCTCGGCCGCCCGGGCCGGATGGCGATCGAGGTCGCCGAGCGTCACGCCTCGTTGCTGGCGGCACTGCGCGAGGAGATGGGCGACGCGGTCGGCGAGCGGTTCGCCGCCGCCGCCCAGCAGCTGGCGAGCGACTTCGGCGAGGTCACCGCGACCGCGGTCGAAGCCGCCTACCAGGAGATCCGCGAGGAGAACGAGACGGGCAGCCACGCCGAGTTCATCCGCTCGCCGCGCGAAGAGCTGCCGAGCCTCTACCGGCCCGGCCACATGCGCCGCCGGCTCGATCAGCTGATCGAGACCAACCGCCGCTACGGCCACCCTTTCGGCCTCGCCGTCTTCGACACCTCCGGCCCCGACACCAAGGAGAAGGTCGACAGCGAGATGGCGCTGGCTGTCGTCAGCGCGGCGCTGCGCGACAGCATCCGCATCGTCGACGAAGCCTTCCGGCTCGAGGAGGAGGCGATCTGCGTCCTCGCCCCGAACCTGCGGACGGTTGAAGGGATGCAGATGTGCGAGCGGCTGCTCGGCCAGCTCGACGAGCTCGAGCGGGCGGGCGGCCTGCGGATCGCGGTGACGGCGGGCGTCGTCGCCTGCCCCGACCACGGCGCCGATGCCGACCAGCTCCTGCACAAAGCCGACGCGGCGATGTGGCGGGCGCGGGCGGTAGGGCAGCCGGTGGGCGTCGGCGGCCTCTCCGAGCGCGGCTGAAAGCCGCGATTTCCGGCGCTCGCGGAGCGTCTCAGCGCAGAATTCGTCTTGCAAGATTGCTAACGGTTTCGGCAAATCTGCCGATAACTGACGTAAACCTACGAATCCGCTGTCAAGATTCCGCCACAGATGCCAGGTATACGCACCAACGCAGCCGCCGAAGTTCTGGGAGTCAGCCCCAACACCCTGAGGAGTTGGGAGCGTCGCTACGGCTTCCCGACGCCCAAGCGCACCACCGGCAATCACCGCAACTACGACCTGATCGAGTTGCAGACCCTGCGCGACACGCTCGCGCAGACCGGCAACATCTCTTCCGCCGTCGCCCTGGCCGAACAGCGCCAGCAGGCGCCGGTCGGTGACGACTCGCTCCTCAGCGCCTTCGGGAGCTTCGACGAGTCCGCCGCCGATCGCGCGATCGAGGAAAGCCTCGCCGTGCGGCCGCTCGAGCGGACGGTCGAGGAGCTGCTGCTGCCCGCCGTCGACCGGCTCGCCGCCGATCCGTCGGCCGCCGCCGAGCTCGAGTTCGCCGCCCGCTGGGCGACCGGCTGGCTGCACGGCGCCCGTCGCCTCGCCTCCGCGGCCTCGCGCCCGGCCGGGATCCTCCTGGTCGACTCGAGCAAGGGGCTCGATGCCGAGGAGGTTCACACCCAGGCGCTCGACCTTTCGCTGCGCCGCGCGGGCTTCCGCGTCCTCGTGCTCTCCAACGAGCTCGGCGACGAGCGGCTCGAGCGGGCGCTCGGTGCGCTCGACCCGACCGCGATCGTCCTCTGCGGCCCCAACGCCGAGACCCGCGACGCGGTCTCCCTGGTCCGCAAGATCCGCGAGCTCGGCTTCGTCGCCCCGCTCTTCGGCTTCCGCGCCAGCGGCCTGATCGGCGCCGCGGTCCCGTCCGCCGGCGACTCGCCGAGCCAGGTCACCGGGATGCTGAACGCGGACCTCCGCCGCCGCGCCTCCCAAGCCTTCGCCTAGCGCGGCGCCCGGGACGTGAGGGTCTCGCCGCAAAGGTCAGGGGTTCGGCACGTTCGTCACCCTTCCGTGCCCACGCAATGTTGATGGGCCGAAAAGTCCTCTATATCTGGAGTTTTCGGCCCATCAACATCGGGGGGCCACGGAGTCCGGGGCGAACCGTGACGTTCTATGGGTTTCTGTGACCCTTCGGCCGCGTCCTTTTCTACCCACAAAAAAGCCGGCGCGAGGCCCGAAGGCCCGCGCCGGCGGGAACTGCCGCGCCTGGTGGCGCTGGCGGTGAACCTAGTTGATGAGGTTCAGAGCCGATTTGGCGGCCGAAAGGACGTTCTTCGGCAGCGGCGCGAAGTCGAGGGCAGCGCCGTAGCTCTGGCCCTTCGTGATCGCGTAGGTGATGAACTGTTTGATGAACTGGCCCTGCGGAGCGTTGTAAGGCACGATCGCGTAGGTGAACGTCGAGATCGGGTAAGCCTTGGAGGCGCTCTTGGGCGGGTTCACGATGCTGATACCCGAGTTCGGCTTGGCCTTCTTGACCACCGAAGCAGCTTCCTCGATGTTTTCGAGGTTCGGCAGCTCGAAGTTGCCGGCCGCGTTTTCGACCGCGGCGGCACCGAGGCCGGCGGCGATCAGGTAGGACGCCGAGATGTAGCCGATCGCGCCCGGGGTCTTGGTGACCAGCGAGGTGACGCCGGCGTTGCCTTTGGCACCCGTACCGGCCTTCCAGCCGACCGTGGTGGCGACGCCAACTTCGGATTTCCAGGCGGGGCTGATCCGCGACAGGTAGTTGGTGAACGCGTAGGTGTCACCGGAGCCGTCGGAACGGAAGACCGGGGTGATGGCCAGGTTCGGCAGCTTCGCCTTCGGGTTGAGCTTGGCGATCTTCGGGTCGTTCCAGTTGGTGATCTTGCCGAAGTAGATGCCGGCCAGGACGCTGCCCGAGAGGTTCAGTTTCTTCACGCCGGGGACGTTGAAGCCGATGCCGGTGGCCGACAGGGCCCACGGGATCGTCGCGCAGCCGCCGCAAGCGCCGGCCTGTTCAGCGGTCATCGGGGCGTCGGACGCGCCGATGTCGACGTTGTGGTTCGAGACCTGTTTGATGCCTTCGCCCGAGCCGACGCCCGAGTATTTGACCGGGATGCCTTCTTTGATTTCGAAGCCATTGATCCAGTTGGTGAACAGCGGCTGGACCAGGGTCGATCCGGCGGCCGAGAGGCCCGCGGCCGAAGCGCTCGCGGTCGAGACGGCTGCCGTGCCTCCAACCGTTCCTCCGACCGCGATGAGGATTGCAAGCAACCTATTGCGAATCAAAAGTGTTTCCTTTCAAGGGTGGGATTTTCGGCGCGTAGGTTCTCCCCCCTGAAAGCGAATGTTGTGTCATTCTCGTGAATAAAATTGGTAACAAGTCTGTAACAACTGTGTAAACGGCGCCCAGGGTGAAGAACGCCCCGCGTCAGGCACGAATCGGGACGCCGACTCGCCTCATGCCGAGTTGTTTCAATCTTGTGAAAATCGGCGGGTTCACCCTTCGATAGGGCTCGGCCTCCTCTACATTGGCGGCGATGAGCGCCACCCCGCCCGCCGGTACGGCGTCGCTGAAACTGGCGCGATCGAACCGGCAGAGTCCCGCCCGCAAACGCGCCGACCGCTTCGGCGACGTCGCGCTGCGCGTGACCTGTGCCGCGGCGGCAGTGCTCGCCGGGGTCGTCCTGCTCCTGATCGCCAAAGAAGTGTTCGAAGGCGCTCAGCCGGCCTTCTCCAAGTTCGGCTTCAGCTTCATCACCCACCAGGAATGGGCACCGCCGTTGGAAAAGTTCGGTGGTCGCGGCCTCATCTTCGGCACCTTGATCACCTCGGCGATGGCGCTGCTGATCGGTGCCCCGGTGGCGATCTCGATCGGCATCTTCCTGGCGCTGCTGGCGCCGGCCGCGGTCCGCAACGTGATCTCGCCGCTGGTCGAAATGCTCGCCGCGATCCCCAGCGTGATCCTCGGGTTCTGGGGCCTGATCATCCTCGGCCCGGTCCTGGTCAGCACGGTCGAGCCGTTCCTGCACAACACCTTCGGCTTCATCCCGTTATTCGGCTCGCCGCAGACGACCGGCGCCAGCGTCTTCAACGCGGGCCTGATCCTGACGATCATGGTGATCCCGATCATCGCCTCGGTCACCCGTGACCTCTTCGCGGCGGTGCCGCGCGAGCTCCAGGATGGCGCCGCGGCGCTCGGCTCGACCCGCTGGGAGGTGATCCGCGGCGTCGTCCTGCCGAGCACCCTCTCGGGGATCATGGCCGCCTGCCTGCTCGGCCTGGGCCGCGCCCTCGGCGAGGCGATCGCCGTCTCCCAGGTGATCGGCGGCGGGACCGAATCGCACCTGTCGCTGTTCAAGAACGGCGGCACGATGGCCTCGATCATCGCCCTGCAGTTCAACAGCCCGGTGAACGGCCTCCACACGGCATCGCTCTACTACCTGGCGGCGCTGCTGCTGGTGATCGGCGTCGGCGCCAACGTGATGGCGAGCTGGATCGGCCGTCGCTGGGGCGAAGCCGGAGGGATCGCCCGATGAGGCTGCCCGGACGCTCGCGGGAGCCGGAGGAGTTCGACCCGACCCAGCCGCTGGTCGCGACCGGCAACCTGCGCCGCCGCAACGGGGTCAGCGTCTTCATCCAGGGCCTCGCCGTCGCCGCCGCCTTCGCCGCCGTCGCGGTGTTGGTGATCGTGATCATCGCCATCGTCAGCCACGGCGTGAAGGCGATCAGCTGGGACTTCATCACCAAGGGCGAACCGGACGGCATCGGCCCGACCCTCGTCGGCAGCGGGATCATCGTCGGCATCGCCACCCTGATCGCGATGCCGATCGGGGTCCTCATCGCCCTCTTCCTCAGCGAGTACTCCGGGCCCCGCAGCACCCGCCCGGTCCAGGTGATGATGGACGTGATGAACGGCCTGCCGTCGATCATCGTCGCCGTCTTCATCTACATCCTCCTGGTCGCGAACAAGGGTCAGGCCGGATGGAAGGCATCGGTCGCGCTGGCGATCATCGAGGTGCCGCTGATCGCCCGCGGCACCCAGGAGGTGCTGAACCTGGTGCCCGGCGCCCAGCGTGAAGCGGCCGATGCGCTCGGGGTCGCCCGCTGGCGCAGCGTGCTGACGATCATCCTCCCGGCGGCGACCGGCGGCATCGTCACCGCCACGCTGCTCTCAGTCGCTCGCGCCGCCGGAGAGACCGCGCCGGTCCTCCTGATCACCTCACTTGGCGGCGGCGATACCTTTCACCTCAACCCCCTCGAACCGTTGCCCAGTGTTCCGGTGAAGATCTTCCAGCTCTCCGAAGAAGCGAATCCCGAAGGCTTCACCGAGGCCTGGGGCCTCTCGCTGATCCTGATCGCGATCATCCTCGTCCTCGGGCTCAGCTCCCGCGCCCTCCTCAATCGCAGCAAAAGGAAGTTGACCAGATGAGCATCGACGACCACACCTTCGACGCGGCCCGTAGCACCAACGGCAGGCCCAAGGCGCCGGGGCGGGTCCGCATCCGGACCGAACCGCTGCCCGGCGTGATCGGTGCGCCGGCGGCGACCGAGAGCGCCGCCGAGGCGCACTTCCACGTCGCCCCCGAGTCGGTGTTCGACGCCGAGAAGGTGGGCATCTTCTACGGCTCCAAACAGGCGCTGATCGACGTCTCGATGAAGATCCGGCGCGGCCAGGTGACGGCGTTGATCGGCCCTTCCGGCTGCGGCAAGACGACCTTTCTGCGCAGCCTCAACCGGATGAACGACTCCGTCCCGAGCTTCCGCATCGAGGGCCAGATCCGCTATCACGGGCACGACATCTATGGGTCCAACGTCGACACCGTCGAGGTGCGGCGGCGGATCGGGATGGTGTTCCAGAAACCGAACCCCTTCCCGAAGTCGATCTACGACAACATCGCCTGGGCGCCGCGCAACCTCGGCATGCGCCAGGGGCTCTCCGAGCGGGTCGAGAAAGCACTCCGCGGCGCGGCCCTCTGGGAGGAGGTCAAAGACCGCCTAAAGGACTCCGCGCTCGGCCTCTCGGGCGGCCAGCAGCAGCGCCTCTGCATCGCCCGCGCGATCGCGATCGAACCCGACGTCCTCCTCCTCGACGAGCCCGCATCGGCGCTCGACCCGATTGCCACCGGCGCGATCGAGGAACTGATCCACAGCCTCAAAGGCCGCTTCACGATCGTCATCGTCACCCACAACATGCAGCAGGCGGCGCGGGTCGCCGACCGCACCGCGTTCTTCAGCCTCGAGACGCGCGGAGAGAAGCCGATCGGCTCACTGATCGAGTTCGACGACACCGAGAAGATCTTCGGCGCCCCCCGCGACCCCCGCACCCGCGACTACGTGATGGGCCGCTTCGGGTAGTCGACGGGCTCCTCCGCCCGTCCGAGTTGCGTCCCGGGCGTCTCGTGGCGGCCCGGGCCGGCTGTGGCCGCCACGAGACGCCCGGGACGGGAGGGAGATTCAGGGAAGTCCACGGGTTAGCCACGATCTCCGGACTTCCGTCACCGGTCGGCTAGGAACTCCACGCTTCCGTGATGGTTCTGCGGGGAACGTCACAGGTCCACATCAGGGGTCGCGACGACTGTGCAGTTGTCACCCCTACAGGGGGTCTAAGTGCACAGTCGTCGCGGGGGCGTTGTGGAATGGGGACCGAACCGTGACGTTCCATGGGTCTTCGTCACGGAACCCGCCGCTTCGTGACGGACCACGCGCTGCTTCCCGACGGAAGACGCCCGAACCCGTGGCCTCTCCCCGCACTCCCGGCCGTCTCGGCCACGGCCACTGCCTGCCCGGGCCGTGGCCGAGATGGCCGCGTCCCTTGGCTTCGGGCGTCAGCCACCAACGGCCGTGCGTCCGCGCCGTCGGACGCGAACGGATCGACTTGCTAGCTGCGGACGATGGTGTCGCCTGAGACCTGCTCGAGCAACGGTTTGCCGCACTGCCAGCAGAAGGTGGCGCCGCTCGAGTGGGGGGCGCCGCAGCTTGGGCAGGCGCCCGCGGTCGCCGACTCTTCCATGCGGAGGATTCGTTCAACCTCGTTCAGTTCGGCGTCGGCGTCCTGCAGCTCGGCGGCCCGCTTGACCAGCACCTCGACGCGGATGGTGTTGCGGATCGCCATCTCGTAGGTCAGCCCGCCGAGGTCCCACTGGAGCTCGGCGACCCGGGCGACCAGCTGCTCGCGGCGCCGTTTGAGATCGACGATGAACTCCTCGCCCTGGGCCGACCCGAGCGTCTTGTTCGGCGGCGGGCCGCCCGCGCGGACGGTGCCCGCGGCGGCGGTGAATGAGGTGGGACGGCCGTCGGGCGGCGCCGCGCCAGGCGGCGGCGGCGATTTGGTCGACGCGCCGGGGCCGGATTTTTTCGAGCCAGGAAGTCTCATTCGCCGAAGAAGTTACCCGTGAATTCGCCGCTTTTGCTGCAGCCGGCAGCGCCCTTTTCACATTTGCCGCCGACTTCGACTTTGGATTCGATCTTGATGCCTTCTTTCGTATGAAGGGCTTCTTTGGTCGCTTCCTTGGCCAGTTCTTCTGCTTCCTTCGAGTCTTCTTTGATGTTTGACTTTTCGGAAGGCGCCTTTTCCGCTGCCGGTTTTCCCTTGGCCTTGCCGCCTTCGCCCTTGGACCCGGTCGAGGTTTCGCTGCCACCTCCCGCCGCGGGCGCTTCGGCTTCGGGGGCGGCTGCGGATTCGGCGCCGGCCCCGGCGCCGCCGATCTGTACGACCTTGACTTCGCCGCCGCCGTTGCCGGCGCTGCTGTTGTCGTTGTGGCCGGTGCGGCCGATCAGGAAGCCGACGCCGATCGCCAGGACCAGCGTCGCGACGCCGGCGATCAGGGCCGCGTTGGCGTTCCATTTGTTGTTCGAGCCGCCCGACTGGGCCGGCGGCGGGGGAGGGGTCGCGCCTCCGGCGCCGCCGGGAGCCGAGTTCATCGACTCCATGAAGACGACGGCGTCCATGAAGGGGAGGCGCGGGTCACCGCGGCGGTGGCCGCAGTTCAGGCAGTAGCGCTGATCGGCCGCCATCCGCGCGTTGCAGTTGGGGCACGACTCGTTGCCGCCGAAGGCCGCCATCGACGGCATCACCGGCGGGGCGGCGGGCTCGGACGGGGGCGTGGAGGGAACCGGCGTCGCCGGCTCGGTCTGCTCGGAACCGGCACTCACGAAGCAATCTTCAGATGCCGGCCCTCCGCCGGTGTTTAAGAGTTGTGAATAACTGCCGGAATTCCGCTTCGCAGGCGGAAGCTCGTCGATGCAAAATCTTTACATCCGGGCTCTTGGGGACTCCGATAATCGGCTTCAAACGTGGCTGACCGCAAAGATGACCATGTCCCCGACCCGGCGGGGCGGGCGACCTGCACCGAGTGCGGCAACCCCCTGGCGCCGGACCAGCGCTACTGCCTGAATTGCGGCGCGCGCCGCGGCCGCCTGCCCGGAGCGGTCGCCTCGACTCTCGGCGCGCTCGGGGCGAAGGGCAAGGGGATCGCCGCGGCGGCCGGAGCGAAGGGCTCGAAACCGAAAGGTGACGGCGACGGTGAGAAGGGCGGCTGGTCGTGGATGCCCTCGCCGCCGGCGATCGCGATCGCGGTGATCGGGATGCTGGCCCTCGGCGTCGGGCTCGGCTCGGCGATGAGCGAAGTCGCCTCCTCGGCGCCGATCTCGACGCTGATCCTCGAGTACCCGCACCACGCGGCAGCGCCGGCGCCGGAAGAACCGAAAGAAGAAGTCGAAGAAGCCCCCGAAGAAGAAGCCTTCGCCGAAGCGCCGGAAGAACCCGCGCCCGAAGTCTTCGAAGAAGCCCTGCCGGAAGAAGTGGTCCCCTCGCTGCCGGAAGAAGCGATCGAAGAACCGCAGGCGGAAGGGGAAGAACCCAATCCGCTCAAAGAATCGATCGAAGCGACGGAACGGGAACAGAAAGAACGCGAAGAAGAAGAAGCCGCGGAAAAGCTGCCCGAAATCAAGCACGCCTTCCTCATCGTGCTCGGCGAAAACAGCTACGAAAGCACTTACGGGACGACCGCCGAAGCGCCTTACCTCTCGCGGGTGCTGCCGGGCAAGGGCGAGCTCCTCCCGAACTACTACGGCGTCACCGGCGGCGTCCTCGCCAACGAGATCGCGCTGCTGAGCGGCCAGGGCCCGACCGCCGAAACCACGGCCAACTGCCCGAACTACACGGCGATCACGCCGGGCACGGTGTCCGAAACCGCCGAACGGGTCGAAGGCACCGGCTGCGTCTACGGGAAAGAAGTCAAATCGCTGCCGACCCAGCTGGAAGAAAAGGGACTGACCTGGCGCGCCTACGTCGAGGACATGGAAAACGGCGGCGCGATCGGCCAGCCGTTCCGCTGCCGCAAGCCGACTCTCGGCGGCCCCGACGGGGCGACTCCTGGGCCCGGCGATCAGTACGCGAACTGGCGCAACCCGGTCGTCTACTTCTCGGCGATCGCCGAAGGCGAAGAATGTGAAAAGCACGACGTCGGGTACGAACTGCTGACTCACGACCTCCAGTTCAAGAAGGCGACGCCCGCGCTGTCGTTGATCTTCCCCAACGCCTGTCACTCCGGCGGGGAACTCGAATGCGAACCCGGGGCCCCGGAGGGTGCTCAGGGGATCACCGAAGAGCTGAAGACGTTGGTGCCGGCGATCATGTCCTCGCCCGCCTACGAAGAAGGCGGGATGATCCTGATCACCTCGGCGCAGGCTCCGCAGGCGGGCGACAACGCCGACCCGAGCGGCTGTTGCCTGGCGCCGTCTTACCCGAACCTCGTTGCCGCAGGGATCCAGCCGGCCGCGGCGCCGCCGACGTCGACTACGGAAACCTCGACTTCCCCGACCTCGACCACCGAAGCCGCGACGGAACTCGAAGCCGAAGCCGAACCCGCCAAGTACACCGAGGAATCGGTGCTCGAAACCGGCGGTGGCGGCAAGGTGGGGCTGCTGATGATCTCGCCCTACGTCGAAGCTGGCAAAGTCGAAGAATTCGAATACGCCAACCACTTCACCTTGTTGAAGTCGCTGGAGAAGATGTTCGGCGTCGAACCGCTCGGCTACGCGACCGAAGAAGCGGTGCCGATCCTGAGCCCGAGCCTCTTCCGCTCCGCCGAAGAAGTCGAAACGGAAGCCGCGGAAAAGAAGGCGAAGTCAGCCAAGCGCTGAGACCAGTCGGATCCCAGGACCAGCAGCGCGACACCGAGGAACTTCCTGATCGTCGGTCCGGCGTGAGGATGAAGCCGCCGCCCGCCCCGATCAGGGTTCCGAAGGTGCCGACGACGAGACCGAGCAGGGCGAGCAGTACGTAGTGCAAGGCGACCCATCTAATGGGACCGCCGGCGGCTCTCTGTAACGGTGTCGTGAATTGTCGGATTTCCGGTCAAGAAAGGACCGAAGTCGATCGAGATGCTGTGGAATCGCCCTGACGACGGGGCGTCGGCGCCGTGATCACCTATCGTCAGAGCCGGAATCGGAAGACCGGACAGGAGGGGTGCATGCTCGACCAGAGCAAGATCGGCAAAGTCGTGGCGGAGCAGATGGAGGCGATCGAGGCCGACTACGGCGACGAATGCGAAATCGGCGACGTCTGCACGATCGTCGAGGTGATCGGGCCGCACGGCTCCCACGTCCGCGTGCGCTCCAGTGACATGCGCCCCCACAGCGGCCTCGGCCTGATCCGGATGGCCGAACAGGCGATGCTCGGGAACCTTGGCGGTAGCTGAGCGTCAGCGGCGCGCGCTCGGCTAGGCGCCTGGGCGGGAACGCCCGGCGAGCTCGGCGAGCAGCGCCTCGACGACGCTCGGCTCGAACTGGGTGCCGGCGTGGTCGCGCAGCTCCGCTTCGGCGGTGGTGACGCTCATCGCCTTGCGGTAGGTGCGGTCAGAGGTCATCGCGTGGAAGGCGTCGCAGGTGGCGATCACCATCGCCCCGCGAGGGATCTGCTCGCCCGCCAGGCCGTCGGGGTAGCCGCCGCCGTCGTGGCGCTCGTGCGCGGAGCGGACCAGCGGCGCGACCGGGGCGAGGAAAGGGATCCGCTCGAGCATCCGGGCGCCGATCGCCGTGTGCTCGTCCATGCGACCGCGCTCCACGTCGGTGAGCGGGCCGGGCTTGCGCAGGATCTCGGCCGGGATGCCGATCTTGCCGACGTCGTGGAGGAGTGCGCCGTAGTGGAGCCGGTCGAGCTCGGCGCCCGCGACCCCGAGCCGTTCGCCGACCCGCACCGCCAGCTCGGCGACCTCGTTGGCGTGGCTGGCGGTGTAGGAGTCCTGCAGCTCGACCGCATCGGAGATCACGCCGATCGTGGTGAGGAAGGCGTCCTCGAGTTCACTGACCAGCTGGCATCGGTGGATCGCGGCGCCGATCTGGCCGGCGACCACGTGCGCGAGCAGCAGGTCTTCCTCGTCGAAGGCGCCGCGGGCGCGCTGTTCGAGGTTCAGCACGCCCCAGTTCGACTCGGCGACGACAATCGGCAGCGAGAGCTGCGAGCCGGGGTTCTTACCGTCGGCGCGGCCGAGGTAGTCGGGGTCGACGCTGGTGTCGTTGACCATCGCCGGACGGCCGGTGCGGGCGACGCGCCCGTTGACGCCGATCTCGACCCGTTGGCCGTGCGCGAGCAGGTTCTCAACCTCGGCGGCCGACGGCCCCGCCAGGGCGACCACGCGCAGGACCCCGTCGGGATCGAGCCGCTGGACCACGGCGAGGTAGTAGTCGAAGGACTCGTGGAGCGTGCGGACCGCCTCGCGGGCGACGGTTTCGACCGACGCGGCGCGCGAGAGCGAGGTCGCGAGGCGGCTCGCGACCAGCAGACGGCCGCCCTGGGGGGCCATGCCGGAATCGGCTCCTACTATCGGCATCTGGCTCGTCTTCGGCTCCACTACACCCCGGTTTATCGGCGAAGGGACGGCAACCCTTGACCGCTCTCTATCCTCAGTGATCGTGCCCTCGCAGGGACCGGAAATAGTCGTGATGAAGTTCGGCGGCACCTCGGTGGCCGGACCGGACCAGATCAAACACGCCGCCAGGCGTATCGTCGCCGCGCGCGAAAAGGGCAAACGCGTGGTCGCGGTGCTCTCGGCCCGCGGCAAGACGACCGACGAGCTGGTCGCCCAGGCGCACGAAATCTCCGACCGCCCGGTCGCCCGCGAGATGGACATGCTGCTCTCGACCGGCGAGCGCATCTCCTGCGCGCTCTGCGCGATGGCGATCCACGACATGGGCCACGAGGCGATCTCGCTGACCGGCTCGCAGGCGGGGATCGTCACCGACTCGGTCCACACCAAGGCGCGGATCATCGACGTGCGCGCCGACCGCATCCGCCAGGCGCTCGACCAAGACCGGATCGTGCTGGTCGCCGGCTTCCAGGGAGTGTCGACCGACAGCCGCGACGTCACCACGCTGGGGCGCGGCGGCTCCGACACCACCGCGGTGGCGCTGGCGGCGGCGCTCCAGGCGGGCGTCTGCGAAATCTATACCGACGTCGCCGGGGTCTTCACCGCTGACCCGCGCCTCGTCCCCGAGGCGCGCAAGCTAGAAACGGTCTCCTTCGAGGAGATGCTCGAGATGTCGGCCTCGGGCGCCGGGGTGCTGCAGCTGCGCTCGGTCGAGTACGCCCGTAACCACGGGGTCCAGATCCACTGCCGCAGCAGCATCGAGGACGGCCCCGGTACCCTCGTCATCTCGGAGGAAGAGACCATGGAGCAACCTTTCGTCACCGCCGTCACCCATTCGAACGCCGAGGCGCGCGTGACGCTGCGCGGCGTCCGCGACGAGCCCGGGGTCGCGGGCCGCATCTTCACCGCCCTGGCCGGGGCCAACGTCAACGTCGACGTGATCATCCAGAACGAGCCGGTGGGCGACGATCAGCTCGCCGACCTCTCGTTCACCGTCGACCGCGCCGACCTTGCGACCGCGCGCGACGTGATCGAGGGGCTCGACGGGGTTTCGCTGGAGATGCGGACCGACGAGGCGATCGGCAAGGTCTCGATCGTCGGCGCCGGGATGCGCTCGCACCCGGGCGTCGCCGCCAAAGTCTTCGAGGTCCTCGGCGAGGAGCGGATCAACATCGAGATGATCTCCACCTCGCCGATCAAGATCTCCTGCGTCATCGCCGCCGATCGCGTCCCCGACGCGGTCAAGTCCCTGCACCGAGCCTTCGAGCTGGGGCCCGACGCGGTTCGTCCCGAAGACCCGACCGGTGCCGAGCACCGGCCGACGGTCGCCGGCTGAGGGCGGCCGAGAAGATGGCGGGCGACGGCTACAGAGTCGGGGTGATGGGTGCGACCGGCGCGGTCGGGACGACGATCCTGGCGGCGCTCCACGACCGGGGCTTCCCGGCCTCGGAGGTGGTGGCGTTCGCGTCGGTGCGCTCGGCGGGCAAAGAGCTCGAGTGGGGCGGCCGCACGCTGACCGTGCAGAGGCTGAGCGACGAGTCGATCCAGGGTTTCGACGTGATCCTCTCCTCGCCGGGTGGCCAGGTCAGCTCCGAATGGTCGCCGCGCTTCGCCGCGGCGGGGGCGACGGTGGTCGACAACACCAGCTTCTGGCGGATGCACGAGGACGTGCCGCTGGTCGTCGCGGGCGTCAACGACGAGGCGGCCGAGCACCACAAAGGCATCGTCGCCAACCCGAACTGCACGACGATGGTGATGATGATGGCGCTGGCGCCGATCCACCGGGCGGTCGGGCTGGAGCGCTTCGTCGTCTCCAGCTATCAGGCGGTCTCGGGGACCGTGCAGTAGGCGATCGAAGAGCTACGCGCGCAGGCGCGGGAGATCCTCGCCGGCGAGGAGCCGCCGGCCCCGGCGGTCTAACCGCACCAGATCGCCTTCAACGTGATCCCCCAGGTGGAGA
>JAOPZF010000253.1 GCA_025964255.1 Solirubrobacterales bacterium | reverse complement strand
GGGTCGGGTCGATGCGGCGCAGGGCGACGGTGACGATCTCGGTGCCCGCGGCGGCGAGCGCCGCCTCCATCTGCTCGAGCGAGCGGAAGCCGCCGGTGCCGGCGATCAGTCGCGACGACCACTCGCGCTGGCCGAGCGTCCACGTTTCCGCCCCGCCCTGGATCGCGGCGAGGACCTCGACCGCGGCGCCCTCGCGCAGCGGCGTCGTCCCCCACTCCGAGCGCGGGACGACCTCGCCGTCGAGCGCGATCGCGACGCCGCGCCGCGACTCCGGCGCCCCGGCCGCGAGTGCCGCCTCGACCAGCGTCGCCGTCTCGGCGAGCTCCGCCGGCTCGCCGTTCAGCTCGATCCTCATCGCGTCGCCCCCAAGGTGTGCTCGCCGGCCAACCCGTCGTCCTTGGTAGCCCTGTGGGCGACTAAGGACAACCGGTTGGGATCGGCGGAGGTCATCGAAGCGGGGACGGACTCGCCGGCGAGGGTCGCGGCGACGGCATCGGCGGTGATCGGGGCGAGCATGATCCCGTTGCGGAAGTGGCCGGTGGCGAGGACCAGGCCGTCGACGGCGCCGCGGCCGACGATCGGCAGGTTGTCCGGGGTGCCGGGGCGCAGGCCCGCGACCATGCCGACCAGCTCCATCTCGGCGACGTCGGGGAGAACGCGGTAGGCCTCGCGCAGCAGTTCGTGGACGCCGCCGGCGGTGACGGTGGTGTCGAAGCCACGCTCTTCCTGGGTGGCGCCGGCGATCAGCCGACCATCGGTGCGCGGCACCAGGTAGATGCGCTCGGAGGCGATGATCCGCTCCGCCGGGACGGGCTCGCCCGCGCGCGGTCGCAGCTCGATCACCTCGCCCTTCACCGGCCTGACATTGGGACGGGCCTCGGCCGGGAGCCAGGGCGTCTGCCCCGACCAGGCACCGTTGCACAGGACAACGGTGTCGGCGTGGACGTCAACCCTTAGACCTTTGTCACCCACAGGGTTACCAACGGCTAAGAGTTCGCCGGACGGAGCGGTGCGGACGCCGACGAGGCGCTCGCCGTCCCAGAGGCCGTCGACTACCTCGGTGCCGGTGCGGAGTTCGCCTCCGGCCTCACGGAGTACCGCGGCCAGCGCGAGCGCCAAGGCCCGGGGATCGACCGAGGCATCGGCGCCCGCCAGCACGCCGCCGACGAAGGTCGGGGTCAGGCCGGGCTCCAACTCGCGGCAGCGGGTCGGGGTCAGCCACTCGGCCTCAAGCCCCAGCTCCTGCTGCAGCTCGTGCTGGCGGCGAAGCTCGCCCGCCTCGTCGCGGTCGAGCGCCACGTGCAGCGCGCCGGTCGCGCGGAAGCCGGTCGACATCCCGCTCGCCGCCTCGACCTCGGCGACGAAATCGGGCCAGAGGGCGCCGCTCGCCAGCATCATCGTCAACAGGTCGCGCTCTCCATAAGAGAGCTCGCCCACCGGCGCCAGCATCCCGGCGGCGACGTTGGTCGCCCCGGCGGGCGGCTCGGCCCGCTCCAGCACGCACACCCGCGCCCCGGCCTGGGTGGCGCGCCAGGCGGACGCCAGGCCGATGACGCCTCCGCCTACGAACACCGCATCGAAACTTTGGGGACCGCTACCGCTCACGACATTGCCTCCGCCGGCATTACCCGGATCAGGTCAGACGGTCGGTGACCTCGATGTCACCCTCTCAGCCCCTGCTTCGTAGGGCTCCCGTTCGGCCTTCGATGCTACTTCAGCGCGGCGGCCGGCCATAATCGAGTGGTGAGCTTTTCTCCCCCCGAGGGCAATGGCCCGCTGCTGCGCGAGCGGCTGCGCACCGCGCGCCTCTACTTCGTCTGCGACGCGCGGCCGAACGGCGTCGATCCCGAACCGCTGCTGCGGGCGGCGCTCGGCGGCGGCGTCGACATCGTGCAGCTGCGCGAGAAGCAGCTCGGCCGGGCCGAGATCGAACGCGCCGCGTCGACCTTCCGTCGCATCGCCGACACCTATTCGGCGATCTTCATCGTCAATGACGACCCCGATCTGGCACGCGCCTGTGACGCCGACGGGGTGCACGTGGGGCAGGACGACGCCTCGGTCGAGGAGGCGCGGGCGGTGCTCGGGGCCAACGCGATCATCGGCCAGTCGACCCACTCCGAGGACCAGATCGCGGCGGCCGACGCGCGCGACATCGACTACTTCGCCGTCGGGCCGGTCTGGGAGACGCCGACGAAACCCGGGCGCGCCGCGGTCGGGCTGGAGCTGGTGACGCACGCCTCGCAGGTCGCGACGAAACCGTTCTTCGCGATCGGCGGGATCGGGCCGCTCAACGCCGGCCAGGTCGTCGCCGCGGGGGCGCAGCGGCTCTGCGTGGTGCGGGCGATCCGCGACGCGCCCCACCCGGAAGTCGCCGCCGAAGCGCTGCGCCGATCGTTCGAGGCGGAGGGCTCCACCAGGGGCGTGGCGCCCGGTGGCTGAGCCGCGCAAGCGGAAGGGGCGGCCCGACGCGCGCGAGCGCATGAAAGCCGGCTACGCCAAGGCCGAGGTCCGCAACCAGGCGGCGCGTGAGGCGCTCGTGCCGTTGGCCGAGGGCGAGCGGCCTCCGGTCGTCACCTTCAGCGCCATCCTCTCGGCCCTCGTCGTCGCCTCCATCCTCATCACCTTCGCCCTCGGCGTGAAGGTGAACGGCTCGGTCCCGAAGCTGAACACGATCCTCCTCCCCGTCCTCATCCTCGGCATCCTCGCCTGGGGCATGTGGAAGGCGCGCTACTGGGCGGTCGTCTGCTTCCAGATCGTCCTCGTCTTCCTCATCTTCACCGCCGTCTACGGGCTGATGGTCGAGGCCACCTCGATCGCCGAGATCAGCGCCAGCGTCGGCCTCCTCGTCGTCGCCGGCGTCCTCTTCTGGATGATGGTGAAAGCGATGGCGCGGATCCAGATGCCGGACCGCGTCCCGCCACAGCAGTAGCCCGACGCGGTTCTATAGATTTGTATACATGCCAGAGAGCTTCGATGTCATCGTGATCGGGGGTGGCCCGGGCGGTTATGTCGCCGCGATCCGTGCCGCCCAACTGGGAATGAAGACCGCCGTCGTCGAGCGCGACAAAGCCGGCGGCCGCTGCCTCAACTACGCCTGCATCCCGGCGAAGACGATCCTCCGCTCGGCGGAGATCTACGACGAGGCCAAGAACGGCGCCGAGCTCGGGATCGTCGGCGACGTGGCGATCGACTGGCCCGCCCTGCAGGCGCGCCGCGCCAAGGTCTCGGAATCGCTCTCCGGCGGGGTCAAATTCCTCTGGGACAAAAACAAGATCACGATGATCGAGGGCGAGGGCTCGCTGACCGCCGAGGGCAACGTGTCGGTCGGCGGCGAGGTCTACGAGGCGACCAAGGGCGTGATCGTCGCCACCGGCTCGGTGGCCCTGCCGATCCCCGGCGTCGAGTTCGGCGGCCGCGTCGTCGACACCTGGGGCGCCTGGTCGCTGACCGAGCAGCCGAAGAAGATCGCCGTCGTCGGCGCGGGCGCGTCGGGCTCGGAGCTCGCCTCCGCCTACCACCGCCTCGGCACCGAGGTGATCCTGATCGAGATGCTGCCGCAGATCCTCCCCGCCGAGGACAAAGACATCGCCAAAGTCGTCGAACGGGTCTTCAAGAAAGAAGGCATCGAGATCTCGACCGGGGCGCCGGTGGAGAACGTCGAGGTCGGCTCGGGCTCGGTCAAGTTCACCTACGGCGACAAGTCGGCCGAGGTCGACTACCTCTGCGTCGCCGGCGGGCGCGGTCCCGACACCGAGGCGCTGAACCTTTCCGCGGCCGGGGTCGAGATCGGCGAGCGGGGCAAGATCAAGGTCGACGGCTTCGGCCAGACGACCAACCCGAAGGTCTTCGCGATCGGCGACCTGGTCAACAAGAAGGCCCTCGCCCACAAGGCCGAGGAGGAGGGTGTCGTCGCCGCCGAGAAGATCGCCGGGGTCGAGACCGAGCCGGTCAACCAGGAGCTGATGGTCGGCGCGACCTTCACCCACCCGCAGGTGGCGAGCGTCGGCCTCACCGAGGCGGCCGCCAAAGAGGCGGGCCACGAGGTGAAGATCGGCAAACAGAAAATCTCCGGCGAGGGTGCCGGGACGGTCTACGACGACAAAGACGGGATCGTCAAGCTCGTCATCGACGCCAAGTACGGCGAGGTCCTCGGCGCCCACATCGTCGGCAACCGGGCCTGCGACATGATCGCCGAGCTGGTCGCCGTGATGGCGCTCGAGGGCGGCGCGCCGGAGCTGCAGCGGATCGTCCACCCGCACCCGACGGTCTCGGAGGCGGTCTTGGATGCGGCCAGGGCGGTCGACGGCTGGGCGATCCACGCCTAGCCCCCTCGCCCAGCTGTTCCTTTTCGCCACTATTCCGGCATAAGGAACAGCTGGGCGGACGTGCCGCGATAATCGCCCCATGCCCGAGCGCGCCGTCTTTTATTACGACCTGGGATCTCCCTATGCCTATCTGTCGGCGGAGCGGATCTCGGGGCTCTTCACCGAGGCCGGGCTGGAGCAGCCGGAGTGGCAGCCGGTCCTGCTCGGCGGACTGTTCCGTCAGTTCGACCGCGGGTCCTGGGCGCTGACCGAGGCGCGCGCCGAAGGAATCGCGGAGATCGAGGAGCGGGCCGCCCGGTACGGGCTGCCGCCGATCCTGTGGCCCGACCCCTGGCCCGGTGAAATGCTGAACGCGATGCGGGTCGCGACCTTCGCCAAGCAGACCGGCCGCACCGTCTCCTTCAGCCTCGCCGCCTTCCGCCAGCAGTTCGCCGCGGGCAAAGACCTGACGGTCCCGGAGAACGTGCTGATCGCCGCCGCCGCCTGCGAGCTCCACCCGCGGGCGCTCGAATCGGCGGTGAAGACGTTGATCGTCAAAGACGGCCTGCGCGCCGCGACCGATGCCGCCGCCGAGGCCGGCGTCTTCGGCGTCCCCGCGGTGCGGGTCGGCAAGGAGGTCTTCTGGGGGGACGATCGGCTCGAGGACGCCGTCGAGGCCGCCGCCTCCGCGTAGCCCCTTGAGTGATCGGGGCAAGGCTCCTATGGTGGGTCCCGTGCCGAGCCTCCCCGACGCCGCGACGTGTTACGAGCTGCTCGCGCGCATGGCGTTGATCCGGCGCTTCGAGGAGGAGGCGGGGCGCCAGTATCAGCGGGCCAAAGCGGGCGGATTCCTCCATCTCGCGATCGGTGAGGAGGCGACGATCGTCGGCACCACCTCGGTGATGCGCGACGAGGACTTCCTGATCGGCACCTACCGCACCCACGGCCACGCGATCGCCCGCGGCACCGACCCGCGCGAGGTGATGGCGGAGATCTTCGGCCGGGTCGACGGCACCAGCGGCGGGCGCGGCGGCTCGATGCACATCTTCGACGCCGAGCGGCGCTTCATGGGCGGCTACGGGATCGTCGGCGGCAACTTGCCGATCGCGGCCGGGCTGGCGCTCGCGTCCCAGTACAAGGGCGAAGACGCGGTCACCGTCTGCATGTTCGGCGACGGCGCCTCCAACACCGGCAACTTCGGCGAGACGATGAACCTGGCGGCGCTGTGGACGCTGCCGGTCCTCTTCCTGGTCGAGAACAACCTCTACGGGATGGGGACGTCGATCGAGCGGCACTCGGCCCAGACCGACCTCTCGAAGAAGGCCGAGGGCTACGGAGTGCCGGGGACGCGGATCGACGGCATGGACGTGGTCGCGGTGCGCGAGGGGGTCGCGGAGGGGCTCGCCACAGCGCGCGAAGAAGAACGGCCGACGCTGATCGAGGTCGTCACCTACCGCTACCGCGGCCACTCCGCCGCCGACCCGGAGGTGTACCGGGAGCGCGAGGAGGTCGAGGAGTGGCGCGAGAAAGACCCGATCGAGAGCTTCGGGCGGCGCTGTGTCGAGGCGGGGGTGCTGGGCGAGCGTGAGGTCGGGCAGGCGCGCGACGCGGCCGAGGCGGCGGTCCTCGCGGCGGTCGAGTTCGCCGACGCCTCGCCGGAACCGGCGCTCGACACCATGTACGAGAGCCTCTACGCGCTGACCGACTACCCCGGCGGCTGGTACGCGGTCGACGAGCGCAGCCCGGAGCCTCACCGCGGCGAGCACGAGGCCGACATGCCTGCGGCTGCCCGGGAGCTGGCCGAGGCCGGCGCCGCCTACGCCGAGGTCGAGGAGGAGGGCGAGCGTCCCAATCCGGCGGTCGAGGGCGACGCCCAGGACAACACCGCGTCACGGACCGGGAGCGATCCGGGGGAGCTCGAGGGCGAGCCGGCGAGCGCGCGGGAAGTCGACGCGACCGAGGAGCGCGAAGGCTGATGGCCGAGCTGCGGATGCGGGAGGCGTTGCGCGACGCGATGGCCGAGGAGATGCGCCGCGACGAGTCGGTCTTCGTCATGGGCGAGGACGTCGGCGTCTTCCGCGGCGCCTTCAAGGTGACCGACGGCCTGCTCGACGAGTTCGGCGAGCGCCGCGTCCGCGACACGCCGATCTCCGAGAACACGATCGTCGGGGCGGGCGTCGGTGCGGCGATGAACGGCCTGCGTCCGATCGTCGAGCTGATGACGGTGAACTTCTCCCTCCTGGCGCTCGACCAGATCGTCAACCACGCCGCCGCGATCCCCTACATGTTCAACGGCCAGGCGAAGGTGCCGATGGTGATCCGGATGCCGGGCGGCGGCGGGCACCAGCTCGGGCCGACCCACTCGCACAGCTTCGAGGCGCTCTACCTCCAGGTGCCGGGCCTGCTCGTCGCCTGCCCGTCGACGCCCGGGGACGCGAAGGGGTTGCTCAAGTCGGCGATCCGTGACGACAACCCGGTGATCTTCATCGAGCACGAGAGCCTCTACGGGATCAAAGGCGAGGTCGACGGCGGCGACGAGCTGCTGCCCTTCGGCCAGGCGAAGGTGCGCCGCGAGGGGACCGACGTGACCATCGTCGGCATCCTCAAGATGGCGAACGTGGCGATGGAGGCGGCGGAGACGCTGGCGCGCGATCACGGCGTCTCGGCCGAGGTGATCGACCCGCGCACCCTGCGCCCGCTCGACCTCGACACGATCCTCGACTCGGTCGCGAAGACCAACCGCGTGGTGATCGTCGAGGAGGGCTGGCCGCACGGCGGCGTCGGCGCCAACCTCTCGACCCTGATCACCGAGCAAGCCTTCGACCACCTCGACGCGCCGCCCCAGCGAGTCACCGGCGCCGACGTCCACATGCCCTACTCCAAACGCCTCGAGCAGGCGGCGATCCCGCACCAGGAGCACATCGTTTCCGCCGCCTTGGCGACGCTCGAGGGGGCGATGCCCTGATGGCCGAGATCGTCATGCCGCGGCTGTCGGACTCGATGGAGGAGGGGACGGTGCTCAAGTGGATGAAGCAGATCGGGGACGAGGTGGCGGTCGGGGATGAGCTCGTGGAAATTGAGACCGACAAGGCGAACATGGCGTACGAGAGCGATGTGGCGGGGACGCTTACGGAGGTGTTCGCGGAGGAGGGGGACACGCTGCCGATCGGGGCGCCGATTGCCGTGGTTGGAGACGACAAGGGATCAATGTCGCAGACAGCGGGTCCTGTCACTGCAGGGGACCCACCGTTGCCTCCGGTAGCTAAAGCTTCCTCAGCAACGGTCCCCCCTACAGTGCCACCCGCTGTGTCGG
>JAOPZF010000141.1 GCA_025964255.1 Solirubrobacterales bacterium | reverse complement strand
CGCGCCCGCGCCCGCGCCCCGGGCGGCCGCCCCGCAGGCCTTGGTGGTTCTGCTCGGCGACCACGTCGCCCGCCGCGCGCCGAACGCCGACGGTGGGCGCATCGAAGGGGTGGCGGCGCGGCGGCCGCTCACCCGCGGCAGGACCGTGCTGCCGGTGCTCGGCCACGGCGGTCCGGGTGACGCCTGGCTGCGGGTGCGACTGCCGGGCCGGCCCAACGGCCACACCGGCTGGATCGCCGCCGCTCGCACCCGGTCGACCTCGACCCCGTGGCGGATCGTCGTCTCGCTGTCGGCGCGACGGGTGATCGTCTCTCGCGAAGGTCGCGTCGTCCGCCGGTTCCCGGCAATCGTCGGCAAGGCGTCGACCCCGACTCCGCGCGGCACCTTCTTCGTCGAAGAGGCGCTCCGACTCTCACCAAGCGCGCCGGGCGCTCCATTCGCCTTGGCGACCAGCGCCCGCTCGAACGTCCTGCAGGAATTCGACGGCGGCCCCGGCCAGATCGCCCTTCACGGGACCGACCACTTGAGCGGCACCCTCGGCACCGCCGCCTCGCATGGCTGCATCCGCCTCGCCCCGCGAGCGATTGCCTGGCTGGCGAGCCGTATCGGCGCGGGAGTCCCGGTGTCGATCGTTCGCAGCGTCCGGGCCACGAATCCGTAGCGAGCAGCTACGGTTTTCGCGTGGACGAGGACGCGCGACTCAGCCGTCGTTCGGCGCGGCGGCGGTCGCCTACGCCGAGCACCGTCCCGACTACGCGGGGGTGGCGGCGCGGTGGGCGCTCGAGGCCGCCCTTCATTCGTGGGGGTGGGGGTCGCGCTGGCCGCTTCGTCCCAGTTCAGGATCGACGGTCAGGCCCCCTCCGAGGGCGGGCGGCTTATCGTGTCGTCGCCGATGAGAGGAAGCGCATCTAAGCCACCACCGTTACTTGCGCTTGCGCTTGCGCTCGCGCTCGCCGCGGTGCTCGGCGCGCTGCCTGGCACCGCCGGCGCGGCGGGGCCGCTCCACCGCCCGGTGCCGAAGATCCTCAGCGCCTCGTGGGGGACCGAAGAAGCGGTCGGCTGCCCGAGCGGGGCCAAGGAACTCGACAACATCCCGGTCACCTTCAACTGGTTCATCCGCGGCCTCAAACTTCCGTCGCGGGACTTCCAGGTGATCCGCAGCGACGGCACCGTCGCCACTCCCACCTGCGCGATCCGCTTCCCGCCCGACGAGCGCGACGAGGCGCAGACGGTCAACCTGATCGGCGACTTCGGCAACTCGGCCGGTCCGACGCCGATCGCGGTCCGGGTCGTCGGCAAGCTCGAAGGCAAGGCGCCCGGCGCGCACCGCTGGCGGCCGATCCGGCACCTCGCGCCGGTCAAGGTCGACCCGATCGCCGGCGGCCCATACATCGTCGACGCCTGGACGATCATGCCCTCGATCTACCGCCGTGACAAGAACCGCTGCGAGGTCGGCACGACCTTCGTGCGGGTGATGTGGTCCGAACGGCCTCACGGCCTACCCGACCGGCGAAGAAGTCGGCGGCCCCGTGCTCGCTTCCTATCGGGCGCTTTACAAGCTGCGGAGCGGAAAAACGGTCGCGATCGCGCCGCTCGAAGTCGCCGATCTATACGACCACGAATCGTCGTTCAACGCCGACAACATGCACGACCTCTGCCTGCCTGAAATACCCCGCGGAGCGAGGCTTGCGGGGGTCACCATCGGTGCCGATCTGATCGAGGATCCGGACGGCGATCCGAACCTCGCCCAACATTTCGCGCTTCCCTGATCCGCTATACCTTCGCGCCCCATGCGGGTCGGACTTTTCATCACCTGCCTCACCGACACCCTTTATCCCGAGGCCGGGAAGGCGACGGTCGCGGTGCTCGAGCGCCTCGGCCACGAGGTCGTCGTGCCCGCTGGGCAGACGTGTTGCGGGCAGATGCACGCCAACTCGGGGTACTCCGACGAGGCGATGCCGCTGGTCCGGAACTTCGTCGAGGCCTTCGGCGCGGCGCACCTCGATGCGGTAGTCGCGCCGTCGGGATCGTGCGTGGCGATGGTCCGCCACCACTACGCGCGGCTCGCCGCTGAGGCCGGTGACGCGGCGCTCGAGGCGGGGGTGGCGGAGCTCGCGCCGCGGGTCTTCGAGCTCTGCGAGCTGCTGGTCGACGAGCTCGGTGTCGAGGACGTCGGCGCGTCGTATCCGCACCGGGTCGCCTACCACCCGAGCTGCCACGGCCTGCGGATGCTCCGCCTCGGTGACGCACCGTTGCGTCTCCTCCGCAACGTCGACGGGATCGAGCTGCTGGAGCTGGAGGAGGCGGAGAGCTGCTGCGGCTTCGGCGGCACCTTCGCGGTCAAGAACGTCGATGTCTCGGCGGCGATGCTGGCCGACAAGGTCGAGAACGTGCTCGGCAGCGGGGCAGAAGTCTGCACCGCGACCGACTCCTCCTGCCTGATGCACATCGGCGGCGCGCTGCGGCGCGGGCGGACCGGCGTGCGCGCCGTCCACATCGCCGAGATCCTCGCCGCCGAGGAGGGCGGATGACCCCGCACGGTGGCTTTCCCGAAGCGGCGCGCGAGGCGGTCGCCGACTCGCAGCTGCGCGCCAATCTGCGCAACGCGACCCACACGATCCGCGACAAGCGGGCGGCGGCGGTCGCCGAGGTCCCCGACTGGCAGGAGCTGCGCGAGGCCGGGAAGCTGGTCAAGGAGCTGGCGACGCGGCACCTCGACACGCACCTGGAAGCGCTCGAGGCGGCGGTGACGAAGGCCGGCGGGCAGGTCCACTGGGCCGCCGACGCCGAGGCCGCGAACCGCATCGTCGGCGACCTGGTCGAGGCCACCGGGCAGACCGAGGTGGTCAAGGTGAAGTCGATGGCGACCGACGAGATCGGCCTCAACGACGCCCTCGCCGCGCGCGGTATCGAAGCGCTCGAGACCGATCTCGCCGAGCTGATCAACCAGCTCGACGGCGACACCTCCTCGCACATCCTCGTCCCCGCGATCCACCGCAACCGGGCCGAAATCCGCGAGCTCTTTCTGCGGGCGCTGCCCGACCCGGGGGAGCTCGACGAGACGCCGGGCGCGCTCGCCGAGGCGTCGCGCCGCTACCTTCGCGAGCGCTTCCTGCGGGCCGAAGTGGCGGTCAGCGGCGCCAACTTCGCGATCGCCGAGACCGGCACGATCGGCGTGGTCGAGTCGGAGGGCAACGGGCGGATGTGCACGACGCTGCCGAAGACGCTGATCACGGTGATGGGGATCGAGAAGGTGCTGCCGCGGCTCGCCGACCTCGAGGTGATGCTGCAGCTGCTGCCGCGCTCCTCGACCGCCGAGCGGATGAACCCCTACACCTCGCTCTGGACCGGGGTCACCTCCGGCGACGGGCCGCGGGAGTTCCACCTCGTCCTGCTCGACGCGGGGCGGACCAACGCGCTCCGCGACGAGGTCGGCCGGCAGGCGCTGCACTGCATCCGCTGCTCGGCCTGCCTCAACGTCTGCCCGGTCTACGAGCGCACCGGCGGCCACGCCTACGACTCGGTCTACCCGGGCCCGATCGGCGCGATCCTCACCCCGCAGCTGACCGACCTCGAGAAGGGGGAGACGCTGCCCTGGGCCTCCTCGCTCTGCGGCGCCTGTTACGACGTCTGCCCGGTCAAGATCGACATCCCGACCGTGCTCGTCCACCTGCGCGGCAAGGTCGTCCGGCGCGAGGCCGGGGGAGACGCTGACGACCGCGGCGAGCGGCTCTCGATGAAGCTCGCCGCCTGGGCCTTCGGCACGCCGCGCCGCTACCGGCTCGCGCAACGGACCGTCCTGCCCGCACTGCGGCTGCTGACGAAGGTGCCGGGGCTCGCGCGGATCGTCCCTGGCCCGTTGGCCGCCTGGACCAGCGTCCGCGAGTTGCCCGAGCCGCCGCGCGAGACCTTCTCCGAGTGGTGGCAGGGACGGCGACCGTGAGCGGCGACCGCGAGCTGATCCTGGGACGGGTGCGGGCAGCGATCGCCGACGTGCCGGCCGAAGAGGCGCTCGCCTTCGACCGCGACGACGCCGTGCCGGACGCCCGCTACGGGCGGGTCGGGGAGCTCGACGCCGCCGCGCGGCTGGCCCTCTTCGCCCGGCGCTGCGGCGACTACAAGGCCACGGTCACCGTCTGCGCCGACGACGCCGGCGCGATCGCGGGGGCGGTCGCCGCCGCCTGCGCCCGCCACGACGCCCGCCGCCTCCTCGTCCCGGAGGGGCTCGACGGCCGTTGGCTGCCGACCCGTGCCCGCGAGAGCGCCGGCAGCCTCGTCGCGCCGAAGGACGTCGATCGCCGCCGGCCGTCAGACGGGATTGAGACCGTCGTCGACGACCCGTCGCTGGGCTGGCACGAGCTCGCCGGGTTCGATGGAGTGATCACGGGTTGCGAGCTCGGCATCGCCGTCACTGGCACCGTCGCCCTCGCCACCGGCCCCGCCCAGGGTCGTCGCGCGGTGACGCTCCTGCCCGATCTCCACGTCTGCGTGGTCCGCGGCGAGCAGATCGTCGAGACCGTCCCCGAGGCGATCGCCCGCCTCGCCGAGCCGCTCGCCACCCGCCGAGCGATCACCTTCATCTCCGGCCCCTCGGCCACCTCCGACATCGAACTCAAACGAGTGGAGGGCGTCCACGGCCCACGCCGCCTCGAGCTGATCGTCGCCGCCTGAGACGGCGTGGGGGCGCCTCGCGGTGTCCTCGGTCGCTCGCCTCGCGTCACGCACTTGTGTGCGCTCCCCTCACCTCGCTTCCCTGCGTCCTTGCGAGGCTGGCCCACGCCACCTCAGGCGCTTGCCGCCCGGGATGGCCGACTTAGACGGCGGTGAGGATGATCGGGTTGCCCTTGGTGATGACCATCGTGTGCTCGAAGTGGGCGGAGGTCGAGCCGTCGCTGGTGCGCATCGTCCAGCCGTCGCCGGCGTCGCGGACCCAGCCGGTGCCGGCCGCGATGATCGGCTCGATCGTCAGGACGAGGCCCTCGGTCAGCGGCTGGGTCAGCTCGGGGACGCGGAAGTTGGGGACGTCGGGGGGCTCGTGGATGCGGCGGCCGATGCCGTGGCCGATCAGTTGCCGGCAGACCGAGTGGCCGTGGGCGCTGACGGTCGCGTCGACCGCGGTGCCGATCGCGTTCAGCGGCGCGCCGGCGCGGGCGACCGCCATCCCGTCGGCGAGCGCCGCCTGGGCGGAGGTCATGAGGCGCAAGGCCTCCTTGCGCGGCTTGCCGACCGGGACCGAGATGCAGGCGTCGGCGTAGAAGCCGTTCAGCTCCGCGGTCACGTCGAGCTTCACCAGGTCGCCGCCGCGCAGCTTGCGCTTGCCGGGGATCCCGTGGACCGCCTCGTCGTTGACGCTGATGCAGGTGACTCCGGGGAAGTCGTAGTCGAGCTGCGGCCCCGAGCGGGCTCCGGCCCGCTTGAAGATGTCGCCCGCGATCACGTCGAGCTCACCGGTGGTGACCCCCGGGCGGACGCTGCGGCGCATCGCCTCGATCGCGTCGGCGATGACCTTTCCGGCGGCCCGCATCGCCGCGAGCTCCTCTGGCGTATCGATCGACATAGACGTAAGCTAGCGAGCCGGAGGCGGGGACCCCGAGCGAGAGGAATCGAGCGCGAGATGAGCACCCGGAACGAGATGGTCGTGGCCCACTTCATCGTCTCCGACGACGTCGAGCGCTCGCGCCGCTTCTACACCGACGTGCTGGGCGGCAAGACCGTAATCGGCGGCGAGGCGGGCGACGCGGTGACCTACGTCGCGCTGGCCAACAGCTGGGTGATCATCAACGAAGGCGGCGGCCCGACCGACGACAAGCCGACGGTCACCCTCGAGACGCCGCCCGACCCCGACCGGGTCAGCAGCTTCCTCAACATCCGCGTCGCCGACATCGCCGCCGTCTACGAGGAGTGGAGCGCCCGCGGCGCCGAGTTCCTCACCCCGCCGAAGGTGCACGAGACCGAGATCCGCGCCTACGTCCGCGACCCCGACGGCTACATCATCGAGGTCGGCCAGACGACCCTCGACCGAGGCTGGCGACCGCCGTCCTGAGGCGTCAAGCACCGTTCGGCGCAGTCGCGGCGCGCAGCATCAGCGTCGTCGCGCGGCGCACCCCGACGTCGTCGACGAGGGCGCGCCAGACCATCCAGCCGGGGCGGGGAGGGTCGGCGGACGCGGCCGGAGCGCCGAAGCGGGAGCGCTCGGCGACCAGCGCCAGGTCGGCGGTGGCGGGGCCGATCTCGGTCAGCGTGGGATGGAGGCTGCGCAGGGTCGTGCGGGGGCCCGAAGGCTCCGGGGCGAGCCGCACGAGGAGCTCGCTCAATGGAGTGCGCGGGGCGCGGCCGCGGCGGGTGAGGCGGGCGGCGAGGAAGAGGATGAGCGCGACCGCCGCGGCGCCCCCGAGCAGCTGCAGCGCGGTGCCGCCCGCGCCCGTCGGGCCCGCCGCGGTGGCGCGGAGAACGTCGATCCCGGCCGAGATGTCGGCCGGCGCCGCCGAGGGGGTCGGGTTGAACGGGACCCAGCCGACCCCCGGGAAGTAGACCTCGATCCAGGCGTGGGCGTCCTCGTCGCGGACCGCGTAGGTGTCGTGGCCGATCGGTTCGCCGGTGGCGAAGCCGACGATCACCCGGGTCGGGACGCCCGCCGAGCGGAGGATCAGCGCGGCCGCCCCGGCAAAGTGCTGGCAGTACCCCTTGTGAGTGTGGAAGAGGAATTCGAGCAGCGGTTCGCGGCCGGGGGCGCCGACTTCGGTCGTGTAGTGGTAGCGGTTGCCGCCGAGCAGATAGTCCTCGACCCGCCGCACCACTTTCAGCTCCGATTCGACCCCCCGCGAGAGCTTCCAGGACAGGTTGAAGAGCCGTCCCCAGTAGGTCCCTTTTAGCGGCGCCGGCATGCTTTTCGCCAGCCGCGCCAGCGGCTCGGGGATGTACCGCGGCGGCCGCCCGAGCCCGAGCTGGGTCAGCGGCTCGTATTGATGCCCTTTCGGGATCGGGATCGTCGCCAGCCGCGCCGCCGTCGTGTGCACCGTCGCGGCTTCGACCGTGTAGACGTTGCCTTCCTTGGGTTCGGCGAGGAGCGCTCGGGCGTCGCCCGGCTCGGGCAGCGTCCCGCCGGTCCCGAGCACCGCGGTGATCCGGCCCGGTGAGACGAGGCTGCGGTTGCGCAGCCCGCGCACCTCGACCGTCGCCTTGGTCCGCGTCGCCGCCGGTTCGGGCAGGTGGGTCGCTTCGCGCGACACCAGCCAGCGCACGTTGTCGAAGGCTTCGAGCACCTGCATCCGCCACAGCGCCGGCTGCTTGGCGGTGACGTCGAGCATCACCGCGCCGGTGCGGCGGTCGCCGAGCGGGCCGTAGGTCTGGGCGGTGTCGAGTTCGTGGAACTGGGCGAGGTGGCTGTGGCCGAACGGCTGCCAACCTGCGCGGGGGGCGGCGACCTGGGCGCCGAAGAGCGCGACCGCGCCGACCACCCCGGCGGTGGCGACGATCGGGATCGTCCGCCCGTGGGCGATCCGCAGGACGACGGCGACGAGGACCAGGGCGCCGATCCAGGAGGCGTCCGGGGTCTGCTGCGTGGCGACCGCGCCGGCGAGCGGCACCAGCAGCATCGCGAAGCCGCCGAGCGTGCGCCACCAGGCGGCGCCGCGCCAGAGGATCCCGGCGAGCCCGAACGTCGTCCCGGCGATCAGCAGCACCGCGGCCAGCGCCCAGACCTGCATCACCGGCGTCGCGGCGCCGATCGTCGGCAGCGCTTCGAGTCCGTCGTGGAGCGCGGTTGCGGTGGTGTCGAGCGCGGCCGGGGCGATGACTCCTGCCCCCAGCCCCGCGGCGATGATCGAGCCCGGCAGCCAGAGGATCACGATGACCATCGCGGCGCGCACCCGCAGCGCACCCGCTGCGGTCAGCGCAGCGACTGCGATCACCGGGGCCAGCCAGAGCAGCCCGTCGCCGAGCGCGCCCCACCACGCCGCCACTCCTCCCACGCCGAGGAGGACCAGCGCGGCGGCGTCCGCCCAGCGGCGCTCAGCCACGATGCCGCCCCGCACCCTGGGAGTAGTTCGATTGCTCGAGCGGCACCACCTCGGGAGGTAGGCGCCGAGTCTGCACCGGGCCGAGGATCGGGGCGCGCGCCGCCCTTATATGGACCGCGCCGGGAGGGGCGATCGGCGAGAGCGCTTCGACGCCGCGCAGGCCCGCCAGTCGGCGGTGCACGGGCGGCCACCCCTCGGCGACGTTCTCGACCGCGATCGGCAGGCGCTCGCCGGGGAGGAGGACGCGGCAGCCGCCCGCCCGCGCCATCCCCTGGATCTGGCCCGCCGCCGCGCGCAGCGTCCAGTCGACCGCCTCTTCGGAGGCGGCGCCGGAGAGGTCGACGACGACCAGCGGCAGGCCGCGCGGGGCGCTGAGGACGCGACGCTCCTGCCATTCGCCGCCGCGGGCGACGCTCGGCCAGTGGATGCGGTTGACCGGGGTGCCGCGGGTGTAGGGCTGGAGGCCGTCGGGCTCGGGGTCGCCGCCGGGGTCGGCGCCCTGCGGGCGCTGCTGGACCGGGGCGTTCGCCGGGGCGGGGAGGACGAGGACGACGGCCGGTTCGCCGGCGGTGAAGGTCCGGGAGAAGAGGCCGAGGTCGTCGCGCACGCGCAGCGTCGAGGGGCCGACCAGATGCGCGCCGGGGCGCTCGATCGTGAGCCGCCGGGCGGCGCTGCCGTCGGCGTGGCGGACCGCGTCGGCGTCGAGCCGCTGCCACTTCCCGTCGTCGCCGCGCACCTCGGCGTGGACCGGCAGGCTGCCGAGGCCGGCGACGCGGAAGCGCAGCGTCAGCGGCCGGCCCTCGACAATCTCGGTCTGGTCGACCGAACGCACGACCCGGACCCGGCGGCGGCCGACCGTGGTCACAATCAGGGCGCCCGCGACGACGACCAGCAGTCCCAGGGCGAAGGCGAAGAGCGCGACCGACCCGAGCAGCGTGGCGGCGAGGAGCAGCGCGAACCCGAGGAGCTCGGTCGCGACTCCCCGCTTCATCGTGCCGTGACTTCTCCCAGCGCGTCCTCGACGATCGCCAGTTGCGCCTCGGCGGCGGCCCCGCCGACGGTCTGGATGCGGTGCGCGAGGACCGGACCGGCGAGCGCCTGGACATCGTCCGGGACGACGAAGTCGCGGCCGTCGAGCGCGGCGTGGGCGCGGGCGGCGGCGAGCAGCATGAGGCCGCCGCGCGGGCTCGCGCCGGCGTCGCTCAGAGGGTGGCGGCGGGTCGCGTCGAGGAGCGCGACGACGTACTCGAGCAGCGGCCGGCTCGCCTCCACCTGGGCAACGGCGGCGATCGCCGCCGAGGCTTCGGCAAGGTCGGCCACCGGCGGCATCGCCGGTGGCGGCGGCGTGTGCAGGAGGTCGGCCTCCGCCGCGGCCGAGGGGTAGCCGAGCGAGAGGCGGGTCATGAAGCGGTCGAGCTCGGCGGGCGGCAGCGCGTAGGTGCCGTCGAAGCCCGCGGTCGGGTTCTGCGTCGCGATCACCGTGAACGGCCGCGGTAGCTGGTGCGCTTTGCCGTCGACGGTCACCTGCTGCTCGGCCATCGCCTCGAGCAGCCCCGACTGCGTTTTCGGCGTCGCCCGGTTCAGCTCGTCGACGAGGACGACGTTGGCGAAGATCGGCCCGGGGTGGAACTCGAAGGTCTCGGTGCTGGCGCGCCAGATCGTCGTCCCGAGGACGTCGGTGGGGAGGAGGTCGACGGTGCCCTGGACGCGGGCGAAGCGCCCGTCGATCGACGCCGCGAGGCTGCGCGCGAGCTGCGTCTTGCCGACCCCCGGCCGGTCCTCGAGCAGCAGGTGCCCGCCGGCGAGCAGCGTGCAGATGACCACGTCGAGCATCCGCGGATCGAGCTGCATCCCACGCGCGATCCCGTCGGCAAGGCGCTCACCCCACGCCGCGACATCCGCATCGGACAAGCGTTCAGTCCGCAGCGTAGCCATACAGAGGAGTATTGCGGACCGTCATAAGCGCCACCTACAGTCCCTACGTAGGTGTCTCCATATCTGTTCACTCGGGCCCCGATCGGGGCCGGAACGCCCGGCCGGCCATGAGCGCGAGCCGGGGCATCTTCGTCGCGCCGTTCGACGAGCTGGTCGAGCCGCGAACGCTCGTCGACCTGGCGCGGAGGGCGGAGCAGAGCGGCTGGGACGGCTTCTTCCTCTGGGATCACGTCAACTACTCAGCGCCGGTAAGGGCGGTCGGCGACGCCTGGATCGCGCTCGCGGCGATCGCCGGCGCGACCGAGCGGATCCGGCTCGGGCCGATGGTGACGCCGCTGTCGCGGCGGCGGATCCAGAAAGTGGCGCGGGAGACGGCGTCCCTCGACCGCCTCAGCGCCGGCCGCCTGACCCTCGGCGTCGGCCTAGGGGTCGAGAACAACGGTGAGCTGGAGCCGTTCGGCGAGGAGGTCGAGCCGCGGCGGCGCGCCGAGCTCCTCGACGCCGGCCTCGAGCGCCTGACCTCGTTCTGGGCCGGCGAGTTCGAGCCGCGCCCGGTGCAGGAGCCGAGGATCCCGGTCTGGGTCGCCGGCCGCTGGCAGACCCGCAAGCGACCCCTGCAGCGAGCCGCCCGCTGGGACGGCTTCTTCCCGATCGGCCTGCCCGACCCGGCGGCGCTGACCCAGATCGTCGAGGAGCTCGCCGACCTCCGCCCCGCCGGGAGCGGCGCCTTCGACCTCGTGGTCGAGATCGCCCCCGGCGACCCGGTCGGGCCCTGGGAAGCCGCGGGCGCCACCTGGGTCCTCACCGCCTTCGACTCCCAGCCCCGCCTGGCCGAAGTCGAAGCCACGATCGACGCCGGCCCGTAGGCGGCCGGTCCAGGCGACTGGGGCAGCGGATAACCTGAGCGGCAGATGAGGGGATTTGCCATTCGCTGGGTTTCGAACGTGGTCGCACTCTTTGTCGCGGCCTGGATCCTCTCCGGCATCAGCTACGGCAACCAGTGGTGGACCCTGTTCATCGCCGCCGCCGTCTTCACTTTCGTGAACATGTGGGTGAAGCCGCTGCTGACGCTGCTCTCGATCCCTTTCATCATCTTCACGCTGGGGCTCTTCTACCTGCTGATCAACGTGTTGATGCTCTACGTGACCGACTGGATCGTGCCGGACTTCGAGATCCGAACCTTCTGGTGGGGCGTGCTCGGGGCGATCATCGTCAGCATCGTGAACTGGATCGTCGGCGCCTTGCTGCCGGATCCCGACCCGCCGCAGGTCGAACGGATGCCCGGCTACTGAGCGGGCCCCGGCTGGCGCGCTTGGCGCGTCAGCCGATGACCGGACGCTCGGCGACGGGCGCCTCGGCGCTCGCCAGCAAAGCCAGCGCCTGAGCGGATCTGCTGTCCGGCTCGGCGTGGTACATGCAGAGCGTCAGCCGGTCGGAGTCGGCGATCGGCAGCTTCTCGTAGCCGAGGTCGAGCGTCCCGACTCCCGGGTGCTCGATCTTGCTCCGCCCGGAGCGCTTCGGCTTGACGTCGTGGCGCGCCCATAGTTGGCGGAAGCGCTCGGAGCGCACCGAGAGTTCGCCGACCAGCTCCTCCAGCCGCGGGTCGTCGACGTCGGGGCCGGTGAGCGCGCGGAGCGCGGCGACCGAGGTCTCGGTGGCTCGGTCGCGGTTGCCGGTGAACTCCTCTATCGCCGGGTCGAGGAAGGAGGCGCGGACGAGGTTGACGCCGACCCGGTAGTAGGGGCCGAGCGCGGTCGCCAGCGGGTTGGCGGCGAGCACGTCGAGGTAGCGGCCGTAGACGTAGGCGGGGGTCTCGTGGAGGGAGTCGAGCAGCTCGAGGATGCCGGGCGGGACGCGCTCGGGGCGGCGCGGGGCACGGCGGCGGCCTGCCGTCGGGGTGGCCAGCCCGCGCAGGTGGGAGATCGCATCGTCGTCGAGGAGGAGCGCCCGGCCGAGCGCCTCGATCACCCCCTCCGACGGGTGCTGGTCGCGCCCCTGCTCGAGGCGCACGTAGTAGTCGGCGCTGACGCCCGCGAGCATCGCCACCTCCTCGCGGCGCAGGCCGGGGACGCGGCGGCGGCCGCCTCCCAGGTCCGGCAGGCCGACCTCCTCGGGGCGGACCAGCTCGCGGCGGGCGCGCAGGTACTCGCCGATCGGGTTCTCGCTGGTGGGCATCCATCCAGGGTACGCCCGCCGCGGCGCCCGAACCTGGCCCTGCCACTACCAGGAGAGACGGGTCTCTTGCGCGGGTCGGGGGAGGGGCGGACGGTGGATGACATGACCGACTCCAGCACTTCCCCCATCTCATCCCTGCAGGACCACGACCTCCTGACCACTCCCTTCGGCGCCGCGACGCCCGCGCTCGAGATCGTCGACGACGTCGACCTCACCGGCAAGCGCGCCCTCGTCACCGGCGGCGCCTCGGGCATCGGCGTCGAGACCGTGCGGGCGCTCGCCCAGGCCGGCGCCGCGGTGACGATCGCCGCCCGCAAAGCCGACGTCGCCGCGACGGTCGCCGCCGAGGTGCGCCAGAGCACCGGCAACGACGCCGTCGATTCCGTCAGCCTCGAGCTGACTGACCGCGCCTCGATCGACGCCCTCGTCGCCGCCTGGGAGGGCGCGCTCGACGTCCTCGTCGACAACGCCGGCGTGATGGCGCTGCAGGACCTGACCCTGGCGCCCGACGGCCACGAGATGCAGTTCGCGACCAACCACCTGGGCCACTTCCGCCTCGCCCTCGGCCTCCACGACGCCCTCGCCGCGGCGCCCGGCGGCGCCCGCCTGGTCTCGCTCAGCAGCCGCGCCCACCTCGCCTCGCCGGTGATCTTCGACGACATCGACTTCGGCTTCCGCCCCTACACGCCGGAGTCCGCCTACGCCCAGTCGAAGACTGCCAACGTCCTCTTCGCGGTCGAGGCGGCCCGCCGCTGGGCCGACGACGGGATCGTCGCCAACGCCGTCCATCCCGGCGCGATCATCGACACCGGCCTCGCCCGCCACATGGACCAGGAGAAACTGAAATCGCTGGTCGATTCGGGCCCCTACACCTTCAAGACCACCGAGCAGGGAGCCTCGACCTCGGTCCTCCTCGCCGCCTCGCCCCTCGTCGACGGCATCACCGGCCGCTACTTCGAAGACTGCAACGAGGCGGTCCTCGTCGACCGCGCCCGGGAGGGCACCGCCGGCGGCGTCGCCCCCTACGCGCTCGACCCGGCCAACGCCGAGCGCCTCTGGGAGCTGTCCCTGCGCCTGATCGGCTGACCCGCCCCATCCGCGCGCGGTGCTTCCGAGCTTAGGGGTTTTATACGACCACCTAAGCTCGGCGCAAGGGGCAGGAGATCGCCGGGCCGCGGTCGCCCGCCCGCGCGCAGAAATTCGCCGACCGCTACGACCCCGACTCGCCCGCCAACGCGGCCAAGTTCGACGCCGCCGACGCCCTCGGCGCGCTCGCCGACGAGGCCGGGATCACTCTCGTGCAGATGGCGATCTCTTTCGTCACCCGGCACCCGACGGTGACCGCGGCGATCGTCGGCCCGCGGACGATGGACCACCTCGACTCATATCTGGAGGCCGATGGGGTCGTCCTCTCCGACGACGTCCTCGACCGCATCGACGCGATCGTCCCTCCGGGCGTCACCGTCAACGCCGAGGACGGCGCGATGTGGAACTCGCCGGACCTCGAGCCGGCGGCGCGGCGCCGCTAGCGCGAAGGCCACTAGGAGCGCCTGGCGCCGGAACGGGGCGAAGCCGTCAACATCGGGCGGCGTGAAGCGGAATTCGCGAGACCTCGAACGGGTGGGAGGCCGATGAGGCTCGGCGTGAGCGTGGCCCTTGTTGACGGCGAGCTGCTGCCCGGCGATGTCGAAGTGGTCGACGGTCGGATCGCCGCCGTGGGCCTCGCCGGATCGGGCGGTCGAGGGATCGCCACCCCCGGCTTCGTAGACCTCCAGGTCAACGGCTACGCCGGCGTCGACTTCTCGGCGGCGACTGGGGACGAATGGCGAGCGGCCCGCGAGGCCCTTCTCCGCGACGGAGTCACCGCCTTCCAACCGACCTTCGTCACCGCGTCGCTCGACGCGATGCAGGCCGCGCTCGCGCGAACTCCAACTGACAATCACGGGCCGCGGATCATCGGGGCGCACCTGGAGGGGCCGTTCCTCTCGCCCGAGCGGGCGGGCGCGCATGATCCCGCGGCACTGCTCGCGCCAGACCTTGCCGCACTCGACGCGCTGCTCGCCGCCGGGCCGGTCAGCCAGGTGACGCTCGCGCCGGAGCTGCCGGGGGCGCTCGATCTCGTCGACGCACTGGTCGCCCGCGGCGTCACCGTCTCTTGTGGCCACACCGAGGCGGATGCCGCGGCGGCGAACCTCGCCTTCGACCGCGGAGCGACCGCCGTCACGCACCTCTTCAACGCGATGCGCCGTCCCGAAGCGCGCGACCCCGGCATCGCCTACGCCGCCCTCGGCCGCGACGACGTCTTCATCACCCTGATCGTCGACGCCCATCACCTCGCCGACGACACGGTGCGGACTGCCTGGCGGGCGGCGGGGGAGCGGGTCGTCCTTATGAGTGACGCGGTCGCCGCCGCCGCAGCTCCCGATGGCGACTACGGGCTCGGCGGCACGGTCCCGATCCGCTCCCACGGCGGGGTGGTCCGCAACGAGGCCGGTTCCCTCGCCGGCTCGACCCTCTCGATGCTCGCCGCGATCCGCAACTCGCACACCCTCGGCATCCCGCTCGCCGCAGCCCTCGCCGCCGCCACCGAAATCCCCGCCCGCATGGCTCGTCGCCCCGACCTCGGCCGCCTCACCCCCGGCGCCTACGCCGACCTCCTCGTCCTCACCGACACCCTCGAGATCCAGCGCGTCCTCCTCCAAGGCGTCACACAGCCATGTTGATGGGCCGAAAACTCAACTATGTCTTGAGTTTTCGGCCCATCAACGAGGCGGTTCTGAACTAGTGTCACGGCGCGATGCCTGCTGAGCGGAACTTGCCGACGGCCGAGGCCGAGGAGATCGTCGGGCTCGCCCGGGCGGTCGCGCGGGAGCAGCTGGCGCCGCGGGTCGCCGCGGCGGAGGAAGACGCGGAGTTTCCGCGGGACGTCTTCCGCACCCTCGGCGAGCTCGGCTTCCTCGGCATGCCGTACCCGGAGGAGGTCGGCGGGGCCGGGCAGCCTTATGAGGTCTACCTGCAGGCGCTCGAGGAGATCGCCGCGGCCTGGGCCAGCGTCGGCGTCGGTCTCTCGGTCCACGTCATGTCCTGCTATCCGCTCGCCACCTTCGGCTCGGCCGCGCAGCAGGAGCGGTGGCTGGGGGAGATGCTCGCCGGCGACCTGCTCGGTGGCTACGCGCTCTCGGAGGCCGAGGCGGGCTCCGACCCCGGCGCGATGCGCACCCGCGCGGTCCCCGGCGACGACGGCTACCGCGTCACCGGCTCGAAGGCCTGGGTCACCCACGGCGGCGAGGCCAACTTCTACACGCTCTTCGCCCGCACCTCCGAGGACCGCTCGGGCGGCGTCTCCTGCTTCCTCGCCCCGGGCGAGGCGCCCGGCCTCACCGTCGCGACCCCGGAGCGCAAGATGGGGCTGACCGGCTCGACCACCGCGACGCTCGACTTCGACGGCGTCGCCCTCGAGCCCGAGCGCCTGATCGGCGCCGAGGGCCAAGGGCTCGCCATCGCCCTGCAGGCGCTCGACTCGGGCCGGCTCGGGATCGCCGCCGTCGCCACCGGCCTCGCCCAGGGCTCGCTCGACGCCGCCGTCGCCTACGCCAAGGAGCGCGAGACCTTCGGCCGGCCGATCATCGACCACCAGGGCCTCGGCTTCCTGCTCGCCGACATGGCCGCCGCGGTCGAGTCGGCCCGCGCGGTGACGCTGGAAGCGGCGCGGCGCCGGGACCGTGGCCTGCCCTTCGCCCGCCAGGCGTCGATCGCCAAGCTCGTCGCGACCGACGCGGCGATGAAGGTGACGACCGACGCGGTCCAGGTCCTGGGAGGCTTCGGCTACACGAAGGAGTTCCCGGTCGAGCGCCACATGCGCGAGGCGAAGGTGATGCAGATCTTCGAGGGGACCAACCAGATTCAGCGCCTGGTGATCGCCAGGCACCTTGCCCGCGCGGGCGGATAGGAGGAGAGATGCAGATCGACGGTTCGGTCGCCGCGGTGTTCGGCGGTGCCTCGGGGTTGGGGGAGGCGACGGCGCGCAAGCTGGCGGCGGGCGGGGCGAAGGTGCTCGTGGCCGACCTGGCGGCGGAGCGGGCCGCCGCGATCGCCGATGAGATCGGCGGCGCCTGGGTCGCCTGCGACGTCACCGACGACGGCTCGGTCGAGGACGCGATCGCCGCCGCCGGCGAGCTCGGCGACCTGCGGATCGCGGTCGACTGCGCCGGGATCGGCACGCCGACCAAACTGGTGCGCAAGGGGAAGCCGACGCCGCTCGAGGACTTCGCCAAGGTGCTCGCGGTCAACCTGCTGGGGACGATCAACGTGCTGCGCTGCGCCGCCGCGGCGATGGTCGCCACCGAGCCGGTCGCCGACGGCGACCGCGGGGTCTGTGTCGCGACCGCCTCGATCGCCGCCTTCGAGGGCCAGATCGGCCAGGTCGCCTACGCCGCCTCGAAGGCCGGCGTCGCCGGCCTGACCCTGCCGGTCGCGCGGGAGCTCGCCGACCGCGCCGTGCGCGTCGTCTCGATCGCCCCCGGCCTGTTCGACACGCCGATGCTGGCCGGGCTGCCTGCCCCGGCGCGGGAATCGCTGGGGACGTCCGTCCCCTACCCGGCCCGCCTCGGTGACCCCTCCGAGTACGCCGCTCTGGTCGAGCACATCGTCCTCAACACGATGATCAACGGCGAGACGATCCGCCTCGACGGCGCCCTGCGGATGGCGCCGCGGTAGGGGCGCCGGCCCGGAAACGGCTTGGCATCGGTCAAAAGTCACTGATACTCATAGGTCTGTAGACACATCAGTAGCAATGCAGCAGCGTCTCGCCTCGGAATGGAGGGCGAACTGCAAAACGCGCTGGGCCGGAACCTCCGAACCTTCAGGGAAGCGGAAGAGTTGAGCCAGGAGGCATTTGCCGAGCGCCTCGGCTTCCACCGGACCTACATGGCCGGGATCGAGCGCGGCGAGCGCAACCTGACCCTGCGCTCGGTCGAGAAGATCGCCGACAAACTGAAGATCGAGCCGCTGCTGCTTCTCGAGGGCCCGATCCCCCGCGGCTAAGCCGGACGCGGCGCTTCGACGCCGTTCAGAAGCAGCGCCAGCACGCGATGGGCGACGGCGGAGCGGGCCGCCGCGTCGGGGAGGCCCTCCATCGCGCCGCGTCCCATCGCCATGATCAAGAGGACGTCCTCGGCGGCGAGGTCGCGGCGGACCAGGCCGGCCCCCTTGGCGTCGCTGAGCGGACCCTTGAGCAGTGACCGCAGCCGCTGGCGGGCGCGTTGTAGGTGGGAGTCGGTCTCGGCGTCGCTACGCGCCAGCACCGCCAGCGCGTACAACGAGACGAGGCCGTCGATCAGGCTCCGCAGGATCACGAAGAAGGCATCGGGGTCGCCCTCGTGCTCCGCCGCCAGCGCGGAGATCCGCTCGAAATGCTCGGCGATGATCTCCGCCGCCAGCGCGCTGCGGTTGGGGAAGTTGCGGTAGAGCGTCGCCTGGCCGACCCCGGCCCGCTTGGCGATCGTCGACATGGCGACATCCGTCGAGTCGGCGAAAAGCTCCCGCGCGGCCTCGAGGATCGCTTTGCGGTTCTCGCTCGCGTCCTTGCGACGCTGTGGCTGGATCGCCGCTCCCATGCGCGAGAAGGTAGCAAGTGGACACAGCACTCCGGTTGGGCGCGGGCCGTTTGGGGGGACTCCCGCCCGCTTGTGTGAGCAGCAAGCGGAGTTCGGCTCCGCTTTGTGGTAGAAATCGATAACCCCCTGCGGACAAGGTTGTCCGCTTCGCTTCACCCCGTCCACTTCCCGTTCTTTCCGAAAGGATTCGCCGATGCGCCAGGGCCCCCTCGCAGGCCGTTACCCCGCCGTCGCCGCGATGGTCCTCCTTGCCCTGATCCCGTATCTGGCACTGTCGGCCGCGCTCGCGCCCCTCACCTCGATCATCGGCCATGACATCGGCGCCGGGACGCAGGCGATGGCGCTCAGCTCCGGCCTCGCCAACGCCGCCTACGCGGTCGGCACGGTGCTCGCCGTCCAGCTTGCGCAGCACCTCCCGCAGCGCCGCGTGATGCTCGTCTACGTCGTCTTTCTGGTGCTCGCCTGCATCGTCACCGCCTCGGCGCAGAGCATCGTCATGTTCGACATCGGCCGCATCGTCCAGGGCTTCTGCACCAGCCTTCTCCTGATCGCTGCCGTGCCGCCGCTGGCGCTCGGCTATCCGGTCAGCAAACTGAAAACGACCGCGGTGGTCATGAGCATGTGCATCTTCGGCGCGGTCGCCGCCGGGCCCGCGATCGGCGGGCTGCAGGCTCAGGCCGACGCCTGGCGGCCGCTGTTCTGGATCGTCGCCGTGATCGCCCTCGCTGCCTTCGCGCTCGCCATCCTCACCTTCGAGGACGCACCGCCCGCCGACCCGACCTCGCCGGTCGACATCCCGGCCATCGGCCTTGCCGCGGTCGGCTGCGTGGCGGCGTTCTTCGGCTCCTCGATGCTCGCCACGCACGCCTTCCTGGACCCGATCGCGATCGTCCCGCTGATCGGCGGCCTCGCCGTGATCGTGATCCTGATCGTCTACCAGGCGACGGCGCCGAACCCGCTGCTGACGATCCGCAGCATGCTCACCTCCTCGATCCCGGTCGCCGGCATCGTCCTCGCCCTGCTCGCGGCCGCGGCCTCGGTCTCGGCGACGGCGCTGACCGCGGAGACGCTCACCAGCGTGTACTCGCCGCTGCACCTCGGCCTGCTCTACCTACCCGAGCTCGGCGGCGCCTTCCTGACCGCCGTCATCCTCGGCCAGGTGATCACCAGGCGGGCGCTCCAGTGGCTGCCGCTGGTCGGCATGGGCTTCCTCGCCCTCGGGATCCTCTTGTTCCGGATCGAAGTGCCCGCGAGCGAAGGCATGACCCTGCTCGCCTCCTTCGTCACCGGCATCGGCCTCGGCGCCACCGTCGCGCCGGCGCTCTTCGTCTCCGGCTTCGCCCTGCGGGCGACCAACCTGCAGCGCGTCTTCGCGATCGTCGAGCTCATGCGCGCCGTCGCCGCCTTCCTGATCGCGCCGATCTTCGCCCACTTCGCGGCGAACGTCAGCGGCGGCCTGAACCGCGGCGTCGGCATCGCCCTCTGGGTCGGCTTCGGCCTCGCGATCCTCGGCGGCGTCGTCCCGGTCCTCATCTACCTCGGTTCCGGTGCCCGGCCGAAGACGCCGGACCTCGAGGGCTTCCTCGGCGGCGAGGGCCCGGCCTACCCGTCGCCGCCCCTGCTGGCGCGTCTACGCTCCGGAGTGGGTAGTGGACGTGGACACGCTGTGACCGAGGGAGGGAACTGATGGCGACCGAACCGCAAACGACCACCGAGGCACAGGGCGGGGCGCCCTGCCCGGAGCCGGGCCCGGCGATATTCGCCTACGACGGCTCGGACCTGGCCGGTTACGCGATCGAGCAGGCCGGCTTCCAGCTCTCGGCGAACCGCGAGGCCCTCGTCGTCTGCGTCTGGCAGCCCGCCGACGTCGGCTTCAAGCCGATGAAAGGCAAGGAGCTGCACGCCGCGGCGGCCAACGAGGTCGAGGCGGCGGCGAAGGAAACCGCCGCCCACGGCGCCGAGCTGGCCGAGAAGGCGGGCTTCCGGGCCGAGCCGTTGACGGTCGAAGCGGCACCGACCTGGAAGGGCCTGGTCAAGGTCGCCGAGGACCACACCTGCGGCCTGATCGTGATCGGCTCCCACCAGCGCAGCGGCCTCCTCGGCCACCTGGCGGGCTCGGTCGCGGCCGCGACGATCTCGCACTTCCAGAGCTCCGTCCTCGTCATCCACAAACCGGAGTAGCAATCGAGCGTTCGCACTTCTCCGCGCATAGCGCGGATTTCTGCGAACGCTCCGCCGGGCGCGAGTGCCGGGCGGCCGCCCGAGGTGCGTCCCGCGTCGCGGGGGGTGACCCTTTTCATACCCCCGCGGTCACCCCGCCGATGTACGCTGTGGCCGGGTGGCGGATACGAGGTTTGGCCATCGGGCCATGCCCCTCCCGCCGGGTATAGGAGAGTCTTGGCTCATGCGAACTTCAGTGGTCGCATCGATGGGAACCACGATCGCGCACCGTGACGAGGTGCGAGCGCCGGCACAGGTGAACCCGCAGGCCGAGCGGCGTGAAGCGCCGTTGGCGACGCGGGTCAGCGTGAAGCGCGTGATGCGCGCCTTCAAGCGCCTCTAGCGCCGCGTGGCATATCCCGAGATCAGCCCGGCCGACCCCGGCGAGACGGGAGCGCCGGCTTCACGCTCCACGCTGCGGTGTGCTTTATCCGTGCATGGCACGGATTTCGCACACCGCTAGGACTCGAGCAGCACCGTCTTGATCGCGTTGCCTTCGGCGTGGTCGCGGAGGGCCCGGGGGGCGTCGTCGATCGAGCCGAGGTGTGAGTTGACCTGCTCCGGGGCGATCCGGCCGGAGGCGATCAGGTCGAGCACCGCCGGGACTTCGGCGCGGGCGTGGGAGCGGCCGACCTTCAGGGTCGCGTTGCGGCCGAACATCAGGCCGTAGGGGATCTTGGCGCTGCCGTGGAGGCCCCCGGCGCTGGTGCAGACGCCGTCGGGGGCGGTCAGCTCGAGCCCGCGGCGCAGGCCCGCCGGGGCGGTGCTCGTCTCGACCACCAGCGGCGCCGGGTCGAGGCCGCGTAGCTCCGATGGCGGGATCGCCTCGAGGCCGAGCTCGATCGCCCGGAGGCGGACCGGGGGCCGGGCGTCGACGAGGACGACGCGCCCCGCGCCGAGGGCCAGGGCGATCTGCCCGCAGTAGAGCGGGAGGGAGGCGCCGAAGGGGAGGTCGCGGGTCTGCGCGGCGAGGATCAGGACCGTCGCGCCCGGGTCGCGTTCGAGGATCGCCGGGAGGTGCGGCGCCACGTGGCGGTGCCCGTCGCAGACGTTGTCGCTGACGCTGACCGCGGCGGCCGGGTCGATGCCCTCGGGCAGCGTCACCAGCATCGCGTCGGCGAAGGGGACCTTGAAGAGGTCGGCGACGTGTCCGCCCCAGTGGCCGCCCGCGACCCCGAACCCGTACATCGAGAGCGGCGGCACCGCGAGACAGTTGCCGGTCAGCCCGGCGCGGCAGGCCGCGCACTCGCCGCAGTTGATCTGGAAGGGAACGACGACCCGTTCGCCGACCTTCACCCGCTCCACCTCGGCGCCGACCTGGACCACCTCGGCGATCGATTCGTGCCCGTAGTGGAATGGCATCGGGAACGGCGTTCGGCCGAGCATGATCGCCCGGTCGAGGTCGCAGGTGGCGACGGCGATCGGGTGGACGATCGCCTCCCTCGGCCCGGGCGGCGGCGGCGCCGGCGCGCTCCGCCACTCGATCCGTCCGCCCGGAGCGACCCGCAGCGCCCTCATCTTCGCCCGGCTCGGCCGGCGTCGCTCGGTCAGCGCGTCACGCGCCGCCGCCCGCAGCCGCGCGATCCGCAGCTCCCGGTCACGTTCGAAAGAGACCGAGCTCGCCGTCATCGCGACGGGGGTGAGGCCCTGCGCCAGGTTGCGCAGGCGTCCGTACGGTCGATGCTCTTCGGCGTTGCCCACAAGAACTCCTACGGTATCGCCCTCCGCGAAGGTAGTTCGGCCATCGAACCACTTTGCTACCTTCATAGGAATGGTTCGACGGACGAACGAAAGGCAGGTGCAGGCGGTGCGGGCGATGGCGCGGTTGGCGCGGGCGCTCGAACGGTCTTCCGGGGACCTGCACCTGGCGCACTACCGGGTGCTGGCGGCGGTCGCCGACGGCGACGAGCGGGCCTCGCGGGTCGCCGAGCGCCTGGCGCTCGGCAAGCCGACGGTGAGCGCGGCGGTCGAGTCGCTCTGTAAGCGCGGCCTGCTCGCCCGCGAGGTTTCCGACGACGATCGCCGGGTGGCGACGCTCTCGCCGACCCCGGCGGGGGAAGCGGCGCTGGCCCAGGTCGAGGAGGTGATGGTGGGACGGATCGACGAGATCCTCCGCCGCACCGAGGATCCCGACGCGGTGGTCGAGGCGTTCGGCCAGGTCGGCGTCGCCCTCGACGAGATCGCCGCCGAGCGAGCCGCGGACCGCGCTGCCGGGAAGAAGGCCAAGTGAGCGAGCAGGGGGGCTGGCTGCGCCGCCTGATCGGCTACGTCATGCGCCGGCGCCGCGACGTCGCGGTCGCGTTCGCCGCCGCCGTCCTCGGTGCCGCTTGCCAGGCGGGCGCGCCGTTGCTCGAGCGCCAGGTCGTCGACGGCGTCATCGTCGAAGGCAACGAATCGCTCTGGCCCTGGCTGATCGCTCTCGTGGTCGTCGGCGCGGGCGCCTTCCTCGCCGCCCACCTGCGTCGCTACCGCGGCGGCAAGGTCGCGCTCGGCGTCCAGTACGACCTCCGCAACGAGATGCAGGCGCACCTCCAGCGGATGGACTTCACCAACCTCGACCGGATGCCGACCGGGCAGCTCGTCGCCCGCGCCAGCTCCGACACGACCCTCGTCCAGGGCCTTCTGATGTTCATCCCGATGATGAGCGGCAACGTCCTGCTGATGATCCTGTCGCTCGGCGTGATGCTCTGGCTCTCGCCGCCGCTGGCCCTGGTCAGCCTGATCATCGCCCCGGCGCTGCTGATCGTCAGCTACCGGATGCGGACGAAAATCTTCCCCGCCACCTGGGACGCCCAGCAGCGCGAAGGCGAGGTCATCCAGACGGTCGACGAGGCGGTCAACGGCGTCCGCGTGGTGAAGGCGTTCGGCCAGGAGCATCGTGAGCTCGAACGCGTCGCCGACTCCTCCGAGGAGCTCTACGGCTCGCAGATGCGCGCCGTCCGGCTGACCTCCCGCTACCAACCGCTGATGCAGGCGATCCCCGCCTTCGGCCAGGTGGCGATCCTCGCCTTCGGCGGCTGGCTGGCGCTGCACGGCGAAATCAGCCTCGGCACCTTCCTCGCCTTCACCACTTATGTGGGACAGCTGGTCTCGCCGACGCGGCAGCTCGCCGGGCTGCTGGCGATCGGGCAGCAGGCGCGCGCCGGGGTCGAGCGGATCTTCCAGCTACTCGACCACGAGCCCGACATCCAGGACGCGGCCGACGCGGTGGACCTGCCGCCGGTCGCCGGCGACATCGACTTCGTCGACGTCGGCTTCGGTTACGACGAGCGCCGCGACGTTCTCGAGGGGTTCAACCTCAGCGTCAAGGCGGGGGAGCGGGTGGCGATCGTCGGGCCGTGCGGCAGCGGCAAGACGTCGGCGACGCTGCTGGTCTCGCGCTTCTTCGAGCCCGACCGCGGCGCGGTGCTGGTCGACGGGCGGGACGTGCGCGGGCTGACCCTGCACTCGCTGCGCGGCCAGATCGGCGTCGTCTTCGAGGAGAGCT
>JAOPZF010000222.1 GCA_025964255.1 Solirubrobacterales bacterium | reverse complement strand
CCGCCTGCCGCGTCTGGGACGCGCCGCGGGAATCGGCGCCGCCGGCCTCGGCTCGGGCGTCGCCACCTACACCGCGGCACTGATCGCCAACACCGCGGTCCCCGCCTGGCACGAGGGCCGCCGCGAGCTGCCCCTGCTCTTCGCCGGCTCGGCCGCGAGCGCCGCCGCGGGCTGGGGCCTGATCGTCGCCCCCGCGGCGGAGAACGAGCCGGCGGTGCGGATGGCGATCCTCGGCGCGCTGGTCGAGCTCGGCGCGGAGCAGCTGCTCGAGCGGCGGCTCGGGATGATCGCCGAGACCCTCCAGGACGGCAAGGCGGGTGGCCGCCTGCGCCTCGCCAAAGCCCTCACCGCCGGCGGGGCGATCGGCGCCGGCCTCCTCGCCCGCCGCGGCCGCCCCCTCGCGATCGCCGCCGGCGCCGCGCTGCTGGCGGGCTCCGCCTTCACCCGCTTCGGCCTCTTCGAGGCGGGCATGGCCTCCGCCCGCGACCCGAAGTACACGGTCGAGCCGCAGCGCCGCAGGCGCGAGGCGCGGATCGCCCTCGACGCCGGTCCCTGAAGGATCAGTTCCCAAGGAGGGCGCTCAGGCCAAGCTGGCCGGCGGGGGCGGCGTGGCGTCGACGAAGACCTCGGTGACGTCGTCGACGACCTCATGTAGGCGGGCCTCGATCTCGTCGGAGAGGCACTCGACCCGGCTGGCGTCGAGGCCATCGGCGAGGTCGATCCGGGTGGCGACCAGAAGCGCGTTCGGTCCCAGCGTCAGGGTCAGCAGCTCGCGCACCTGAACGATCTCGGGGAATTCGTTCAGCGCCGCTTCGAGTCGTGCCCGCTCATCTGGCCGGGCCGAGGCTCCGACCAGCATGTAGCGGGCGTCGCGGGCCATCCAGAAGGCGACGACGATCAGCATCGCGCCGATCGCGACCGAGGCGAGCGGGTCCCAGAACTCGATCCCGGTGATCGCCTGCAGGCCGATCCCCAGCGCGGCAAGGGCGATCCCGATCAGCGCCGCGGAGTCCTCGAAGAGGACCATCTTCACGTTCGGGTCGCGGCTCAGCCGGACGTACTCGAGGTAGCCGAGCTTCTCGTGGCGCGCCTCGGCCCGGGTCTGGCGCAGGGCGCGAAGCCAGGAGAAGCCCTCGGTGAGGAGCGAGAGGCCGAGCACCACGAAGGGGACGACAAACTCGGTCTCGCCGCCGGGCGCGCTGATCAGCTCGTAGAGGCCCCAGCCGATCGCGAAGATGGCGCCGGCGAGGAAGGTGCCGATCGCGGCGACGAAGGTCCAGAGGAAGCGCTCGCGTCCCGAGCCGAAGGGATGCTCGGGATCGGGCGCCCACTCGCTCAGCCCGATCGAGTGGAGCAGGAAGGTCTGATTGACGGTGTCGGCGAGCGAGTGGGCCGCCTCCGCGTACATCGCGGCGGAGCCGCTGAGGACGCCGGCGACGATCTTCGCCGCCGCGATCGTCACGTTGGAGGCGAGCGCCACCGTCGCGGTTCGCCGGCTTTCGGCGCTGCGTCCGGGGCGGAGGCTGCGCCCGCTCACCTGGGCGGCCGGTGGCCTCCCGCGCCTTCCGTCAGCCGTCTCGGCCGGAGTCATCCGGGGATGTCCCGGTGGCCGTCGAGGTAGTCCCACAACTCGAGCCGGTTGCCCTCGGGGTCGGAAAGGTATAGCGAGCGGTCGCCGCCGTCGTGGGCGATCGGGCCTTCGAAGTCCCAGCCGCTCTGGCGTAGCCATTCGACCATCGCGTCGAGCCGGCCGGCGCCGGTCGCGAGAGCGAAGTGGACGTGGGAGCCGCCCCGGTCCGCGTGCTCCTTCTCGCCCGGCGTCCAGATTCCGAGCCGGCAGCGGGTGCCGGCAGCGAGCCAGACCCGCCCACCTTCGCGCGTGAGCCGTCGCAGTCCGAGCCGTTCGTAGAACTCGACCATCCGCTCGGGCGCCCGCGACTCGAGCGTCAACTCGCAGATGCCGTCGAACGTCGTCTCCATCATCGGCAGCCCCGAGACCGGTCAGCGCGCCCGGCTGATCGCTCGCCGCAGCTCGTCCTTGCCCATCTTCGAGCGCCCTTCGATTTCCAGCTTCGCCGCCTCTTCGTTCAGCTCCTTGCGCGTCTTGGCTTCCCCTTTCCGCACCTTGTTGGCTTCTTTGCCGAGTTCGGTTTTCGTCTTTTTCGAGAGGTGTTTCAGCGTTTTTTTCTGTTTCGCCCCCGCCTGGGCCTTTTTTACGTTTTTCCGAGCAGCGGCTTTCTGTTTCTCGGTGGCCATGTCGTCCTTTCGCGTGGTATCCGGAGTCGACGAGCGGGTACCCACCCCCGGAGAGCTTGCGCATGGAGAAGAAGCAGGAAGGACTGGATCGACGGACCGCTGTCATGACCCCGCGTTTCATCGGTGCCGGAGCGGGAACCACCCGGCCATGACCAACCTGGGCTACAGCCTTTCCAGCGAGGAGTTCGACGCGCCGACTCTGGTCGCGCAGGCAGAGCGGGCCGAGCGGGCCGGGTTTTCCTTCGCCGGGATCTCCGACCATTTTCATCCCTGGGTCGACGCGCAGGGCGAGAGCCCGTTCGTCTGGGGGACGTTGGGCGCGATCGCGGCGCGGACCGAGCGCCTCGAGTTGATCACCGGCGTCACCTGTCCGACCCAGCGGATCCACCCGGCGATCGTCGCCCAGGCGGCGGCGACCGTGGCGCAGCTGATGCCCGGGCGCTTCTCGCTCGGCGTCGGCACCGGGGAGAACCTGAACGAGCACATCGTCGGCGAGCGCTGGCCGTCGACGGTCGAGCGGCAAGACCGCCTCGCCGAGGCCATCGAAGTGATCCGCGATCTCTGGGAAGGCGAGCTGACCAGCCACCGCGGCGAGTACTACCGGGTCGAGAACGCTCGGATCTACTCGATGCCGGAGGAGCCGCCGCCGTTGCTCGTCGCCGTCGCCGGCTCGCGCTCGGTCGAAATCGCCGCCGAATACGGCGACGGGCTGATCGGCACCAGTCCGATCGCCCAGTCGGTGGAGCAGTTCCGCGACGAAGGCGGCGAGGGCAAACCTACCTACGGTCAGCTCCACGTCTGCTGGGCCGAGGACGAAACGGAGGCGCGGAAGACCGCGCACCGGATCTGGCCGAACGCGGCGATCAGCGGCGGTTACATGCTGGAGATGACGATCCCGGCCCGGTTCGAAGAGGCGGCCGAAAACGTCCGCGAGGAGGACGTCGCCGAGGCAGTCATCTGCGGCCCGGACCCCGAGCGCCACCGCGCCGCGATCCAGGAATACGTCGACGCCGGCTATGACCACGTCTACGTCCACCAGATCGGCGACGACCAAGAGGGCTTCTTCAACTTCTACGAGCGCGAGATCCTGCCGCACTTCGGTGACTGAGGCTGTGGAGCGAAACCGTCTCCATGCGACAGAAGGTCTCTACGCCGCCGCCGTGTTCGGCGACAGGCTGGCCGACCAGCTGCGCGGCTGGGCCGAGGGGGGCTTCGGCGCCCAGACCCCGATCGCCCCGGCCTCGGCCTCACCCTTCGCGACAACGCCGAGCGCTACCTCGTGTAGCCCCGATCAGCCGGCGCCAAAGCTCCCGCTGTTGAGTGGACCCGATGCTGATCGACTCGGCGCTCGCTGGGTACCACTGCTTGAACTTTGATCGAGAGAGGAGTGGCGATGAGCGAGACCGTCGGTGACCAACTGCTCGGCCGGCTGGCCGGGGAGTGGGGCGTGAAGCGGATCTACGGCTATCCCGGGGACGGGATCAACGGGGTGATGGGTGCCTTCGAACGGGAGGGGCCGCGGCCCGAGTTCGTCCAGACCCGGCACGAGGAGATGGCCGCGTTCATGGCCTGCGCCCACGCCAAGTTCACCGGTGAGGTCGGGGTCTGCATGGCGACCTCCGGGCCCGGCGCGATCCACCTCCTCAACGGTCTCTATGACGCCAAACTCGATCACCAGCCGGTCGTCGCGTTCGTCGGCCAGCAGGCCCGGGCCGGCCTCGGCGGCAACTATCAGCAGGAGGTCGACCTCGTCACCCTCTTCAAGGACGTCGCCCACGAGTACGTCGAGATGGCGACCGAGCCCGAGCAGATCCGCCACCTGGTCGACCGGGCGATGCGGATCGCACGGGCCGAGCGCACCGTCACCTGCGTGATCCTCCCGAATGACCTGCAGGAGGAAGAAGCGGTGGAGGTACCGCCGCACAAACACGGCACCGTCCACTCCGGCCCGGGCTGGGAGCAGCCCGAGACGACGCCCTCGCGCGAGCAGCTCGGCCGCGCCGCCGAGATTCTCAACGCCGGCGAGAAGGTCGGGATGCTGATCGGCGCCGGCACGCTCGGAGCCCACGAGGAGGTGACCGCGGTCGCCGACGCGCTCGGCGCCGGGGTCGCCAAGGCGCTGCTCGGGAAGGCGGCGTTGGCCGATGACCTGCCCTGGGTGACCGGCTCGATCGGCCTACTCGGCACGAAGCCGAGCTGGGACCTGATGCAGGAATGCGACACGCTGCTGATGGTCGGCTCGAGCTTCCCCTACTCGGAGTTCCTCCCCGAAGAGGGCCTGGCGCGCGGGGTCCAGATCGACATCGACGGCCGCATGCTCGGCATCCGCTATCCGATGGAGTTGAACCTCGTCGGCGACGCGAAGACGACGCTGCGCGAGCTGCTGCCGCTGCTCGAGCGCAAGGAGGACCGCTCCTGGCGCGAGAAGATCGAAGGCAACGTCGCCGACTGGTGGGAGTCGATCGACGCCCGCGCCCAGCAGCCGGCCAACCCGATCAACCCGCAACGGGTCTTCAGCGAGCTCTCCAAGCGCCTCCCCGACGGGGCGATCCTCAGCTCCGACTCCGGCTCTGCCGCCAACTGGTACGCCCGCGATGTGAAACTGCGTCCGGGGATGCGCGCCTCGCTCTCGGGCACGCTGGCGACGATGGGCTGCGGCGTCCCCTACGCGATCGCCGCCAAGTTCGCCCACCCGCACGCGCCGGTTATCGCCCTGGTCGGCGACGGCGCGATGCAGATGAACGGGATGGCGGAGCTGATCACGATCGCCAAATATCGCAAGCAGTGGCCCGACCAGAGGCTGATCGTGATGGTGCTCAACAACCGCGACCTGAATCAGGTGACCTGGGAGCAGCGGGCGATGAACGGCGACCCGAAATTCGAGGGCTCCCAGAGCCTGCCCGACGTCCACTACGCGCAGTTCGCCGAGATGATCGGGCTGAAGGGGATCCGGGTCGAAAGCCCAGACGCCATCGGCCTAGCCTGGGACCAGGCCTTCGCCGCCGACCGTCCGACCGTGCTCGACATCGTCACCGACCCGGAGGTGCCGCCGCTGCCGCCGCACATCACCCTCGAACAGGCGAAAAACTTCGCCTCCGCCGTGCTCGGCGGCGACCCGTCGTCGAGCCGACTGATCGCCCAGTCGCTGCGGCAGAAAGTCGCCGAGGCGCTGCCGGGCAAATGAGTCGCAGGCAATTCCGCAAGGCCCGTCGAGGCGAGCGGCACCGCCAGGCGATGAGGGCCTGATGCGCATCGTCCACGAGCGGATGTGGGACCTGAGCCAGCCGGTCGCCCACGACGGCCCCTGCTGGCCCGAGCAGACGCCGCCGGCTATCCGCCACAACGAACGCGCCGCGGTCGGCGGCTTCAACGTCGAGACGATCGAAATGACCGACCACACCGGCACCCACGTCGACGCGCCGTTCCACCACGACGACGCTGCCGCGACGATCGACCGGTTGCCGATCAAGACCTTCGCTGGCCCCGCCCTCTTCATCGACCTGCGCGACCGGGTCGAGCCGTCGATGGAGATCGGTCCCGAGCAGCTCGAGGGCCGGCTGGGGGAGCTGCGCGAGGGCGTCTTCGCGATCCTCGTCACCGGCTGGGGCGACAAGCGCGCCGTCACCGAGGAGTTCCTCAAGCGCTATCCGTTCCTCGGCGGCGCGGGTGCCGACCTGCTGCTCGAGCACCGCGTCGCCGGAGTCGGCATCGACGCCCTCAGCATCGCCGGCGCCCCGGTTCGCGCGGTGGCCTGGGAGATCGAGGAGTAGGGGGAGGCTCCTCGATCTCCCAACCCTGGTGACTACATCCTGAGTGCGCGGCGGGCGTCGACCGCCTGCATGAGCCGGTTCGTGCGCCGGAACTGCTCGGCGATCCGTCGTTCCCGGGACAGGACCCGCGCCTCGAAGGCGTCGATCTTCCGCAGCGGACGTCCGCACTCGGGACAGGTGACGAAGCCGAGCTTCGAGCCCCCCTCTTCGACGTTTCCGCAGTGATCACAGCCTTCCAGCATCTCGCACTCCTTGGGGGTTCGTGGAGCCCCCGTGCAGGGGCACTCCGGTCTGACTTCGACCCCCGTGCGCCGTCCCGCTGGTCCGGTGTTGGGTGAGCGATGCTTGAAAGAGGCCCCGGCTTCGCTGTTGACGACTGAGACCCGGTACCGGTCAGTCGGTACCCGCGATGAAGCCGCCGAACCAGCGGATCTCACCGGAGCAGCTTGTCGGAGGTGATCGGCAGGTCGCGGATCCGCAGGCCGGTGGCGTGGAAGGCGGCGTTGGCGATCGCCGCGGCGGCGCCGACGATGCCGATCTCGCCGATTCCCTTCGTCCCCATCGGGTTGACGTGCTTGTCCTCCTCGGCGATCCAGTCGACCTCGATCGACTGGATGTCGGCGTTGGTCGGCACGTGGTACTCGGCGAGGTCGTGGGTGACGACGTGGCCGCTCCGCGGGTCGAGGACGCTCTCTTCCATCAACGCCATGCCGATGCCCATCGTCATCGCGCCGATGAACTGGGAGCGGGCGGTGCGCGGGTTGACTATCCGCCCGGCGGCGAAGATGCCGACCATCCGCGGGATCCGGATCTCGCCGGTGTAGGCGTTGACCTTGACCTCGGCAAACTGGGCGCCGAAGGCGTGCATGGCGAACTTTTCGTCGTCCTCGTTTTCCTCCGCTTCGGCTTCGGCGCTCGTCCCCTCGGCGGGTTCGTCGCCGTGCTCGGAGCGGAGCTTTTCGGCGGTGCGGACGATCGCCGTGCCCCAGGTCGCGGTGCCCGAGGAGCCGCCCGCGACACTCGCTTTCGGCCGCAGCGTGTCGCCGATCTGGACCTCGACCTCGTCGACGTCGGCGCCGAGCGCGTCGGCGGCGATCTGGCCGAGGACGGTCCAGGCACCGGTGCCGATGTCGGCGGCGCCGATCTCCACCAGGTAGCCGTCCGCGGTGCGGGTGATGCGGGCGCTCGTCCCCGGCATGCGGTGGACCGGATAGGTGGACGAGGCGACGCCGGTCCCGTACAGCCAGTCGCCCTCGCGCCGGGCCCGCGGCTCGGGGTCGCGCTCGGCCCAGCCGAAGCGCTCGGCGCCCTCGCGCAGGCAGGCGACGAGGTTGCGGGAGGAGAACGGCAGGCCGCTCTCCGGCTCGACCTCGGGCTCGTTGCGGATCCGCAGCTCGACCGGGTCGATCCCGCACTCGATCGCCAGCTCGTCCATCGCCACCTCCGGCGCGAACATGCCCGGGCACTCCCCCGGCGCACGCATCCAGGAGGGCACCGGCACGTCGAGTTCGGCGAGCCGGTGGCTGGTCCGTCGGTGGGGCGCCGCGTACATCATCCGGCTCGGGACCGCCGTCTGCTCGGCGAACTCCTTGATCCGCGCCGTCTGCTCGATCGCATCGTGGGAGATCGCGGTCAGCTTCCCGTCGGGCTCGGCGCCGAGGCGGATCCGCTGGATCGTCGGCGTGCGGTAGCCGGTGAAGGCGAACATCTGCTGCCGGGTGACCGAGAAGCGGACCGGCCGGCCGGCGAGCGCCTTGGCCGCCATGCACGCGACGATCACGTTGGAGTGGGCGGTGCCCTTCGAGCCGAAGCCGCCGCCGACGTAGGGGGCGATCACGCGCACGTCGTCGAGGTCGATGCCGAAGGTTTCGGCGATCGTCGCCCGGGTCGGGTGGACGCCCTGGGTCGAGTCGTAGATCGTGATCCCGCCCCCGTCCCAGGCTGCCGTGCTGGCGTGCGGCTCCATCGGGTTGTTGTGCTCCATCGGCGTCGTGTAGGTGCGCTCGACCTTCACCGGGGCAGCGGCCCAGGCGGCGCCGAAGTCGCCGACCTCGGTGTCGGTCGGCAGTTCGGGATTGACCGTCTCGGGCTTGTAGAGCTCACCGTCGGGGTCGAGCTCGGCCTCGTGTTCCTCGGCCTCATAGGTGATCTCGAGCGCTTCGGCGCCGTGGCGCGCGGCCTCGGAGGAGGCGGCGATCACGGCGGCGACGATCTGGCCGCGGTAGCCGACCTCCGGCGACTGCAGGATCCAGAGCTCCTTGTCTTCGTCGCTCGCCAGCCGCGGGGCGTTCTCGTGGGTGAGCACGGTGAGGACGTCGGGATCGGCCACCGCCGCGGCGGTGTCGATCTCGCTCACCCGGCCGCGGGCGATGCGGGCGCCGACGACGAAGACGTAGGCGGGCTCGGCGACCTCGTGCTCCATCGCGTACGGCGCGTGGCCGGCGACCTTCTGCTCGGCGTCGACGCGGACACGGGGCGTGCCGATCGCGCCGCTGACCGGCGAGCTCATCGGCCGGCCTCGCTCAGCGAGCGCAGCGCGGCGACGATCGCCCCCCGCGCCATCGGCACCTTGAAGGCGTTGCCCGGCCTCGGTTCGGCGGCGGCCAGCTCGGCGTCGGCGGCGGCGGCGAAGGCCGGTTCCCCGGGCTCGGCGCCGCGCAGCGCCTCCTCCGCCAGGCGCGCCCGCCACGGCTTGTGGGCGACGCCGCCCAGCGCGATCCGGCAGTCGGCCACGCGGCCGTCCTCGACCGCCAGCGCGGCGGCGACCGAGACGAGCGCGAAGGCGTAGGAGGCGCGGTCGCGGACCTTGAGGTAAGTGGAGTTGCGGGCGATGGGGAGGGGCGGCAGCACGACCGCGGTGATCAGGTCGCCGTGCTCGAGCACGGTGTCACGCTGCGGCTCGTCGCCGGGCAGCCGGTGGAGGCCCTCGGCCGCGACCCGGCGCTCGCCCGCCGGCCCGAGCACGATCAGCTCCGCGTCGAGTGCCGCCATCGCCACCGCCATGTCGGAGGGATGGGTGGCGATGCAGTGCTCAGAGGCGCCAAGGATCGCGTGGTAGCGCTCGTACCCGCCGATCGCCGCGCAACCGCTGCCGGGCTCGCGCTTGTTGCACGGCGTCGTGACGTCCTGGAAGTAGACGCAGCGGGTGCGCTGGAGGAAGTTGCCGCCGGTGGTGGCGAGGTTCCGCAACTGCCCCGAGGCGCCGGCGAGCAGCGCCCGCGAAAGCGCCGGGTAGCGCTCGCGCACACGGCGGTCGGCGGCGAGGTCGCTGTTCGGCACGTTGGCGCCGATCCGCAGGCCCCCGGCGTCGGTCTCCTCGATCCGGTCGAAGGGCAGGTGGGTGACGTCGACGACGCGGCCCGGCCGGCTGACGCCGAGCTTCATCCGGTCGACCAAATTGGTGCCGCCGGCGAGGAAGGACGCCTCCGGGTCGGCGACGACGGTCGCCACCGCGCCCGCGGGGCTCGTCGCCCGCTCGTACTCGAACGGCCTCACTCGGCGGCCGCCTGGCGGACGGCGACGACGATGTTCACGTAGGCGCCGCAGCGGCAGATGTTGCCGCTCATCCGCTCGCGGATCTCCGCCTCGTCGAGGTCGACCGGGGCGGTCAGGTCCTCGGTGACGTGGCTCGGCCAGCCCTTCTCGACCTCATCGATGACACCGACGGCGGAGCAGATCTGTCCCGGCGTGCAGTAGCCACACTGGAAGCCATCGTGCTCGACGAACGCCTGCTGGACCGGGTGCAGCCCGTCGGCGGCGAGCCCCGCCGCGGTGACGACCTCGGCCCCGTCGTGCTGCACCGCCAGGGCCAGGCAGGAGGTGACGCGGCGACCCTCGAGGAGCACGGTGCAGGAGCCGCACTGGCCGTGGTCGCAGCCCTTCTTCGGCGCGATGACGCCGAGCCGCTCGCGCAGCGCGTCGAGCAAAGTGGTCCGCGTGTCGGCCGTGAGGGAGCGGTCCTCACCGTCGACGCGCAGGCTGATCTCGGTCTCCAAAGTTCCTTCCGGCCGTGGTGCCGATGAATACCCGGCCTCTTCTCACCGAAACTTTCGTTCTACGGCGACAGCCTCAAGCTCGATGGGCGCGTTTCTTTCGTCCCAGTGGGTACCTCACCGACTCCAGGGACGAAAGGAAGAAGATGAGAGACGGGTTCAACCTTCGACGTATCGCCGCGGTGTTCGCGTGCGCGGCGTCGCTCGCCGGCGCGGCCGTCGCCGTCACCCCCGACGTTGCCGCGGCCGGGCCGGCGAGCAGCAGCTGCGGCAGCCGATCGATCGCGGTCAAGGCGGGCGGCAAGCAGGTGAGAGTCGCCGCCAGTCTGATCAAGGTCGAGGGCGGCGCGACCTGCGCGGAAGCGGTCGCGGTGATCCGCGGCGTCGTGCTGAACAAGATCCCCAAGGGCTGGAGCGTCGGTAAGAGTGGTGGGTACAAGGTTCCCCACGGCCTCACCGCGCACGTGCTCGTCAAGGGCAAGAAAAAAGTCGAGTTCGCGCTGCCGGGCGCCTGACGCGTCGTCGACCTCGAAGATGAACGAGAAGAAGCGACGGGTCGTGGTGATCACCGGCGCGGGCTCCGGGATCGGCCGCGCCACGGCGCGGCGGTTCGGCGCCGACGGCGACAAGGTAGCGCTGCTGGCCCGCGGCGAGGAAGAGCTCGAGGGCGCGGCGGCCGAGATCGAGGCGGCGGGCGGGACGGCGCTGATCGTCCCGACCGACATCTCCGATCCCGACCAGGTCGAGGCCGCCGCCGACCGGGTGGAGCGCGAGCTCGGGCCGATCGATGTCTGGGTCTCCGACGCGATGACCACCGTCTTCGCCTTCTTCTGGGACATCGAGCCGGAGGAGTTCCGCCGCGCCACCGACGTCACCTACCACGGGGCGGTCTGGTCGGTGCGCAGCGCGCTCAAACGGATGATGCCGCGCGACCGCGGCACGATCGTCCTGGTCGGCTCGGCGATGGCCTACCAGGGGATCCCGCTGCAGTCGCCCTACTGCGGCGCCAAGCACGCGATCAAGGGGTTCTTCGACTCGGTCCGCACGGAGCTGCGTAACAAGAGCTCGAAGGTGCAGGTGACGATGGTGCAGCTGCCCGGCCACAACACGCCGCAGTTCGACCACGGCCGGGCGAAGACGCCGGGCCACCCGCAGCCGGTGGCGCCGGTCTACCAGCCCGAGGTCGCCGCCGACGCGATCCATTTCGCCGCCGCTCATCGCCGCCGCCAGATCTACGTCGGCATCCCCACCTATTACACCGTCCTGGGGAGCAAATTCGCTCCCTGGCTGGCCGAGCTCTACCTGGCGAAGACCGCGGTCTCCGGCCAACAGACCGACGGCCCGCCCGACGCGCAGAATCGCGCCGGGAACCTGATGGAGCCGCCGCCCGGCGACCCCGGTGCCCACGGCCCCTTCGATGAGAAGGCGCACGACCGCAGCCCGCTCTGGTGGGCGAGCAAGCACCGCTGGGCGCTCGCCGGCGCCGCCCTGGTCGGCAGCGCGGCGCTCGGCGCGGCCGGGACGCTGGCACGCTCGGACCGATGAGCGCCGCCGGTCCGGTCCTCGCGCCGCATGCGCTGCGCGACTACGCGCTCCTCGCCGACGGCGAGCGCGGCGTCTTGGTCGGCCCGCGCGGGGACTTCGCCTGGATGTGCTTCCCGCGCTGGCACGACGACGCCGTCTTCAGCGCCCTGATCGGCGGCGATGCCTGTTACACCGTCTCGCCGACCGGCCGCTTCGTCTGGGGTGGCCAGTACGAGGAGGGGACGCTGATATGGCGCAGCCGCTGGGTGACCGAGAGCTGCGTGGTCGAGTGCCGCGAGGCGCTGGCGCTCCCCGGGCGGACCGATCGGGCGACGCTCCTGAGGCGGGTGGTGGCGGTCGAAGGCAGGCCCCGGCTGGCGATCTCGCTGGCGGCCGGCGCCAACTTCGACCGTCACGGCATGGCCCGCCTGAACCAACGCGACGACGGCGTCTGGACCGCGGGGCTCGGCGACGAGCGGCTGCGCTGGTACGGGGCGGACGCGGCGAAGCCGGGAGAGGGCGGCGTCCGCGGATCTTCGCTGTCCTTCGAGTTGCGACTCGACGAGGGCGCCCACCATGACCTCGTGCTGGTCCTCGACCACGGGGACGACGACTCCGAGCCGCCCTCGCCCGACCGCCTCTGGGAAGCGACCGAAGGCGCCTGGGCCGACCGCGTCCCGGACCTGGCCGGACAGGAGCTCGCGGCCCGCGACGCCCGCCACGCCTACGCGGTGATGAGCGGGTTGACCAGCGAGAGCGGCGCGATGGTCGCCGCGGCGACGACCTCGCTGCCCGAGCACGCCGAGCGCGCCCGCAACTACGACTACCGCTTCGCCTGGGTCCGCGACCAGGCCTACGCCGGCCAGGCGGTCGCCGCCGCCGGCCCCTTCGGGCTGCTCGACGACGCGATCCGCTTCGTCACCGAGCGACTGCTCGCCGACGGCCCCGGGCTGATGCCCGCCTACACGGTGGCGGGCGACCCGGTCCCGGAGGAACGCGAACTGCGCCTGCCGGGCTACCCGGGCGGCAGCGACGTGATCGGCAACCACGCGCGCACCCAGTTCCAGCTCGATGCCTTCGGCGAGGCGCTCCTCCTCTTCGCCGCGGGCGCCGACCACGACCGGCTCGACGCCGACTCCTGGCGGGCCGCCGAGGTCGCGGTGAGGGCGATCGAGGAGCGCCACGAAGAGCCCGACGCTGGGATCTGGGAGCTCGAGCCGGCCCTCTGGACCCACAGCAGGCTGACCTGCGCCGCCGGGCTGCGGGCGATCGCCGCCCGGGCTCCGGGCCAGGAGCGCGGGCCGCGCCTACTCGCGCTCGCCGATCGACTGGTCGCCGACGCGGGAGCCCGGAGCGTCGCCCGGGCCGGCCACTGGAAGCGGGCGCCCGACGATGAGCGCGTCGATGCCTCGCTCCTCCTCGCCGCGCTGCGCGGCGCCGTCCCCGTCGACGATCCCCGCTCACGCGCCACGCTCGCGGCGGTCGCCGCCGACCTGGTGGACGACCGCTACACCTACCGCTTCCGCGCCGAAGGCCTGCCGCTCGGCGAGTCTGAGGGCGCGTTCCTCGTCTGCGGCTTCTGGCTCGCGATGGCCCACGACCAGCAGGGCGAACGCGACCGCGCCCTCGCCGTCTTCGAGCGCAACCGCGCCGCCTGCGGCACGCCCGGCCTCTTCGCCGAGGAGTTCGACGTCGGGCAGCGCCAGCTGCGCGGCAACCTGCCGCAGGCCTTCGTCCACGCCCTGCTGTTGGAAAGCGCGGTGCGGCTCTCGGCGGACCGTGAAACCGCCTCGCCCACCGTTGGTTAGAGCCTTCGCCGGCCGGGTAAAAAAGTCTCCAGGTTCACCGACGGTGTAAGGCAACGCCGGCGGGCCTCATAGGAACCGAACGCATCCGCACGCCCTAAGGGCCCCAGGGCGGCTGAGTCGGGAAGAAAACCACCCCGTACGGGAGGACCCGATGAGCGCAACCTTCACCGCAGGCGATCGCCTGCACGAGACGCAGCTGTGGCGACGACTTGCCCGCGATCGCGACCCGGCCGCGCGGGCCGAGCTGGTCGAGATGTACCTACCGATGGCCCGCCGCATGGCGAGCCGTTACGCGGGCGTGGTCGAGCCCTACGACGACCTCGTCCAGGTCGCCAGCCTCGGCCTGCTGAACGCGATCGACCGCTACCGGGAGGATCGCGGGACGCCCTTCGTCGCCTTCGCCAAGCCGACGATCATGGGCGAGCTCAAGCGCTATTTCCGCGACAAGGTCTGGACGATCCGCGTCCCCCGCGTCCTCCACGACCGGATGGCGGCGATCGAGAGCGTCACCGAGGATCTGACCGAGGAGCTCTCGCGCCCGCCGACCCCGAAGGAGATCGCCGCGCGCCTGCGGCTCGACGTCGACGACGTCCTGGAGGCCTTGGTCGCGCGGGAGAACCGTCGGCCGCTGGGGATCGACACCCCGGTGCGCAACGACGACGGCGACGGTCCGGTGACCACTGAGTGGCTCGGCCGCGCGGACGATGGCTACGAGCTGGTCGAGGACCGACTGACGGTCGAAGCCGTGCTGCCGAGCCTCGACGATCGCGAGCGTGAGGTGCTGCGGCTTCGCTTCATCGAAGACCTGCCCCAGTCGCAGATCGCCAGCCGGATCGGCTGCTCGCAGATGCACGTCTCGCGGCTCCTGCACGCGACGCTCGGCCGGCTCCGCGATGAAGCGGAAGCGGGTGCGCCGCGATGAGCGCGACGGCGAAATCCGTCCTCGTCACCGGCGCCTCGACCGGTATCGGCCGGGCGACGGTCGACCGTCTGGCGGCCGACGGTGTCCAGGTCTTCGCCGGCCTCCGCGACGTCACGGACGCGCCCGCCGATTGGGCCGGAAGGGTGATCCCGTTGCGGCTCGACGTCACCGACGCCGCGCAGATCGCCGCCGCGACCGCGGATCTCTCGGCGCGCACCGGCGGGCGTCTCGACGGCGTCGTCCACAACGCCGGCATCGCCGTCGCCGGGGCGCTGGAGGAGGTCGAGGGCGAGGAGCTTCGCGAGATCTTCGAGGTCAACGTCTTCGCGCCGGTGTTGCTGACCCAGGCGCTGCTGCCGTCGCTGCGCGCCGCTCGCGGGCGCGTCGTCATCGTCGGCTCGGTCGGCGGCCGCGTCGCGGTGCCCTTCGGCGGTCCCTACCACGCGACCAAGTTCGCGCTCGAGGCGCTCGCCGACAGCCTCCGCCTCGAGCTGCGCCCGCAGGGAGTCGGCGTCGCGATCGTCGAGCCGGGCACGATCCGCACGCCGATCTGGGCCAAGGCCGAGCGCCGGGTGGAAGCGCAGCGGAGTCGGCTGAGCGAGATCGGCCGGGCCCTCTACGACGCCCGCCTCGCGACCTTCCGGGAAAGGCTGCGCTCCGCCGACCGCAAAGGGGACGAGCCGCGGCTGGTCGCCGCCAAGATCGCCGAGGCGCTCGACGGCCGCGGCAGCCGCTATCCGCTCGGACGCGGGGTCGGTGCGATCACCAGGCTCCGCCCGCTGATCCCCGACGCGCTCTTCGACCGGGTGGTCGGCTCGCGCGTCGCCTGAGTGCTGTTTTCCCGGTTCCTCCGTGGGTACCGCGGGCCACCGGACTCGTCCAGAACACCAATGAGGAGACACAAAAGATGATCATGCGACTCGACCGCCTACAGGCGGAAATCCCACCTCCGTCCGATCCCGATCCCAACGGCGCCTCGATCGTCCAGGAGCTGCTCGGAGGGAAGTTCGGCGAGATGTCGACCTTCATGAACTACACGTACCAGTCGTTCAACTTCCGCAACCGGCAGGGGGCGCGGCCGTTCTACGACCTGGTCGCCTCGATCGCCGCCGAGGAGTTCGGTCACATCGAGCTCGTCGCCACCGCGATCAACACGATGCTGACCGGGGCCGGCGACGGCAAAGCCGGCAAACGCGGTGCGCTCCGGGGCCTCAAAGACGCACGAAACGCGCAGGAGTTCCTCGCCGGGGGCGCCTCGGCCGTGGTCCAGGACTCGATGGGCAAGCCGTGGAACGGCGACTACGTCAACGCCACGGGCGATCTGATCGGGGACCTCACCTGGAACTTCTTTCTCGAGACCGGGGCGCGCAACAACAAGCTCAAGGTCTACGAGGCGGTCGACCACCCGGCGGCGCGCGCGCTGACCGGCTACCTGCTGGTCCGCGGCGGCGTCCACCAGATCGCCTACGCCCGGGCGCTGGAGAACCTGACCGGCTCGAAAATGGAAAAACTGTTCCCCTCGCCACGGATCCCGACCGACAAAATCCCCGAGTGCCAGCCGCACATAAAACGCGGCGAACACCTGAAGCTTTACCGCTGGTCGCCTGACGACTTCAAAGAGCTGGCAGCGGTGTTCAACGGTCCGCATCCGGAAACCGGCGAGGAGCTCGAAGTCGCCGAGGAAATCCACCCGGAGGGCGCACCGGCCTTCGACCTGCCGGCGCAGGAGGCCGTCTTCGCACCCGGTCCCGACGTGGGGGAGATCGAGGAGATCGCGCAGAAACTGCGTCAGTCAGCCGGCCTGCCGAAAGAGCCGACCGGCGTCGTCGCCAACCCGAAAGGCAAAGGCAAAGTCGCGAAAGCCAAAAAAGCAGTGAAAGCCAAAGCCAAAAAATGAAACGCCCCGAGCTGCTCGCGATCTACCTGGACGACCATCTCGCCGGATCGATCGGCGGGGTGGAGACGGCGCGGCTGCTCTGAGCGGTCGTCCGCGGATCATCGGTCCGGGTTCGGCGCCGGAACCAATCCGGCTACGACGACGCGGGGTGTGCCGAGTCGCGGATTCGGGGTACTACCCGCGCGGTGGCGGACACCCGCAGCGACTTCTCCGAAGTCTGGTCGCTCTATCTTTGGATCGGGGTGGGCGTCGCCGTGCTCGTCTTCATCGCCGTCGGCTTCGCGCTTGTCCGCTACCGCGCGCGGCCGGGGCGGGCGCCGTCGCGGCTGGCCGAGCACAACGCGATCGAGGTCGGCGTCGCCACCCTGATCCTCGCGATCGTCGCGCTGCTCGTCTTCCGCACCTTTCACACCGAGGCCAAGGAGGACGACTCGGCGCGTGCGGGCGCCGTGAAGATCGACGTCGACGCCTTCCAATGGGGGTGGAAGTTCACCTATCCCGGCCAGGGGGTGAAGGTGGTCGGCGACAGCAACCACGAACCGAACTTCGCCGTGCCCGCCGGGCGGCCGATCTCCTTCGCGCTGACCTCGAGCGACGTGATCCACGCGTTCTGGATCCCGGGACAGAGGTTCAAGAAAGACGCGATCCCCGGACGCGTCAACCACTTCGACATGGAATTCGGCGCGCACGGGCGCGAACAGGGCCTCTGCTCGGAATTCTGCGGCCTCCGCCACAGCACGATGCGCTTTGGCGTCTGGGTCCTCTCGAACGAAAGCTATGAGCGATGGCTGGCAGCCCACAAGTAGCCGTCGAGCGCGATCGCGGGGCGAGGCTCGAAGGCGGCCTCGCCTGGCTCGCCGCCACCGACCACAAGAAGACGGCGGCGAAGATCGCCATCGCCTCGATCTTCTTCTTCCTGCTCAGCGGCCTCCTCGCGCTGACGATGCGGGCGGAGCTGGCCCAGCCCGGCCTGCAGTTCGTCTCCGACCACACCTACGACGAGCTCTTCACCATGCACGGCTCGGGGATGATCTACCTCTTCCTCACGCCGGCGGCGCTCGGGTTGGGGCTCTACCTGGTGCCGCTGCAGGTGGGCGCCAGCGAGATCGCCGCGCCGCGGCTCGCCCTCTTCGGCTTCTGGATCTACCTCTTCGGCGGCCTCACGATGTACTCGGGGTTCCTCACCAACAACGGCGCCGGCGACGACACCTGGACGGCGACGATCCCGCTCTCCAACAGCACCGGCACGCCCGGGGTCGGGATGGACCTCTGGGTGATCGGGGTGGCGCTCGCCGTCTTCGGCTCGCTCCTGATCGGGATCACGATCCTGCTGACGATCCTGCGCCACCGGGCGCCGGGGATGACGATGCTGCGGATGCCGGTGTTCAGCTGGACGATGCTGGCGACCACCTTCATGGTCGTCGCCTCGTTCCCGGTGCTGGTCGTGGCGATGGGCCTGCTGCTCGCCGAACGGCACATCGGCGGCATCTTCACCGGCTCCACCGGCTCGGTCGTCTACCAGCACCTCTTCTGGTTCTACGGGCACCCGGTCGTCTACGTGATGTTCTTCCCGTTCGTCGGCGCGGTCGGCGAAGTCGTCGCCACCTTCTCCCGCAAACGGTTCTTCGGCTATCGGGCGCTGGTCGTCTCGCTGCTGTTCTTCACCGCGCTCTCGATGTC
>JAOPZF010000218.1 GCA_025964255.1 Solirubrobacterales bacterium | reverse complement strand
TCGAGCCGTCCTCCCAGCTCCCACCGCAGCGCCGCCGCGCGGGCGCCGGCCCCGGCCGCCTCGCCGAGCCGGCCCAGGTCGGCCAGCACCTCGGTCAGTGAGCTCGGGTCCTGCTGCAGAACCCGTGGCGGGCCCGGCAGCCGCGCCGCCACCTCGACCACGTCCTCATAAGAGACCGCGCAGACGTCGCAGACCGCCTGGATGACGATCAGGTCCGGGGCCAGCTCGGCCAGCCGCTCCTCGTCGAGCGAGTAGAGCGCCTTGCCTTCGCCGACGATCGCCTTCACCGCCGCGTCGATCTCCCTCGCGCTCAGTCCCTCCGGCATCACCGTCGCGGTCAGCCGCGGGAGGGTCGCCGCGGCAGGCGGGAAGTCGCACTCATGGGTGACGCCGACGGTGTCCCCGCCGAGTCCGAGCGCGAAGAGCATCTCGGTGGAGGAGGGGACGAGGCTCGCGATCCGCATCGCTGCATGGTCGCAGCATGGGCCGGGTACGGCCGCCTGCGAGGATCGAAATTCCCCCAGTCACATCTCCCCAGGAGGACGGATGGCAGATTCGAAGGTTTGGTTCATCACCGGTTGCTCGAAGGGCTTCGGCCGCATCTGGGCCGAGGCGGCGCTCGAGCGCGGCGACAAGGTGGCGGCGACCGCGCGCGACGAGTCGACGCTCGCGCCGCTGACCGAGAAGTACGGCGACAGCGTGCTGACGATGGCGCTCGACGTCCAGGATCACGACGCCGACTTCGCGGCCGTCAAGGCGGCGCACGAGAAGTTCGGCCGGCTCGACATCGTCGTCAACAACGCCGGCTACGGACTCTTCGGCGCGGTCGAGGAGCTCAGCGAGGCGGAGGCGCGCGACCAGATCGAGACCAACCTCTTCGGCGCGCTCTGGGTGACCCAGGCGGCGCTGCCGATCATGCGCGAGCAGGGCAGCGGCCACATCATCCAGGTGTCCTCGATTGGCGGCGTCACCGCGTTCCCCGAAGTGGGCCTCTACCACGCCTCCAAGTGGGGCCTCGAGGCGTTCAGCCAGTCGCTCTCGCTGGAGGTCGCCGACTTCGGCATCAACGTGACGTTGATCGAGCCGCAGGGCTACTCGACCGACTGGAGCGGCCCGTCGAGCATCCGCGCCGATCAGATGGACGCCTATTCGGCGATGCGCGAGGCGCGCAAAAAACAGCTCGGCGCGCGCAAAGTCGGCGACCCCGACGCGAGCGGCCCGGCGATCCTGAAGCTGGTCGACGCGGAGAAGCCGCCGCTGCGCTGCTTCTTCGGCGCCACCGCCTTCGACATCGTGCGGCCCGACTACGAAAGCCGGATCGCGAACTGGGAAGAGTGGGACTGGCTTGCCAAGGAGGCACACGGCGAGTAAGCCCCGCCCGGCGTTCGCAGTTTCCCGTACATATCGCGGGAAACTGCGAACGCACTCCGGGGGCGGAGGTCGAGGTCAGCCGATCGCGGCCTCTAGCACCGCGGCGGCTCCCGCCATCCCCGCTTTGTTGGGATGGACGGGGGCCGTCAGTTCGCTCGGGATGAGCGGTTCGACCCAGCGGACCGAGCTCGACTTGCAGGCCAGCAGCCGCTGCCGGTCGGCAGAATGTCCGGGTAGTTGACGACGAAGACGTGGGCGTTCGGCGAGTGGGCGTGGATGCCCTGGAGCACCGCCGCCACCTTCGGCGCGGCGCTTCGATCCGTTCGGCCAGTTGGTCATGGCCGCCCGGGTCGTACTGGTTCTTGCAGGGGCTCGAGAACGGGTTGTAGGTCCATAAACTGCTCCTTCCCATTGCACGGTGGCCCCCTGCCTCCCGTGTTCCCTGGGATGAGTATTGCTCAAAAGCTTTTGTTTCTAAACCCGCCGCGGACGGGAGGACGACTCAGAGGTCGATCGAGGAGCCGATCGTCACCGTGCGGTCGGCCGGCAGGTCGAAGTAATCGGCGGCGCTGTTCGCGTTGCGGGCGAGGGCGACGTAGAGGTGTTTGCGCCACATCGCCATGCCCTCCCCGCGGGTCGGCCGGAGGGTCACCTGGGAGAGGAAGTAGACGGCGTTCTCCTCGCTGGCGTCGCCCTCGAGCCCGCGGGTGCAGGCGAGGGAGAAGAGCTTCGGCACGTCGATCGCTTCCTGGAAGCCGACTTTGGCGGTCAGGTGGGAGATTCCGTCGTCCTCGTAGCCGAGGTGGTCGACGATCAGGTGGTCGGCGTCGGAGACGTGCGGCGAGCGCGTCGTTTCGATCGAGATGATCACGATCGACTCGTGCAGCGCGTGCGCGTGTTCGAAGCTGGCGCGGAGGGCGAGCGGCGTCGTTTCGCGGCGGGCGTTGAGGTAGACCGCCGTGCCCGGCACCCGCGGCGGCGGCGGGTCGGCGGCATGTAGTTCGTCGACGAAGGACTGCAGCGAGCCCTCGGCGCCGGCCCGCTTCTCCTGGATTTCCTTCGTGCCCCGACGCCAGGTGCTGAGCACGGCGAAGGTGACGAAGCCGACCGAGAGCGGGAACCAGCCGCCGTGCGCGGTCTTGGTCAGGTTGGCGCCGAGGAAGGCGAAGTCGATGGTGAAGAAGATGGCCGCCCCGATTCCCACCAGCCAACCCGGTTTTTCCCAGAGCGCCTTGGCGATCACGAGGAAGAGCAGGGTGTCGGCGGTGATCGTGCCGGTGACCGCGATGCCGTAGGCCGAGCCGAGCGCGGTCGAGGAGCCGAAGCCGATGACCAGGGCGACGACCGCGATCAGCAGGAACCAGTTGACCGCCGGCAGGTAGACCTGGCCGATCTCTTTGTCGGAGGTGTGGCGGATCTGCAACCGCGGCAGGAAGCCGAGCTGGATCGCCTGCTTGGTCACCGAGAAGGCGCCCGAGATCACCGCCTGCGAGGCGATCACCGTCGCCACCGTCGCCAGCACCACCATCGGCACCCGACCCCAGTGCGGGATCAGCAGGAAGAAGGGGTTGGAGATCGTGCTCGGGTCGCCGACGATCAGCGACCCCTGGCCCATGTAGTTGAGGGTCAGCGCCGGGAAGACGACGAAAAACCAGGCGCGGCTGATCGGTGGCCGGCCGAAGTGGCCCATGTCGGCGTAGAGAGCCTCGGCGCCGGTGATCGTCAGCACGATCGCCCCGAGGCTGATGAAGGCGACGCCGAAGTGGCGGCCGAAGAACTCGACCCCGTAGCTCGGCGAGAGCGCCTTGATGATCTCCGGGTGGGCGACGATGCGGCCGAGGCCGGCGAGGGCGATGACGGCGAACCAGATGACCATCACCGGGCCGAAGACGCGACCGATCTTGTGGGTGCCGAAGCGCTGGATCGAGAAGACGCCGATGATGATCGCGATCGTCACCGGCACGACCATCTCGTGGATGCTCGGCTCGACCACCTTCACCCCTTCGACCGCCGAGAGGACCGAGATCGCCGGGGTGATCATCCCGTCGCCGTAGAAGAGGGCGACGCCGAACATCCCGATCGCGATCAGCGCCATCTTCGCCTGCTTGCTCGACAGCTTGGTCATTTCGACTTTCGCGATCAGCGCCAGGATGCCGCCCTCGCCGTCGTTGTCGGCGCGCATGATGAAGAGGACAAACTCGATCGAGACGATCAGCGTGATCGACCAGAAGACGAGCGAGATGACGCCGAAGACGTCCTGTTCGGTCGGCTTGACCGCGCCGTGGTCGGCGGAGAAGACGGTCTGCAGCGCGTAGAGCGGGCTGGTGCCGATGTCGCCGAAGACGACGCCGAGCGCGCCCAGGGCAAGCGCGGCCATGCCGAGCTGGCGGCGGGCATCGCGCGAGCGAAGGGAGGTCGCCATCAGGCGAAACCTAGCGGGGGCTGGTCAGCGGGCGCGATCGTGAAGGTGGTGGAACGCGTCGATGAGCACTTCGCGGACGTGGTCGGAACGGTTGAAGACCTGGGAGTGGGTGAAGCGCAGGCTGCGTAGGCCCGCCCGCGCGTGGGCCTGGTCGCGGCCGAGGTCGACCGCCTGCTCGGCGGCGGTGCGGTGATGGCGAAGGCTGTCGGTCTCGACGACGAAGCCGAGCGCGGGCCAGAAGAAGTCGACACGGTTGCGACCGAGGCGGCGTTGGGTCTCGGGCGCCGGAATGCCGGCGTCGCGGACGATCGCGAGGAAGCGGCGCTCGAGCGCGTTCGCGGCGCGGCTGAAGGTCTGCGCGTCGAGGATCCGCTTCAGCTGACCGACTCCAGGGCGGCTCAGCTCTCGGTCGAGCGCCAGCCGAAGTCGGTGGGTGCGGATCAGGTCGAGCCGGTCCGCCTCGTTGACGGCGTCTTCGACCTCCTCCGTCGCCAGTTCGGCCGCGAGGTCGATGAGGACGGAGACGGGATCGGCGACCGGGATTCCCTTGACGGTCCGGGTCGTCCCGAACTCCTCCCGTCGGTGCAGGCGTATGCCGGGGCGACGCGGGCGGGAACCCGCCGGCACAGATACGTCAACCGCGCCCCGGACCTCCCGGCCGATGCGCCACAACTCGGCGGCACTGCGGTGACTGAGCCGCGCATCCGGTCCACAGGCCAACGTCGCCGCCTTCAGACGACCGAGCCGGTCGACGTCCGGCCGTCCCACGGCATAGACCCCCGCCCAGAGCTGGTGCAGTCGGCCGGCCTCCAGTCGCGCCCGGATCGTTTCCGGCGGCATCCCGAGCGCGAGCAACTGCTTTCGCGTCACCACTCCATGCTGGCATCGGGTGAGAGCCCAGGCGGCCCTCCCCCATGGCTGGACACTTTTCGTTGTCATGGGACGAAAAGAGTCCAGCGACGCGAACCTCTCCCCCACTCGCCTGGCGGCAGCGAGGTGGAGTCCGCTGCGTGCGAAACTTTGGGCATGGCTTCTTCGCGTGTCCCAGATCCGATTGAGTCGGTCCGGCATCAGCTGCGGCCGCTCTTCGACCAGATCGTGATCAAGGAGCTCGACCAGGATCGGGTGCGGCGGTCGGGGCTTGTGGTGCCGCCGGGAACGCATGAGCCGCCGCCGGAACAGGGGATCGTGCTTGCCGTCGGGCCGGGGCTCGACTGGTGGGCGAGCGCCGGGGTCGAGATGCCGATCGAGGTCGGCGACCACGTCGTCTTCCCGGCCAGCGCCGGGGTCTGGGTCGAGGTCGACGAGGAGCGCCTGCTGGTCTGTCGCGTCACCCAGCTGCTCGGCGTGCTCGAGTCGGCCGTGATGAACGAACAGCGCTAGAGCGCTATGGCATCTGGGCGAAGGCGCGCGCGGTGATCGCGCCGGCGAGACGGAGCTGCGAGCGCTGGCTCGAGTCCGGGATGCGATCGAGGTAACCGTGGGCGCGGTCGGCGATCCGCGGTTCGCCTTCGGCGGCGATCGCAACCGCGGCGCCCGCAACTTCGCGCACCACCGACGGCTCGACCGAGAGCAGCGCGTCGAAGGTGCGGCCCGCGTCGGCGACGCCGGTCGCGTCGACCGTTTCCCAGCCGATCAGGCAGGCCGAGTAGCCCGGCGCCAGGCAGATCACGGCCCACTCGTCGGCGACCGGCTGGCCGCTGCCGATCGGCACCTCGACCGGGCCGCCGTCCGGCGTTGCCGCCTCGTCGAAGCAGGCGAGGACGAAGGTCAGCCCGGCGCCGCGGGCGAGCCGCCGCCAGCGCTCCTCGCTGCGCCGGTAGAAGCGCGGCTGCTGGAAGGCGCCGATCATCAGCGCCCGCTCGGCCCGCGCCGCGCTCTCCTCCTCGACCGCTCGCGAGAGGCTCAGCATCTGCGGCTTGCGGAGCGCGACCGGCAGCAGGTCGGGGCGACGCTCGCGCAGCGGCGCGAACAGCGAGGGCGGGCCGGAGGACTCGGCGGTGACCCGGTCGATCGCCACCGCCAGCGCCAGGCCGCGCTCGCGCTCGCGCACGACCGCGCGGATGCGCTCGACGTCTACGGCGCTGTAGCGGCGGTGGCCGGACGGCTCGCGGCGCGGTTCGGGGAAGCCGAAGCGCCGCTCCCAGGCGCGCAGGGTCGCCTCGCCGACGCCGGTCGCGGTGACCACGTCGCCGATGCTGAGGGTGGCCTCGTTCGCAGAGGTGGACTGAATGTCGAGGTTCGGGTTCATGCGATCCCAGATTCTCCTACCCAGCGAGACCGGCCATCACTCAGCCGGCTCTCAGACAATCGGCGCTAACCGACCAGGCGCGCCGAATCGACGTTCCCGTCGTCGCGCCAACTGACCCGCTTCAATCGCATCAGCCGCTCGTCGGCGGAGCGCAGAAGGGTCTCGAAATCCTGCCCGTCGTCGGGGAAGACCGCCCAGCCGACCGAGGCGCCAGGTGCCGGGATGTCCTCGCCCGGCTCGGCACCCGCCACCGCCGCGCTCACCGATTCGGCCATCCGCGCGGCGCCGTCGCCGTGGGCACCGGGGGCGATGATCGCGAACTCGTCGCCGCCGATCCGCGCCAGCGTGTCGGTCGAGCGCAGCACCGAGAGCGCCTGGGACGCCGCCGCCTGCAGGACCAGGTCGCCGGCCTGGTGACCGTAGCGGTCGTTGACCCCCTTGAAGTCGTCGAGGTCGGCGATCAGGAGCGCCAACGGGCTGGAGTCGAGGCCGCGCCTCCCGAACGGTCGCGTGCGCCGTTCGAGCTCCCGCTTCATCGTCGTGTCGAAGAAGCGGCGGTTGCCGACCCCGGTCAAGGGGTCGGAGTTGGCGAAGTCGCGCTGGCGCCGCTCGGCGTCGCCGAGGCGCTTCTTCAGCCCGACCATCACCCAGGTCGCGGCGAGGAAACCGATGGCGAGGGCGACGTAGCGGGGCAGGAAGGCGTTGTCGATCGCGTTCGGGTCGTAGATCAGCGGCGCGCCGGCGACCGCGATCAGCTCGATCGTCAGCGGCCAGGCCCAGCGCTCGGGGAAGAAGAAGGCGGCGTAGAGAAGCGAGCAGACGAGCAGCGGCTCGACGTAGGAGAGCGACCCGCCGGTGAGGTAGATCGCCAACCCGGCGACCGGGATGGTCACCACCATGCCGGCCCCGAGCTGGTTCATCGTCGCCTTTTCCCAGGGGATCCAACCGGTGGCGCTGCCGAGGCCGTAGAGGAAGATCGCGGCGGCGAGGGCGAGGACGATCGGCGTCGAGGCGTGGTCGGAGCCAGGAAGGAAGACATCGAGCATCCCGACGATCGCCGAGAACATCCAGAGGACGCCCGAGATGCGACCCATGCGGGCGCGCTCGTGAGGGGCTTCGGCGAAGGCCGCCCGCGCCTGCGCGATCTGGTCAGGAATCGTCTGCATCCCCGTTGTTTTCGGCGTTCGGTCGAGCCGAAATTAGTTTGGGGAAAATTCTCGACGTATATGCCGGTACAGAAGCTGAGCGTTAAGTAGTAGGACGGTCCGGGAGCCGCCGAACTCAGCCTTCGGCGGCGAGATCGGCGCCCTCGGCCGCGGCCGGCCCGCCCTCCATCTGCGGGGCGGGCGCCGGCTTCAGGACGAAGATCGCGATCAGCACCGAGATCGCCGCCAGCCCGGCACCGACCAGGTAGGCCAGGTGGTAGCCCGAGTTGAGCGCTTCCGCGGTCGCGTGGCCCGCCGCTTCGAGGTTTTCGGTGCGCTCGGTCGAGAGCGTCGCCAGCACCGCCAGGCCGACCGCGCCGCCGACCTGCATGCTCGTGTTGACCAGGCCGGAGGCGAGCCCGGCGTCCTGCGGCGTCGCGCCGGACATCGCCAGGGTCATGATCGACGGGAACGAGGTGCCGATGCCGATCCCGATCAAGAGGAAGGGCGGCAGCAGGTCGGTCAGGTAGTTGCCGTCGACCGGGGTGCGGGCGAAGAGCAGCAGCGCGATCGTCACCATGATGAAGCCGGGGATCAGCGTGTTGCGGGGCCCGAAGCGCATGATCAGCTTTTCCGAGAAGCCGAGCGAGAGCCCGCCCATCACCACCGTCGTCGGCAGGAAGGCGAGGCCGACCTCGAGCGAGCTGTAATGCAGCACCCGCTGCAGGTAGAGCGCACCGAGGAAGAACATCCCGAACATCCCGGCGACCAGCAGCGCCTGCACCGTGTTGGCGCCGACGACGTTGCGCGAGCTGAACAGGCGCAGCGGCATCAGCGGGTTGGCGACCGTCGCCTGACGGCGGACGAAGACGACCAGCAGCGCAGCGGCGAGGACGAGGCCGCCGATCGTCCGCGGGTCGACCCAGCCCCACTCGGTGATCTGCAGGATCGTGAAGACGCCGAGCATCAGCGCGCCGGTGACCAGGGCCGCACCGGGGAAGTCGGCGCCCTCTTTCATCCCGAGGCCGTCGGGGTTGTCGACCAGGCGCAGCGCCAGCCAGCCGACCAGGACGCCGATCGGCAGGTTGATGACGAAGATGAAGTGCCAGGAGATCGCCTGGGTGAGGACACCGCCGAGCAGCAGGCCGATCGAGCCGCCCGCCGAGGCGACGAAGCCGTAGACGCCGATCGCTTTCGCCTGCTCGGCCGGGGTCTGGAACATCCGCACGATCATCGCCAGGATCACCGCCGAGGAGAGCGCCCCGCCGATCCCCTGGACGAAGCGGGCGCCGATCAGCACCGCTTGCGTCGGCGAGGCCGCGCAGGCCGCCGAGGCGACGGTGAAGATCGCCAGGCCGACGAGGAAGACACGGCGCTGACCGAGCAGGTCACCGAGCCGACCGGCGAGCAGCAGCAGGCCGCCGAAGGGGATCAGGTAGGCGTTGACGACCCAGGCCAGGTTCGTCTGCGAGAAGCCGAGGTCGTCCTGGATCTTCGGCAGCGCGACGTTCACGATCGTCCCGTCGAGGACGATCATCAGCATCCCCGCGCAGAGCACGTAGAGGGCGAGCCAGCGTTTATCGGTTCCTGCGGTGGTGGTCATGTAGCTCCAGACGGGTGGTCGGACGAGAACTAATCGGTGCTCTCAGGTCTCGCCGTCGTAGTAGCCGACCCGCGAGGAGCGGCGGACCACGACGTCGGTCTCCTTGTCGCCGGTCCAGACTCCTACCTTGTCGGAGTCCGGATAGACGGTCGCGGTGGGGGTCACGACGGTAGAGAACATCAGGACGCGGGCGGTCTCCGCGGTGTCGTTGCGGACCGCGTGGGCGCCCTCGGGGCCGCGCGGGAAGCAGGCGACGTCCCAGGGCGCGAGCCGCTCCTCCCCGCCGGGCGAGCGCAGGCTCGGATTGCCGCTCAGGACCAGCAGCCACTCCTCCTCACCGCACTCGTAGTGGTATGGGCAGATCGACTGGCCGGGCGGCAGCTCGTAGACGCTGATGCCGGTCTCTTTCGCCCCGAGCAGGCCGCCGAGCCGGGCCATTCCGGCGCGGAAGCCCTCCGGATCGGAGTCGTCCCAGGTGAACTCCGGCGTGCCGATGTTGATGCGCTTCACGCGGTCGGAAGCTACCAATGACACAAGCCGCTAGCTTTGACTGGTGAACTCGGTCCAGCAGCCCATCGGTAGGGGAGCCGGTGAGCACGTACGCGCACGGCCGATCACGGCGAAGCTCGACGCGGTCATCGCGGTCGACGCCGAAGGGGCGGTGCTCGAGTGGAGCGCGGCGTCGGAGGAGCTCTTCGGAACTCCGCGCTCGGTCGCGCTCGGCCTCGATCTGATCGAGCTGATCATCCCGGCCGAGCTGCGCGAGGGCGTTCGCGAGAGCCTGCTCGACGAGGGACGGAGCGCGGAGGAGACGCTCGGGCAGCGGCTGGAGACGAGGGCGCGGCGGGCCGACAGCAGCGAGTTTCAGGTCGAGCTGACGATCGTGCGGGCACCCGCGGGCGACGCCGGCCCGACGATCTTCGCCCGCGACGTCAGCCACCGGGCCGAGATCGAGCTGAACCGCGCCCACCTGGCACTGGTCGTCGCCGGCACCCAGGACGCGGTCCTTTCGAAAAATCTTGACGGCATCGTCACCAGCTGGAACCCGGCCGCCGAAGAACTCTATGGCTACACCGCGGAGGAGGCGGTAGGCCGCCACGTCTCCTTCCTGACGCCGCCCGAGCTAAGGCACGATGTCGACAAGATTCTCGCCGCGGTCCGGCGCGGCGAAGTGCTCGACACCTATGAGACGCGCCGGGTGCGCAAGGACGGCGCGGTGATCGACGTCGCCCTGACGATCTCGCCGATCGCCACGACCGGCGGCGCGCTCTCCGGCGCCTCGGTGATCGCCCGTGACATCACCGCCGAGCGCCGCCGCCGGCAGGCGCGCGAGTTCCTGATCGCCGCGACCCGCGACCTCGACGCCTCGCTCGACCCGGTCGAGACGGCGCGGAACATCGTCGACAAAGCGGTTCCCCAGCTGGCCGAGGTCTGCATCATCGACTTCATCCGCGACGACGGTCTGATCGGCGACTCGGTGGCCGCCTCGACGATTCCGGAGGCGGCGGCGCGCCTCGAGGAGATCCGCCGCGAAGCGCCGCTCTCCCAGGACGGCGACCACCCGGTCGCGCAGGTTCTGCGCAACGGCGACCCGATGATCTGGCGCGACCTGAAAGAGCCAGGGGTCAACGATTCCGTCGCCCAGACCGCCGAGCACCAGGCCCTGATCGACGACGCCGGGTACGAGTCGGCGGCGGTCGTCGGGCTGGTGGCGCGGGGACGGAAGATCGGCGCGCTGTCGTTCCTCCACGCGAAAGGGAACCTGCGCTATGAGGAGGTCGAGCTGGAGTTCCTCGGTGAGCTCGGCGACCGCGCCGCGCTGGCGCTCGACAACGCGCGGCTGTACCAGGAGCGTGACGCGATCGCCCGGAACCTGCAGCTTGGCCTGCGCCCGCCGCGCCCGGCGCGGGTGCCGGGACTCGACTCGGCGGTCATCTTCGAGGCGGCCGGGCGTGGGATCGAGATCGGCGGCGACCTCTACGACGTGTTGCCGACCGACGACGGCTGCTGGGTGCTGGTCGGCGACGTCGCCGGCAAGGGGTCGGCGGCGGCCGGGGTCTCGGTCGCCGTGCGCCACGCGGTGCGCGGCCTGACCCGCGAGGTCGACGAGCCCGAGGAGGTGCTCGGGCGGGTAAACGAGCTCTTGCTCGAGGGGACCGGGCTGCACGACTTCGCCACCGCGGTGCTGGTGCGGTTGCGGCGAGTCGGAGGGGGCGAATGGACGCTGACCGCGGCGAGCGCCGGGCATCCGCCGCCGGTCCACGTGCGCAAGGGCGGCGCCCGGCTGCTCGGCGGCGGCACCGTGCTCGGCGCGCTCCACGACGCCAAGGTGCAGCGCCACGACGCCAACTTCGCCGCCGGCGACACGCTCCTCTTCTGCACCGACGGGTGGCTCGAGGCGGGGCCGCTGACGGAGCATCGCGACCCACTCGAGCTGGCACGGCTGGCCGAATACCTGGCGCCGCTGGCGATCGAGGAGATGCTGGCACGCCTGCGCGGCGACGCCGTCACCCGGGCGGGCGGGACGCTCCGCGACGACATCGTGCTGCTGGCGCTACGCCGCGTCTAGAGCTCGCTCCCTAGTGGACAGGCCTCAGTCGGTCGCGGTCGCCATCCGCAGGCGCACCCGGGTGCCGCTCTCGCCGCTGTCGATCGACACCTCATCGCAGAGGCGGCCGGCGATGTAGAGCCCACGGCCGTGTTCGACGGTGGGGTCGGGGAGGCGGGTGCCGACCTCGGGGTCGGTGATCTGGCCCGCGTCGGCGACCTCGACGAAGGCGGCGGAATTCTCGCCCCAGATCGTTGCCAGGCCGCGCCCGCCGCCGTGCAGGACGCTGTTCGCGGCGAGCTCCGAGGCGGCGGCGACCAGATCGGAGACGCGGGCCGGGGGGAGACCGACGGCGGTGGCCGTCGCGGCAACCTGGGCGCGCAGGTCGTGCAGGTCATCGAGGCCGAACTCGAGCCTGCTCGCCCGCAGCGGCGGCAGGGGCAGAGAGGCCCGCAGTCGATCGGATCTCGTCGCTTGCATGGTCAGGGGATACCCGCCTCCACCGACCCTGCAACCTGTGAATTTAGATTGCCAAGCCTGCGCGGTCAGGACGCCGGGTGGTCGCCGATCCAGTAACGCGGGCCGGCGCCGAGCCGGGCCGCGCGATCGTCGGCATTGGCGAGCTTGCAGCGGTCTAGCGAGAGACAGCCGCAGCCGATGCACTCGGTGAGACCGTCCCTCAGTCGTTCGAGCTCGGCGATGCGGGCATCGATGCGCTCGCTCCAGGTCCACGAGAGCCGCGACCAGTCGCGCCGCGTCGGGACTCCCTGCGGGGGCAGCTTGGCGAGCTCGACGGCGATCTCGTCGAGGGTCAGCCCGACCCGCTGGGCGAAGACGATGAAGGCGATCCGCCGCAGAACCGGGCGCGGATAGCGGCGCTGACCGCCGACCTCGCGCTCGGCCGAGATCAGCCCCCGACCGATGACACCAAGCGAACGCATAACCGAAGAGCTGACGAGCTGGGACGGGGTCGAGGCGGGGCCGGGGAGGCGAGGCGAGTTCGCCTTCCATCTCGGCCGGCGCGAACTCGGTCACCTGCACGGCGACCACGCCGCGCACTTCTTCTTCCCGTCGGAGACGTGGGAGGAGTTGTCCGCTCAGGGGCGGATCGTCGAGCACCCGGTCTTCCCGGGGCGCCACGGGCCGGCCGCGCGGAGGATCGAGGACGACGCCGACGTCGCCGACGTGATCGCCCTGATGCGGATCAACTACGAGGACGCGAAGGCGCGCGCCGGGGGCCAGGCCGGCGCGGCCGCCTAGATCAACTCGCTCGCTTCGAGCGCCTCGTCCTCGAGGTCCTGGCGCTGCACGCCTTCCTGCCCGAGCACGGCACTGTCGTAGGCGGGGAGCTGCGGGAAGGCCATCGCGATCAGGCCGACCGAGGCGACGCAGATGAGGCCACCCGAGACGACCGAGAGCTCCGGCGTGGCGATCGACGCGACCGTGCCCGACTCGATGTCGCCGAGGCGCGGGCCGCCGGCGACGACGAGGCTGAAGACCGAGGAGATGCGGCCGCGCATCGCGTCGGGGGTCAGCGTCTGCATCATCGTCGAGCGGCAGACGGCGCTGACCGAGTCGGCGGCGCCGGCCAGGGCGAAGCAGATCGCCGCCCCCCAGATCGCGTTGACCACTCCGGCGAGGGCGATGAAGATCCCCCAGAAGGCGACCGCGACGAGGGCGATGCGGCCGAGTCGGCGGGCGTGCGACATCCAGCCGGTGGTCAGCGCGGCGACGGTCGAGCCGGCCGCGACCGAGGCGTAGAGCAGCCCGGTCCCGGCGGCGCCCGCGTGGTAGACGGTCAGCGAGAGGACCGGGAAGAGGGCGCGCGGCATGCCGAAGGTCATCGCCGAGAGGTCCATGACGAAGCCCGCCGTCACCGCGGGCAGTTTCTTCAGGTAGGCGAGGCCGGACCTGATCGAGCGGAGGACCGGCTCGTGGCCGCCCGCGGCGACGGTCGGCGGCTGCGGCGACATCATCGCCGCGGCACCCGCCATACCGAGGCAGCTGACCGCATCGACCACGTAGGGCGTGGTCAGCCCGAAGGCCGCGATCAGCACGCCGCCGAGGCCGGGGCCGGCGACCGAGGTCAGCTGGTAGAGCCCGTAGGTGAGCGAGATCGCCGCCGGCAGGCGCTCCTTGGGGACGGTGCCGGGGACGGTGGTCGAGCGGGTCACGCGCTCGACCGCCGAGGCGCCCGCCATCGCCGCGGCGAGGACGAAGAGGATCCAGACCGGCGGCGGGCCGAGCGCCGCGGCGACCGCAAGGGCGGCGGCGATCGCGACCAGGGCGAGCTGGCAGAAGAGCAGCAGCCGGCGGCGGTCGAAGCGGTCGGCGAGGGCGCCGCCGAAGAGCGAGGCGATGATCAGCGGGCCGAGCTCGGCGGCGCCGATCAGGCCGACCAGGAAGGCCGAGCCGGTGATCACGAACACCTGGTAGGGGAGCGCGACCAGGGTCGCCTGAGTGCCGAGGCCGGTGATCAGCGTGCCCATCGTGAGCAGGCGGAAATCCCGCGACTCGCGCAGGGGCTGGACGTCGACCGCTATACGGGATAGCCACTTCAAGGAGAGCGAACGTAGCGAAACGCACCCGCAGCCTCGCGGTGGGGGGTCACGTCCTAAGATCGGCCTCTGTGAAGGCGATCGTCCAGCATGAGTTCGGCGGGCCGGAGGTGCTGCGGCTCGAGGAGGTCGAGGCTCCGGAGCCGATTCCGACCGAGATCCAGGTGCGGGTCCGCGCCGCCGGGGTCAACCCGGTCGACTTCAAGTCGCGGGAAGGCAAGGGAGCGTCGTCGAACATGGGCGGCCTGCCGATCACGGTCGGCTGGGACGTCTGCGGCGAGGTGACCAAGGTGGGCGGTGGCGTGACCCGCTTCGAGGTCGGCGACGAGGTCTTCGGCATGCCCTGGTTCCCGCGCGAAGCGGGGGCTTACGCTGAGTTCGTGACCGCGCCCTCGCGCCACTTCGAGCGCAAGCCGCACGCGCTGTCGGTCGAGGAGGCCGGAGCGCTGCCGCTGGCCGGGCTGACCGCCTGGCAGATCGTCGTCGACACGATCCGCGTGCAGGAGGGTGACGACGTGCTGATCCACGGCGGCGCGGGCGGGGTCGGCCACCTCGCCGTGCAGGTCGCCGCGGCGCGCGGCGCCAACGTCTTCTCCATCGCGCGGCGCGAGCAGGCCGACTTCCTCGCGGGGTTGGGGGCGGCGCGGACGCTCGACTACCGCGACGACGACTTCGACACGCAGCTGTCGGAACTCGACTCGGTGATCGACTTCACCGGCCGCTACGGCGAGCGCTCGCTGGCGGCGATGCGCCCGGGCGCGACGCTGGTCTCGGTGCCGAGCGGGGTGAAGAGCGCGCTGCACGACCTCGCCGCGGCCGAACACAAGCGGGCGACCGGGATCCTGGTCGAGCCCGACCCGGTCGGCCTGGCGGGGCTGTGCGACCTGATCGAGCAGGGCAAGCTGGAGATCGAGGTCGACGAGGTCTTCGACCTGGAGCGGGCGGCCGACGCGCACCGGCACGCCGAAGAGGGCCACGGGACGGGCAAGATCGTCCTGCGGGTGCCATGAGCAGAGATCCGAAAGAGACCGTCGCGCTGGTCACCGGGGCGACCGACGGCCTCGGCCGCGCGTTGGCCGAGCGGCTGGCCGCGATCGGGATGGCGGTCCATATCCACGGGCGTAGCGCCGACAAGCTGGCGCGGGCGCGCGAGGAGATCGTCGCGGCGACCGGTAACGAGAGCGTCTTCACCCACCGGGCGGACCTCGCCTCGCTGGCCGAGGTGCGCGCCCTCGCCGACGAGGTCGCCCGGATCGACGCCCTCCACCTGCTGATCAACAACGCCGGGATCGGCAGCGGCCTGCCCGACTCGCCCGACCGCGAGGAGAGCGTGGACGGGATCGAGCTGCGCTTCGCGGTCAACTACCTGGCGGGCTTCGTCCTCACCGAGCGACTGTTGCCACTGCTCGAACGCTCGGCGCCCGCCCGGATCGTGATGGTCGCCTCCCTCGGCCAGGCGGCGCTCGACTTCGACGACCCGCTCCTCGAGACCTCCTATTACGAAGGGCGCCGCGCCTACGCGCAGAGCAAGCTCGCCCAGATCACCTACGCCAACGACCTCGCCGCCCGCCTCCTCGCCACCGGCATCACCGTCAACTCCCTCCACCCCGCGACCTTCATGCCGACCAAGATCGTCATCGACGAGCGCGGCACCTCGGTCGACTCCCTCGACCGCGGCGTCGAATCGACCGTCCGCGTCGCCGTCGATCCCGAGCTCGACACCGTCACCGGCCACTTCTTCGACCGCGAGAAAGAGACCCGCGCCGAAGCCCAGGCCTACGACCCCGACGCCCAGCGGCGGCTCCGCGAGCTGAGCGAACGCCTCGCGGGCGACTTCTTGCAGTAAAAGGTAGCGCGATGTTTAACATCCTGATTCGGGATGTCTAACATCACGCCTGAATCAAGCGACCTACTCTTGGTCGCCCTCGGAGAGCAGCTCGCAGCGCGCGGCGAACAGTTCGAGCTGGTCGTGATCGGCGGCTCGGCCCTACTTGCGCTCGGACTGGTCGAGCGCACGACCAAGGACGTCGACATCGTCGCCCTCCGCTCTGACGGAGAGCTGGAGAGCGCCGATCCACTGCCCGATGGCCTCGTGGCTGCTCGCGATCTCGTCGCCCGCGACTTCTCACTCCTGCCCCGCTGGCTCAATCCCGGCCCGGCAAAGCTGCTGGAGTTCGGCCTTCCCGACGGCTTCGTCGGTCGGCTCGAGCGGCGCGACTACGGCCCGGGCCTCGTCGTCTACTTCGCCTCCCGCTACGACCAGATCCACTTCAAGCTCTACGCCGCCGTCGATGAAGGCGGTCCTGGCAAGCACGAGGCGGACCTACGCGCGCTCGAACCGACCGACGCGGAGCTGATCGCCGCCGCCCGCTGGAGCCGCTCCCACGATCCGTCGCCCGGCTACGAGGAAGAGCTACGCGGCGCGCTCGAGTTCTTGGGGGTGAGCGATGTCGATCTCCGAGCTTAGGGACGACGTGCAGAAGGCACTCGTCGATTTCCTCTGGGACGAGTGGGGACAGATGGGGGTCGCCGCCAGCACGAAACGACGCGACTCTTGGACGGCCGATCCGGAGGCCCTCCTGCTGCTGACCTTCGAGATCGGCCGCGGAGAACCGCGCCTTTTCAACGAGGTGCTCGATTGGATGCTCGTCAACGAGCGGCTGCTGAGTATCCAGCGACTGCGCAACCTGGCGGTCGACGAAGCCGACCAGATGCTCGTGGAGTCGGTGGTCGGTTGGCTCGGTGAGAACCACCCGCGGGCGCGACTAAAAGCGAAACCTGGCAAGCCCGAAGACACGCAGGGCTTCTTCCGCGGCTCCCGACTGAAGGTCTCCGACCCTGACCCCGCGTTCCTCTCCCAAGGCTTCATGAAACAACGGTCCGAGCCGAGTGAGAAGTCGCAGGCACCGAACCTCGTGCTGCCGATCAATCTAGCCTTCCGCCTGCGGTTGCTGCTGGGAGTAAGCGTGCGAGCGGAGGTGGCCCGGGTCCTCCTGGCGGGCGACAGACCGTGGATGAATGCACAGGAACTCGCCCGGTCGACGGCGTATGCGAGGCGGAATGTGCGGGACGCCGCGACTTCACTGTCCTCCGCCGGCTTCGTCTACTCCCATTCGATCGGCAACGAGAATCTGTTCGAGGTAAGTCCTAGGTGGCCCGACTTCCTCAGCATCGACCTCCTACCCGAGCGCAAAGACTGGCCGCAGATCTTCCGAGGCCTTCGAAGGCTCCTTCGATGGCTGGCCGATCCTGCCAACCACGATCTCAGCGACTACCTGCAGATGAGCGGTGCCCGTACGCTGGTCAATGAGATCGAACCCGACTTGGCCTTCGTCGGCTCCCCCCTTCCCGCCGGCGACTGGACTCGCGACTTTGCGAGCTTCGAAGACTTCGTGCACGTTCTCCTTCGCGATTTTCTGTCTGTAGCTCGTTAGGCTTCATGTGCGAACATATGTTCGTATGGAGATCGCTTGTGTGCTCGATGGCTGCCTCGCGACTCCTCTGCGCCCGGGCCGTGCCGGGGGGCTCCGGCCCGGGCGCGAATCTTCTAGCGGCAGGGGCGCTGACCAGGGGACCGATCCGGTTGCGGCGGCGGAGCGGGGTGAGGCGATGGCGGCGGCGCTGGAGGGGATCGGGGCCGCGGTGGAGACGGAGCGCTCGGGGGAGATCTTCTTCTCCGTCGGCGGGCTGCGGGGGCTCTATGGCGGCGATGTCGCCGGGGTGGTGGCGGTGGCCGAAGGTGTGGTCGGGGCGGTGTGCACGCCGATCGGGGAGGCGCTCGAGGGACGGTGGGCACCGGCGCTGATCGGGGTGGCGCCGACGCGGACCGGCGCCCGGGCGGCCGCCGAGCGGGGGCTGCCGCCGGTGACGCCACCGCGGCTCGCGGGCTTCCTCGGGTCATTGCCGACCGCGGTCCTGCTCGACCGGCTGGGCGAGCCGCGGCGCGCTGCCGAGGACCTGGTCACGGCGCTGGAGCGGCTGGGGATCGACACGCTCGGCGCCCTGCGGCGACTCACGCTCGACCAGATCGCCGACCGTTTCGGCCCACTCGGGCTGCGGGCGCTGCGGATCGCCCGCGGCGAGGAGGAGCCGCTGAGCGTGCGGGTGCCGCGCGAGGACCTGGTCGAGGAGATCGAACTGCCCGAAGGGGTCGCCGGGAGCCAGCTCGACCGGGCGCTCGAGCTGCTCGTCGACCGGCTGCTGGCGGCGCCCGGGCGGAAAGGGCGGACGCTGCTAGGGGTGCGGCTCGGGGCGCGGCTCTGCGGCGGCGGCAGCTGGAGCGTCGACCAGGGCCTCGGCCGGCCGAGCGCCGCGGCGGGCGTCCTGCGCCGCCTGCTGGTGCCGCGGCTGGAGGGCCTCCCCGGCCCCGCCGAGGCGCTGCAACTGCGAGCGCTCGCCTTCGGCCCACCCGCCGCCGACCAGCTGGTGATGGAGGTCGGCGGCTCGGAGCCGCGGCGGCGTCGGCTCGGCGCGGCGGTGCGCGAGGTGCGCGCCGCCCAGGGCGCCGACGCGCTGCTCCGCGTCCTCCCCGTCGACGCCACCTCACGCGTCCCCGAGCGTCGCGACCTCCTCACCCCCTTCCCCGAGCTCTGATGGTCGGTCCCCGCCGTCTCAACGAACCGCGGCCGGTCGCGGTGCGCGCGTCAGGCGACGGGACGCCGCTGGCGGTCGGGCCGGCGGCGGTCGAGGCGGTGCGCGAGGAGTGGCTGGTCGAGGACCGCTGGTGGACGCCGCGGCCGCTGCGCCGCCACTACTTCGAGCTGGCGCTCGCCGATGGCCGCGCGGTGACCGTCTTCCGCGACGCCGGCGACGGGCGCTGGTTCCGCCAGCGGGCCTGAGCGGCGAATGTCGGCGATGCCCCCCTACATCGAGCTGCACGCCCACTCGGCGTTCTCCTTCCTCGACGGCGCCTCGACCCCGCTCGAGCTGGCGGGCGCGGCGGCGGCGCTCGGCTATCCGGCCCTGGCGCTGACCGACCACGACGGTGTCTGGGGCTCGATGGAGTTCGCCCACATCGCCAAGGGCCTCGGCCTCCGCCCGATCACCGGCGCCGAGCTGACCGTGCGCCTTCCTCATGACCCCCGCGTTGATGGGCCGAAAACTCAAGCAGGGATGGAGTTTTCGGCCCATCAACATGCGCACCTCACGCTGCTGGTCGAGGACGGGGGCGGGTATCGGAACTTGTGCCGGCTCCTTACCGCGGCGCACTCGCATACGCGGGAGAACACGGCGCGCACGGCGGAACCGGCTTGGACGACGCTGGAGGAGGTCGAGCGGCATGCGGGAGGGCTGGTGTGTCTGTCGGGGTGCGCGCGGGACGGGACGCTGGCGGGGGCCTTCGAGCGCGGCGACACGGCGCTCGGCGAGAAGCTCGGGCGCCGCCTCCTCGCCGCCTTCGGGCCGGACCGCTTCCGGGTCGAGCTGCAGCGTCCCTACTGGCGGCGCGACCGGGCCCGCAACCGCTGGCTCGCCCTGCTTGCCGAGCGGCTCGGCGTCCCGACGGTCGCGACCGGCAACGTTCACGCGCACGCCCGCTCGCGCTCCCACCTCCAGGACGCGCTGGTCGCGATCGGGCTGAACGAGACGCTCGAGTCGAGCGAGCCGCGCCGTCGCGGCAACTCGACCTCCGCCCTCGCCTCACCCGCCGCGATGGCCGCCCGCTTCGCCGATCACCCGGGCGCCGTCGCCGAGACCGTCCGCCTCGCCGAGCGCCTCGCCTTCGACCTCACCGCCGACCTCGGCTACCGCTACCCGGGCTCCGAGGACGAGAGCGCCGACGGCGACCTCGCCCGCGTCTGCGCCCACATGCTCGCCGAGCGCTACGCCGGCAACCCGCGCCGCCCCGAGGCCGAAGGGCGACTCGAGCAGGAGCTCGGGATCATCCGCGGGCTCAACCTCTCCGGCTTCTTCCTGCTCCACCGCGACATGCTCGAGCTCGCCCGCGAGGTCGCGGTCGAGGTGCGCGGCCCCGACTCAGCGCGCTCCGTCCTCCCACCCGGCCGCGGCCGCGGCTCCAGCGTCAGCTCGATCGTCTGCTACCTCACCGGCCTCTCCCACGTCGACCCGGTCAAAGCCGACCTCTTCTCCGGCCGCTTCCTCAACGGCGAAACCGCCTCGATGCCCGACATCGATCTCGACTTCCCCCGCGACATCCGCGAGGTGCTGATCCCGCGCGTGGTCGAGCGCTACGGCCACGAGCACTCGGCGCTGGTCGCCGCCTTCCCGACCTACCGGCCGAAGGGCGCGGTGCGCGACCTCGGCAAGGTGCTCGGGCTCCCGCCCGAGGAGATCGACAAGGTGGCGAAGACGGTCGGCTTCCACGAGGGGATCGAGGAGATCCAGCGCGACCTCGCCGCGGCGCTCGGCGCCCGCCGCGCCGCCGAGCCGCGCTGGCAGGAGCTGCTCCGACTCGCGCCGGAGATCATGGGCCTCCCCCGCAACCCGTCCCAGCACCCGGGCGGGATGGTGATCTCGACCCGGCCGCTGATCGACGTCTGCCCGGTGGTGCCTGCGGCGATGGTGGGACGCCAGATCGTCCAGTGGGACAAGGACTCCTGCGGCGACGCGGGCTTCCTGAAGATCGACCTGCTCGGCCTGGGGATGCTCTCGGCGGTCGAGCGCACGGTCGAAGAGCTGGGACGCAGCCGCGGCGAGCGGCTCGACCTCTCGCGCATCGCCCTCGATGACGAGCCGACCTACGAATCGATCCGCGCCGCCGAGACCACCGGCGTCTTCCAGATCGAGAGCCGCGCCCAGATGCAGATGCTGCCGCGGACCCAGCCGCGCAACCTCGACGACCTCACCGTGCAGGTGGCGCTGGTGCGGCCGGGGCCGATCCAGGGCGGCGCGATCCACCCCTACATCGAACGCCGCAAACGGCTGCGCGAGGACCCGAGCTTCGAGGTCCCCTACGAGCACCCGCTGCTGGAGCCGGTGCTGGCGGAGACGCTGGGGACGATCGTCTACCAGGAGCAGGTGATCGAGGTGGCGATGGCGCTCGCGGGCTTCTCCTCCGCCGAGGCCGAGGGGCTGCGGCGGGCGATGAGCAAGAAGCGCTCGCTGCAGGCGATCGAGGAGCACCACGAGCACTTCGTTGCCGGGGCGGGCGAGCGCGGCGTGCCGGCCGAGGTCGCCGAGCGGGTCTGGCAGCAGATCCAGGGCTTCTCCGGGTTCGGCTTCCCGAAGGCGCACTCGGCGGCGTTCGGGCTGCTCGCCTACCAGTCGGCCTGGCTGCGGGTCCACAAAGGGCCGGAGTTCCTCTGCTCGCTGCTGAACGAGCAGCCGATGGGCTTCTACCCGCCCGACTCGCTGGTCCACGAGGCGCAGCGGCGGGGGATCCGGATCGCGCCGCCCGACGCCAACCGCAGCCGCCTCCTCTGCCACGTCGAATCGCCGCGCCAGGACCCGGAGCTGCGAGGGGGGCTGCAGGTGCGGATCGGGCTCGGCTACGTGAAGGGGGTGCGCAAGGAGGAGATGGAGGCGCTGGCGGTCGAGCGCGAGCGTGGCGGTCCCTACCGGGGGATCGCCGAACTCGCCTCGCGCTCCGGGGCCGGCCTGGCGAGCCTCGAAAAGCTGGCCTGGGCGGGGGCGCTCGACGGCATCCCGGCCGACAGCGACGGCGAGCGGCGCTGGGCGCTCTGGCGGATCGGGGTGACCGGGGCCGGGCGGACGAGCGGCGGGGCGACCCAGCTGGCGCTGCCGCTCGAGCCACCGGCGCCGCCGGAGCTGGAGCCGCTCGGCGACTGGGGAAAGCTGATCGCCGACTACCGGAGCACCGGCCTCACCCTGGGACGGCACCCGCTGGAGATGCTGCGGCCGGGACTCGATCCGAAGATCCTCCGCTCCTCCGATCTGAAGACCGCCCGCGACAACAGCGTCGTCGAGGTGGCCGGGATGGTCGTCGCCCGGCAGCGGCCGGAGACCGCGAACGGGATCGTCTTCATGCTGCTCGAGGACGAGCGCGGGACGGTCAACCTGATCGTGCCGCCGCCGGTCTACGACCGCCACCGGGCGCTGGTGCGGGCGGCGCCGCTGCTCGGCGCGAAGGGCAAGCTGGAGCGCCGCGAGGGCGCGATCAACGTGATCGTCACGAAGGTGTGGGCGCTGGAGCGCACCACCCAGGTCAAGGCTGACGAGGCTCTTGACTCACCGGCGCGCCCGGCGCGCCGCGAACCGCCGATCGGCACGAGCCGCGACGCCCGCCGCCGCTCCCGCGAGCACGCTGTCGCTGAGCTCCGCGCCGTGGCGCCGGCCGGCCACAGTTTCGGCAGGCGCGGCTGACAGCGTTGGGGCTAGTTCTCGCGGGCGATCTTCGCCGCCTCGTCGTTGCCGACGTAGGGGGCGAGGACGAACTCGGTCAGGTCGGGAAGGAGCGATTCGAGCTCGTCGGTCTGACCGGAGACGATGCGACGGGAGACGAGCGAGACCATGCCCCCGACCAGCGCTTCCTCGGTCGAGTCGGAGAGGCGTTTGAGGACTTTTTTCGGCCGGCCCTCGCGGCCCGCGGCGAAGTACGGGATGAAGGTCTGGACGGCGGCGTCGTAGCGCTCGACCACGACCGGGCCGGCGACCAGTGCCTCGACCATCGCCAACCGCGCCAGGTTCGGCTCGCCGGCGAGGAAGCCGAGCATCGCGGCGATCCCGGCGCGCGCCGCGTGGGCCCAGTCGTCCTCGGCCTTGAAGGACTCATCGACGCGCTCCCTCAGCTGCGTCGAAACCGTGTCGAAAGCCGCGACGAAGCACTCGTCCTTGCCGTCGAAGTGCTCGTAGAAGGTGCGCCGCGAGACCGCCGCGTGGCGGGTGATGTCGGCGATCGTGGTGCCGCCGTAGCCTTTTTCGGCGACCGCCTCGGCGAGGCCGGCGATCAGTCGCTCACGCTGGTTGTGAACTACGAAGTCACGCGGCAGACCGTGCCGCCCAGGCGGGAGGCGGGAAAGCTCGGGCGGATACTCGGCTTGATCGGGGGCCACGGCGCGACGATACCTGTCGACTCAGAGGCGGGCGGTGGCCCGTTGCGCCGACTCGGCGCCGATGTACGGGGTCAAGGCGAAGTCGACGAGGTCGGGGAGGAGCGACTCGATCTGCTCCGTCTGCCCTTGGACGATGCGCTGGTAGATGACCCAGAAGATCCCGCCGATGATCGTTTCCTCAAGTGTCTCGGGGAGATCGCCGGCGAAGGGGGAGTCCTCGCGGCCGAGCTGCAGCAGCGGGATGAAGGCCTGCAGCGACTGCTCGTAGCGCTCCTGCGCGGCGTCGCCGGCGGAGAGCGCCTCGACGATGCAGGTGCGGGCTAGAGCGGGCTCACTGGCGACGTATTTGAGGAAGGCACCGAGCCCGGCGGCGAGGCGCGCCTCCCAGCCCTCTTCCTCGGCGGCGGCGTCGACGACGCGACGGAGGCTTTCCTCGACCGCGAAGTCCTGGGTCGCGAGAAAGCAGTCTTCCTTCGAGGAGAAGTTGTCGTAGAAGGTGTTGCGGGCGATCCCGGCGCGGCGGACGATGTCGGCGACGGTGACGGCGCGGTAGCCCTTTTCCATCGTCTCCTCGGCGAGGGCGGCGACGATGCGCGCGCGCTGGTGCCGAGCGATGAACTCACGGGACAGGCGTTGGCGACCGGGCGGCGGTCGCATCGAGGTTCGTGGAGCCACGAACGTCACGGTACCGGAACTGATCCAACTTCAACTTGGGGGATCTTGAGTGTAGGAAACGGGTACCGCGTTGGGATCCTCATCGAGCATCCGTACCCGGGTCCGCCGAGGGCGTATCGACGGGTCCGCCGTGGCGGCCCGCGCCCCCGGCGAAACGGGCAGCGCCTCGGGCGGCGGCGGCGAGAGTCTCGCGGCCGAGCCGGTGCTCGAGCGCGAGGCCGTCGGCGAGCGGCATCCCGAGGCCCTCGATCGCGGCGCGGCGGTCGGCGAGCATCGTCTCCTGCGGGAAGGCGGCGAGGGTCTCGGCGAGCTCCAGCGCCCGCTCCAGGTGCCCGCCCGGCGCGGTCACCCCGGTTACGAGGCCGATCCGCTCTGCCTCCTCGGCGCCGACCGACCGGCCGCTGAGGATCAGGTCGAGCGCCCGCCCGAGGCCGACCACGCGCGGCAGCCGCTGCGTGCCGCCGTCGATCAGCGGCACGCCCCAGCGGCGCTCGAAGCAGCCGAAGGTCGAGGCCGGCGTCGCCACCCGCAGGTCGCACCAGAGCGCCAGCTCGAGGCCGCCCGCCAGGCACCAGCCGTCGATCGCGGCGATCGTCGGCTTCGATGCCGCCAGCCGGCTGAAGCCCATCGGCCCGGCCGGGTCATCGACATCGAGGTCCATCGCCTTCAGGTCGGCGCCCGCGCAGAAGGCCTCTCCCCCGGCCCCGGTCAGGATCAGCGCCCGGGCCCGGGCGTCGGCCTCGAAGCGCTCGAGGCCCTCGCGCAGTTCGCGGGCCGTCGCTCCGTCGACCGCGTTGCGGCGCTCGGGCCGGTCGATGGTCAGCACCGCGGCGGCGCCCACGCGCTCGTAGCGGACCTCTCCCATCGGCCAATGGTCCCATAGCGGCCGGGCGGGAACTACCGGTGGACGCGCGGTACGCGACTGGTGCGCGTCGTCCCATAGCGGCGCCGCGCGGGACGGCGCGCGGCACTCACCAGTCGCTGCTGAGGTGCGGGATCGGGCGGGCTAGTCGCGGCACGGTCGCGGGGTGTGCCTTGACGCCCGGCTCCCGCGAGGCTGCGCCCCGGTCGCCGGTCGCGGCGAGGGCAGGTCCACCGCAACCGTGGCCAAAGGTATGAGCCAGCTCGGACGCCGCGGCTCGCCCTCGCTGTTCATCAAAGGCCGGTCGGCTGGGCGCTCGGGCGCGCCTCGGTACCCTTCATCGATGCGCGTCGACGAGATCATCGCCAGTAACCGCCCTACCTTCTCGGTCGAGTTCTTCCCGCCGAAATCCGACGAGGCCAAAGAGCAACTGTTCGCGACCGCGGCGGCGCTGGCCCCGCTGGAGCCGGACTTCGTCTCGGTGACCTACGGTGCCGGCGGCTCGAACCGGCAGGGGACCGTCGACATGACCCGGCGGCTGAAAGAGGACTACGGGCTGGAGATGGTGGCCCACCTCAGCTGCGTCGGCGAGACGACGGACGGACTGGCGCGGACGATCGACCAGTTCCATGAGGTCGGCATCGACAACATCTTCGCCTTGCGCGGCGACCCGCCACAGGGGGAGACGAGCTTCGTCCAGGAGGAGGGTGGCCTCGGCAGCGCCGCCGACCTGGCGCGCTTCATCAACGACGGTTGGGACTTCTGCCTCGGCGGCGCCTGCTTCCCCGAGGTCCACCCCGAGGCGGTCGATCTCGACACCGACCTCGACTACCTGAAAAAGAAGGTCGATTCGGGCGTCCAGTACCTGATCACCCAGCTCTTCTTCGACAACCAGATCTACTTCGACTTCGTCCGCGCCGCGCGGGCGAAGGGGATCGACGTGCCGATCATCCCGGGCGTGATCCCAGTGCAGAGCTTCGCCCACACGAAACGGATTTGCGACCGCTGCGACGCGAGCATCCCGGAGGCGCTGGAGCGCGGCTTCGCGGTCGCGGGCGAGGATCCGGAACGCGAGTTCGAGCTCGGCGTCGCCTACGCGGCGCAGCAGTGCACCGAGCTGCTGATGGCGGGGGCGCCCGGCATCCACTTCATCGCCCTGAACAAAGCCCCGGCGACGCGGGCCGTGCTCGGCGCGCTGCGGTCGGCGCGGCCGTGGGACCGGGCCGCCGATGCGGCGGCGCTCGCCGCTTCGTTCTCCGGCTAGGCGGGGGCGCGGTAGGCCGGGAAGAACCCGCCGGCGTTGCGGTCCCCGATGAGCTCCGAGTAGCGCGCCGGGTCGCAGATCAGCTCGGAGGTGCGCCAGGTCACCGTGCGGTTGGCGAAGCCGCGCTTGAACTCCTCGAGCGCGTCGCCGGCGTGGATGCCGCCGCCGAGGTTCAGCGGCAGCTCCAGCTCGCCGGCGTGCTCGATCAGCCGGGCGAGGACGTTCTTCATCGGCGAGTCGCCGAGGCGCCCATCGGCGCTGCCGGAGAGGTAGTAGTGGAGGTAGCCGTCGGACGCGCAGGCGATCGAGGCCGCGGCGGGCGCGCCGTCGGGGTCGGTGGCGAGCGCGAGCCAGGTGCGGTCGGCGGGGAAGATGCGGTCGAAGTAGTCGGCGCCGAAGAAGTAGTGCGGAGCGGCGTCGGTGCGGCGCATGGTCTGCTCGTAGAGGTCGAGGAAGGCGGCGCGCTGGGCGGTGGTCGTCGCGTCCCCGGGGATCAGCTCGACCGCGTAACCCGCCTCGAGGTTGCGGCGCACCTGGCGGCGGTCGCTCGGCCGCGACTTCGGCGCCAGCGCCGGGTCGGCTATCTGCACGACGTTTCGCTCGGTCGACCCGGCGAGCGGCACCAGGTCGAGCCGATGGCGGATGAACGCGGAGACGAGCCCGGTGCGGGAGAAGTCGATCTCCCGCGGATCGACTTCGTCTACCCGACCGTTCACTGAGAGCCCCGGGTAGCCATAGGGGCTGACAGCGTCGAGGTCAGGGCCGTCGCCGATCTGGCGGACGATCAGCGGCGCCAGCAGCTCGGCGTCCTCAGTCTCGATGCGCAGGGTGTGGGTCGCGCCCTCGGCTTCGAGGAAGTGGGCGCCGCGGAAGAACTCGCCGGGGTGGCCGCCGACGCCCCCGCCGGCCGAGGCACCACCGTCCTCGATCAGCTGGGCGAAGGGCCTGCTCACCCGAACAGGTCTGCGGTGGCGGCGCGGAACTCCTCCGGCAGGACGCCCCAGACCTCGCAGTCGTCGGGCGGTTCGCCCTCGCGCGCCAGGTGCCCGCGCATCGTGCCCTCATACACCCAGCCCTGGCTGGCGACGGTCTTCTTGGCGATCTCGTTGCGGGCAGGGATGCGGCCGTAGACGCGGTGGGCGCCGAACTCGTCGAAGGCCTTCTTCACCGTCAGCGCCTCGGCGCGCCGCCCGACCCCCTTGCCGCGCACGTCGTCACCGATCAGCGCGCCGAGCTCGGGCGCGGTCTGGCGGAAGAGCCCGTAGAGGGCGGTGAAGCCGACCGGCTCGTCGTACCCCTCGACCACGATCGCGTACTTGCGGTCCTCGCCGGAGTCGTCCATCGCCCGCTTCGCCCAACCTTCGGCCTGCTCGAGCGAGAAGCTGTCCCGCTGCTCCATCAGCGATTTGGTCGCCTCCGGGTTGTTGAACCAACGGTGCACGGCGGGCCCATCGCCCTCCTCGAACCGCCGCAATGTCACTTCGGGTCGATCGCTCATCCGCCTCAGCTTATTGAGGCCGCGGGCAGCCCAGGACTTCTAGACAACAACGGGAACTTCAAGGCCCCGACGGTCGAGCGCTTTGTTAATGACTCTCTCGACGTCGGGTGATGCACCGTTGATAGCGAGGGTGAAATTCAAATCCCCGTTCCGTGCTTCTTCGGCCAGGCAGGCAACGAACTCGTCGGCGAAAGAGTGGCTAGCGCCGATCACGTCGGTGAAATCCAGCACCACCTCATCCTCACCCACCGCTCTTCGCACGAGATCCTCGCGCATCTGAGATCCAAGTGGACGGGTCGCGAGAGTGTTTCCCCGTTCCGCGAGCGCGTAGCAGTACGACATTCGCTTCCTCCTCTCGAACGGTTGCAGGCCTGCTCAGTCTAAGGGGATGATCGGAAGATCAAACTGACACAAGGTCGTAGGTCATCCAAGTTCCACGGCGGAATCGAGAGGCTGGAAAGGTCTCGATCTTTCGGTTTTCCTGAACGATCTGAAGCCGACAGAATCCGCCCGCCGAAAGGATGTCCATCTGGGCTCCATGAAGAAAGCGAGTTAGCGCGGCTTCAAAGGTCGACGAAAACCCGATTCCTCGATGCGGATGACCCGTTCCGGTCACGTGTTCGTCAGTAGCGCGGGCGATTGCGTATCCGTCGTCGGTCCATTCGGGATACCGCTGGCGTATGTGCTCAGGGATGCCCATGCCAAGGTCGCCGATGGCGATCGAGATCTGGCGACGCGGCTCCGTTGTCCGCCTCACGGCGACGTAGGCGCCGAGTGGATTCTCGCCATGCTCGATCGCGTTCCCGCACAACTCAGAGACCGCTTGGAAGGTGGCCTCCCCCAAGGCTGAAACGTCTGTGAGCTCGTACTCGAGGATCGCTTTGGTGCGTTCCGCCACCTCCTCGACCTCCAAGAACTCTCGCATCTTCGTGACGGGAAGAACGGCGTCATCTTCTTGCCCGTCGCCCTCGTCGCCGACACGCATCGAGTTGAAAAGGCGGCGAGCCGCTGCATCGACTGGCGGGACCACCTCGACCGAACGCCCTTGAAGCCGGTGCCAATCTACGAAGACCCGCAGTCTGACGGCGAACATCGGGTGGATCGGCATCTCGAGCTTTCCGCAGTCGACCACAACGACGTCGGGCAAGTCGTGACTGAGTGGGAAGTCGTCCTTCCAGCCACGGTCGCCGCTTCGCCGTCCAAGTTCCTTACGCCAATCCATGTAAGGGACCCTACGTTTCCGAACGGAAGCCTCCGGCTACTCACTCGGGCGAGACGCCTTCGCCCTTGAGGACCGGGACGATGGTCATCCAGAGGATGCGGAGGTCGAGCTTGGGGGTGCGGTGCTGGACGTACCAGTCGTCGAGCTCGACCCGCTCGGGCCAGGTGATCTCGGTGCGGCCCTGGACCTGGGCCCAGCCGGTGATCCCGGGGAGGACGTCGAAGCGGGGGTGGCCGTGGAGGTCGAAGTAGTCGAGGTGGGCGGGCAGGGCCGGGCGCGGGCCGACGATCGCCATCTGGCCGCGCAGGACGTTGACCAGGTTGGGGACCTCGTCGAAGGAGGTGCGGCGCATCAGCTCGCCGGGGCGGGTGACGCGCGGGTCGCCCTCGCCGACCACGGTGCCGACGCCGACCGGGTCAGAGCCCTGCCGCATCGTCCGCAGCTTCAGCATCTCGAACTCGCGGCCGTCCTTGCCGACGCGCAGCTGGCGGTAGAGGACCGGGCCGCGGCTGTCGAGCTTGATCCAGATCGCGGCGGCGAGGATCAACGGGGAGAGAAGGATGAGGCCGAGGGCTGCGAGAAGTCTGTCGACGGCATGGGGCATCAGCGGCGCTCCATCATCGCGTTCCGGCTGCCTTCTCCCAGCGCCCGCCGGGCCCATGCCGGAGACGGTCCCAGAGGCCGAGGAGGATCGAGGCTTGGGTCAGCACGTAGTAACGGCAGAGGCGCACCGGGAGGTCGTCGGGGAGGCGCCGCGAGAGCAGCGCGATGCCGAGCACCGCCAGCTGGGCGATCAGGGTCAGGTAGTAGAACCAGCCGCTGCCCAGCAGCACCAGGTTGGCGATGAAGGCGAGGACGTGGAGGAACGGCGTCGCGTAGCGAAGCAAGCGGTGGGAGAAGATCTCGAAGGCAAAAAGCGGCGAGTAGCCGCGGAACGCCAGCATGCCTTCGCCGACGACGATGTCCCAGAGGCCGAGCATCATCCGCCGTTTCCGGGCGAACTCGCCCTCGATCGTCGGCACCATCTTCTCCTCGGCCCGCGCCATCGGCGCGTAGAGCGAGCGCAGCCCGCGCTTGGCGAAGCGGAAGGGGAAGCTGAGGTCGTGGCTGCCCGACGGCGGCAGGTCCTCGTAGGCGCTCCGCCGCACCGCGTAGATCGCGCCGTTGCCGGCGGTGATCCCGGCCAGCTCGGACTCCATCGAGCGGATCCCCATCTCGTAGCGCCAGTAGGCGCCCTCGAGGTTGTCCCCGGCGGGGTCGAGGAAGCGGACCTGGCCGCAGACGTAGCCGACCCGCTCGTCGGCGAAGGGGGCGAGCAGTTCGGCGAGCGCGTCGGGCGCCCACTCGCTGTTGGCGTCGGAGAAGGCGAGGAGCTCGCCGTCGGCTTCCGACACCGCTTCGTTCAGTGCCGCGACCTTGCCGCCCGGCGGGAGCTCGAGCACGAGGTCGGCGCCGGCCTCGCGGGCGCGCTCGGGGGTGGCGTCGGTGGAGCCGTCGTCGGCGACGATGATCTGGAGGCGCTCGCGCGGCCAGTCGAGGTGGAGCGCGTTGGCGACTTTCTCGGCGATCACCTCCTCCTCGTCGAAGGCGGGGACGATCAGCGAGACCATCGGCTGCTCGGCGACGGGCGCGGCGGGGATGGCTCCGCGGGCGAGGCCGAGCCGGCGCGGCGCCCGGGGGCCGCCGAGCGTTTCGCGGCCGCGGCGCATGCTGACCAGCGCGGTGAGCACGAACGGGTAGCCGACCTGGGCGTAGACGATCGCCAGGGCGCAGACCCAGAAGACGATCGCCGCGAACGTCGTCACGGGCGCCCCGCGGCGCGGTCGGGCGCCGCGCCGGTCTCCCCCGCCAGCAGTTCCTCGTAGAGCGTCAGCGTCAGGCGGGCGGCCTCGTCCCAGGAGTAGGGCCCGGCGGCGGCGGCCCGGGCGGCGGCGGCGAGCTCCTCGCGGGCGCTCGGGTCTTCGATCAGATCGCGCAGGGCAGCGGCGAGGGCGGTGGTGTCACCGGGCGGGACGAGCCGCGCGGCGCCCGCGTCGGCGACCTCGGGAAAGCCGCCGACCGCGCTGACGACCATCGGCTTGCCGAAGGCGAGGGCGGTGTAGAGGACGCCGGAGTGCTCGGCGTCGAGGTAGGGAAGGGCGACGACGTCGGCAGCGCGGAAGATCGCCGGGATCTCGGCGTCCTCGACGAAGCGGGTGACGAAGCGGACCTTGGCGCCGGTCAGCGCGGCGGCCTCGTGCAGCGGCTCGATCGACATCCGCGGGTTGCCGACGATCCACAGCTCGGCGCCCTTCACCTCGGTGAACGCCTCGAGCAGGTTCTCGAGCCCCTTGTAGGGGCGGAGCAGGCCGAAGGAGAGGACGACCGGGCCCTCGGCCCCCTGCAGCTCCTCCGGCAGCGGCTTCTCCTCGGGCAGGCCGGTGAGGTAGTCGAAGGCGCCGTGGGGGATGACGCGGACCCGCTCGGCGGGCAGGCCGACCTCGTCGCGGAGGCGCTTGGCGCTGTGCTCGGAGTGGGCGATGACAGCGTCCATCGCACCGAAGACCTTGGCCGCGGAGCGTGCCGCGCGGGCACTCGCGTTCGGCTCGAGGATGTAGTGCGCGGTCATCACCCGGGGGCGGGTCGGCGGCAGGATCCGGCGGTCGATCCCCGGCAGCGTCAGCCACTGGTAGTGGACGACGTCGGCGTCACTCGGCGCGCGCCGAAAGGCGAGCATGTCGCGCAGGTGCTCGGCGCCCTTGAACGGCAACCGGGCCGAGGAGGAGAGCCCGCGCGAGGCGCTCCGCTTGTAGAAGCGCTCGTCGACCTCATAGCCATCGGCCTCGGGGACCGGGCCATAGAGGAACTTCGTCGTGACCAGCTCGACCTCCGCCCCGCCACGCGCGAGCGCCGCGGCGAGCGCGCGGTCGTACGGCGGCGTGAAGGCGGATGGGTCTACGAGTTGGACGCGCATGTGTTGAGGGTCCCGTAACACGATGGGTGTCGGCGATTATCGTGGCCCCCTTGGCCGTCGACATTTCCTACTGCGTGGTGAACACGAACGGGCGCGAGTTCTTGCGCGCCTGCCTGGCGGCGATCGAGGCAACACACCCGGTCGGGGTCGAGCGGGAGATCCTCGTGCTTGACAACGCCTCGACCGACGGGTCGGCGGCCGCGGTGCGGACGTTCGGGGGCGACGTCGAGCTGATCGAGCGGGAGCGGCCGACCGGGAAGGCCGAGAACGACTCGCTGCTGATGGAACGGGCAAAGGGGACCTTCTGCCTACTGCTGAACGAGGACTCCGAACTACGGCCGGGCACGACCGCGGTCCTGCTCGCGGCGCTCGAAAACGATCCCGGGGCCGGCGCCGCGACGCCGCAGCTGCTCGACGCCAACGGCGCCCCCTACCCCTGCGCCTGGCGCTTCCCCGGCGTCGGCACCGCGCTCGCCGGGGCACTCTTCCTGCACCGCTGGACGACCGTCCAGAGCACCGGCAGGCAGACCCGCCGGGTCGATTGGGCGCAGTCGAGCGCGCTGATGGTCCGCCGCGAGGCGGCCGCCCAGATCGGCTTCATGGACCCCGACTTCTTCGTCTACTACGACGAGTGCGATTTCGCCAAGCGACTCGCCAAAGCCGGCCGGCACGAGCTCTTCGTCCCCGCCGCCGCCGCCGTCCACCACAACCAGCTCTCCAATGACCTCGCCGACGGGCTGCCGCGGATCGTCGAATTCCACCGCAACCGCGACCTCTACATGCGCAAGCACCACGGGCGAGTTGCGGCGCTCGCGGTCCGCGTCCTCACCGCCTGGTCCTACGCGGCGCGCGCCCTCGCGGCCTCAGTCATCCCCGGCCAACCGGCCGAGATCTACCGGGCCCACGCCAGGCAGGCCCTCTTCCCGGCGCGCGGCGCCGGGATCCGCGACCGAGCCGAAGCTGGCTAGTCGGTTTTCGTCTCGGACTTCGCCGGCTTCTCGGAGTCGCCCGAGATTCCGGTGATGCCCGATTTGAACTCGCGCATGCTCCGACCGAGGCCACGCCCCGCCTCCGGCAGCTTTTTCGGGCCGAGGACGAGGACGGCGATGATCAAGACGATGGCGATCTCAAGGGGACCGATGGAAGAGAACATCGATCCAGTATGGACCACGCCGCAAGGCAGACGTGAAGATTCTGCCTAGAGGAGGGTGTCCTCGTCCATGCGCTCGGCTTCGTAGAGCTCGCCGGGGCTGCCGTCGACCGCGGCGGGACGGGCGCGGATCGCGGCGAAGCTGGCCGCCAGCTCGCGGGGATGGCGCAGGCGCGCCAGCCAGCCGCGCTCTTCGTCGGTGAAGAAGCCGGTGACGAGGAGGACGAGGGGATAGAGCAGCGCCAGGAAGAGGCGCCCGACCAGGCCGCCGAGGCCCGCGGTCGGCATCACCAGTTCCCCCAGGGCGATCAGCGCCGCGGCGGCGAAGAGGACGCGGGCGAGGCGGCCCCATTCGTAGGGAACCGGGAAGAGCCGCTCGGTGAACCAGTACATCAGCGCGGTCACGACCAGGTAGGAGGCGACCAGCGCCAGGCCGGCGCCGACGATCCCCAGCGGCGGCACCAGGATCAGGTTCAGGGCGACGTTCGAGATCAGCGCCGCGAGCGCCGCCGGCAGGTTGTACTCGGTGCGCCCGGTGCGGCCGAGGATCACCACCATCACCATGTAGAGCGAGTAGAGGGTGACGCCGGTGGCGACCAGGCCGACCACTTCGTAGGCGTCGTGATATTTGGCCGCGGTGAAGAAGGAGATCAGGTAGATCGCCAGTAACCAGAGGCCGACCACCAGCCAGGTGCAGGCGGCGAGGAAGAGGGTGATGACGGTGGCGTAGGTGTGGCGTGCCTCGTCGTCGTCGCGGATCGAGTAGGCGAGCGGCGGCCAGGCGAGCTGGAAGCCGCGGACGAGGACGTTGACCGCCTGCGCGAACTTCACCCCGACCGAATAGAGGCCCGCCTCGGCGAGTCCGGCGCGGCCGCCGACGCTGCGGGTGATGATCAGCCGGTCGGCGAAATTGAGCAGGTAAAGACTGACCTCCGCGGGCATCGTCGGTAGGCCGAAGCGCAGGAGCCGGCGAAGTAGCGGCAGCTCGAGCCGCAGGGTCAGGCGACGGCGCTGCTCGAAGATCAAGGCGACGACGAAGACGGCGCCGGAGGCGTAGGAGCCGAGCAGCAGGCCGCGCGCCCCGTCGCCGAAGCCGACGACGAGGACGATCGTCAGCGCGATCGTCGCGACGACGTTGGTAATCGTCGTGATGAAGTAGGCCCGGGCGCGCTCGTCGAGGCGGTAGAGCGTCAGCAGGTATTCGAACATCGTCAGCACCCAGAGGCCGCCGATCGCGATCCGGGTGAGTTCGGTGCCGGTCTGGAGTTCGGCCGGGTTGTGGAGGTCCAGCACCAGTTCCGCGAGCGGTCGGGCGAACGGCAGGGCGATCAGCGCGCCGATGGTCGAGAACCAGAAGAGGCCGGAGAAGGTTGCCGCGACGACCCGGTCGGGGTCCTCGTCGTCGCGGTAGTAGAAGCGCAGCACCGACTCGATCAGACCCAGGCGGACGACGATGCTGGCGGTCACGACGGCGGCGAAGAGGAGTTCGGCGGCGCCGTAGTCGGCGGTTTCGAGGTGCCGCGTGTAGAGCGGCAGCAACCCGACCGCGATCAGCTTCGAGAGGATGCTCGCCGCCGTGTAGGCGGCGCCGGTGGTGGCGAGGCGCTTTAGATATCCCGACACGCGACCACCCTAGAACGGCCCTGGCGGTCGCTGACCAAGCAGGTCAAGGACGCAGGGAGCGTGGCGTGCTCTGCACGCGAGCGACCGAGGACGCCGAGATGCGCCGGTCAGAGGCCGCCAATGACGCTCCCACGGCTAGCAAAACCCAGGTGATCGGATCTTGGAAGAACCCGGCGTAGGCCATCGTGTGGACCAGCAACGCGACGAAGGCGGCCAGTACCGCGGCGCGGGCGACGTCGAAGATGGTCACCCGACGGTCCGGCCCGCGCGCCCACAGCCCCGCGCCCATCGTCCACAGCGCGACGACGATCAGGGCGACGTAGGCGGCGAGCCCGATCAGGCCCTGCTCGGCGCCTACGGTCACCGGCTCGGTGTGGGAGACCGTCACCGGCGCCTTCGACTTGGCCAGGTGGTTCTCGTAGGCCTTCTGGAAGGAGCCCGAGCCGTAGCCCCAGAGCGGCCTTTCGGAGAACAGTTCGGCGCCGCCCGAGATCAGGTGGCCGCGGCCCGAGGTATCGACGTTGAAGCGGTCGGAGGTGAGCGACTTGCCGCCGACGAAGAGGACGACGACGGCGCCGAGGACGGCCCCGACCAAGACCACCGCCAGCGTCCATCGCCACGACCAGCGCAGCGCCGCAAGCAGCGCGAGGCCCGCGAGCAGGGCGATGAAGCTCGACTGGCTGAAGGTCTGCGCGAGGCCGAGCCAGAGGATCAGGATCAGCCCCGCGAGCGTCCAGAAGTTGCGCCTGCCCTTGACCCACAGGAGCGCGGTCGTCACGACGACCAGCACCAGGGCGAGGTAGCGGCCGTAGATGTTCGGGTCCCAGAACATCGAGTTGACCCGGAAGTAGGTGTGGAATTCATTCGAGCGGATCACCGCCTCGTTCCAGAAGAGGCTGCGGCTGAGGTACTCGACGCTGCCGATCAGGACGAAGAGGACGGCCTCGCCGACGACCAGGCAGAAGGCCCAGAAGAGCAGGCGACGGTCCCAGGGCAGCTCGCGCAGGAGGATGTAGGCGAGCGTGAAGGGGACGAGGAAGAAGCAGACTTCCTGCAGCCCTTTGGAGAAGTCCTCCGAGTAGAGCGCCTGCAGCGCGTAGACCATGACGAAGATGGCGAGCGTTTTGGCCACCCACCGCGGCCTGCGTTTCTCGGCCGGCGGCGGCAGGAAGATCGCCGCGAGGACGCCCGCGCCGATGACGACGTAGAGCGGGACCAGCAGGTTGGCCGATTCGCCGCCCGATTCGAGCGGGATGCGGAAGGGGAGCGTGCCGATGATCGAGAGCGGCATCAGGATCGGCCAGCGGACGAACACCCAGGCCAGGACGACCACCAGGACGACCCCGACGATGACCGCGACGGCCGCTTTGGCCTCGTGGTGGCGGAGTTCGACGATCTGGTGGTTGTGCCACTGGTCGCCGAGGATGAGGATCGGGAAGAGGACCAGCGCGGTCAGCATCGCGGCGCTCCGCACCCGCCCGGCGGGGAGCAGGATCGAGGCGCAGGCGCAGGCCGCAGCGATCAGCACGCCCGCGCCGGAGAGGAAGTCGCTCGAGCTCAACAGTGGCCTCGGTCGTGCAGGCGGATCGTGCCGGGGAGGGTCAGCTCACGCCCTTCGTCTTCGAGCAACACGCGCATCCGGTACCGCCCCGCGGGCTGAATCACGCCGTCGTCGTTCTTCCCGTTCCAGAAGTAGGTGTGGATCGAGTAGCGCTTGAGGAATTCTTCCTTCGCCAGGACGCTGACGATTTCACCGCCCGGCCGGATGACCTCGACCGTCCCGTCGTTGGAGGTCGTCGTCCGGAACTTCAGCTTGATCCGCCGATCGCACTGGCCCTTCGGCGTGAATACGTTCGACTTCTTGTGGCCGATTTCGACCCGGTCGACCAGCAGCGGGTCACGCTTGACCCGCTGGGCGTAGGCGAAGGCGGCGACGGTGGCGACTACGAGCAGCGCGAAGACGACGGCGGCCGCGTCAGCCTTCCGGCGGGGCATTGTCCTCGCCGACGACAACCGAGACGTTGGCGCCGCCCGAGACCGCTGCGACTTCGCTGATCATCGGCTGCACTTTCGAGATCGAGAGGCGCTGGGCCACCACTTTGGCTTCCGGCTCCCGGCCCGGCTTGAACATCACGACCGAGTCTTCGAATTCCGATTCGGTGTTGGTGACGGCGCCGAGTTCGAAGCCCTGTTCTTCGACCTTGCCGCCCCAGGTCGCCGCGAGGCCCTCCGAGGCGGTCCCGTTCAGCACCGCGACTTCGATTTCGCCCGGCTGGACCGCCTTGGACTTCGCCGTCGTCTTGCCCTTCTGGCCTTCACGGCTGCCGGTCTTGGTACCGCCGCTGCCGTTGCTGCTGCTGCCGCCGCCGCTGTTCAGCACCGCGTAGGCGACGCCGCCGGCGACGAGGACGAAGACGACGAACAGCACGATCAGCAGGGCCGGGCGGGAGAGCGATTCGCCGAAGCCGGAGAAGCGCTCGCGGAAGCGCTCGCCGCGGGTGAGTTCGGGCAGGCCTTCCTCGCGCCGCTGGCGCCGCGTCTCGCGCATCTCGATCGCGTCGTGCTCGGCCGTCCGCGACTCCTCGAGCTCGCGCAGCTCTTCGGCGCGCTGGGCGGCGATCGTCTGCGTCTGCGCCATCCGGTCGGCTTCCCGCTCGGGCGCCGAGCCCGCCCAATCGCGCAGCCGGCGGATGTCCCGGCCGTGCGCGAACAGCAGCAGGGCGTAGAGCGCCAAGCCCAGGAAGGACGCGAGGCCCGCGAAGGAGCCGATTCTTTCGACCGTGTGCAGCAAAGTTGCGGAAGGCTACTCGTCCAGCATGAGGTTGTAGCGCCTCACCGCGGTTGGGCGATGAGGTCTACGACCCGTTCGGCCAAATTAGCCTCATCCCCGGCCAGAACCATGGCTTCCAGTTCGGCGAGAGTCGAATCGACCCAATCTGGGTCGAGCGGCGTCGTCCGGACCGCCCGGTTGATGCGTTTGGCGGCGGTCGGTTGGAGGGCCTCGTGCTCGGAGAACAGCACCTCGTGCAGCTTCTCGCCGGGGCGCGGTTTGGTGAACTCGACCGCAATGTCCTTTTCCGGCTCGTAGCCGGCGAGGCGGATCATGTTGTGGGCGAGGTCGACGATCTTCACCGGTTCGCCCATATCGAGGACGAACACCTCGCCTTTGCCGGTGCCGATGTCACCGGCGCGGATCACCAGCTGCACCGCCTCCGGGATCGTCATGAAGAACCGCGTCATCTCCGGGTGGGTGACGGTGACCGGGCCGCCGCGCTCGATCTGGCCGCGGAAGATCGGCACCACGCTGCCCGAGGAGGCGAGGACGTTGCCGAAGCGGACCGAGGCGAAGCGGGTGCCGGGGTAACGCTCCGCCGCGGCCTCGACGATCCACTCGGCCATCGCCTTCGAGGCGCCCATCACGGTCGACGGGTTGACCGCCTTGTCGGTCGAGATCAGGACGAAGCGCTCGGCCTTCGCCGCGGCGGCGGTTTCGGCCGTGATCCGGGTGGCGATCGCGTTGTTGCGGACCGCCTCGAGCGGGTTCGCCTCCATCAGCGGCACGTGCTTGTAGGCGGCGGCGTGGAAGACGATCTCGGGCTTGAAGCGCTGCATCGTCTCCATCATCCGGTGCGGCTCGCGGCAGTCGGCGAGGACCGACTCGGCGTTGGAGAAGTGGCGCTCGTCGAGCATTTCGCGCTCGATCTCGAAGAGGTTGTCCTCGGCGTGATCGAGCATCACCAGCAGGCGGGGATTGACGCGGGCGATCTGGCGGCAGAGCTCGGAGCCGATCGAGCCCCCGGCGCCGGTGACGAGCACCCGTTTGTCGTGCAGGTAGGCGCCGACGCGGTCGAGCTCGACGACGATCGGCTCGCGCCCGAGCACGTCCTCGACCTGGACCTCTCGCAGCTGTTTGGAGAGCTGGACGCCGCCGCGGAGGAGCTCGAAGACGGTCGGCAGGGTGCGGACGCGGATGCGCCGCTCGCGGCAGGCGGCGACGACCTTGGCCCGCAGCGTCCCCGGGGCCGAGGGGATCGCGATGATCACTTCGTCGGGCTCGGTCTCGTCGAGGATCGGGGCGATCTCGTCGGTCGAGCCGAGGACCTTGACGCCACCGTTCATCCGCATCCCGCGCTTGCGCGGGTCGTCGTCGACGAAGCCGATCGCGGTGCCGCCGAGGGCCGGGTTGAGGCGCAGCTCGCGGACCACCATCTGGCCGCCTTTGCCGGCGCCGACGACGAGCACCTCGTGGCGGGGGAGGCGGTCGCCCTTCGAGGGGCGCTCGATGATCAGCCGCACCAGCAGGCGGGCGCCGGCGATCAGGATCAGCGTCAGCATGAAGTCGATCACCTCGACCGAGCGCGGCAGGCGGTGGTCGAAGGGCTGGACGACGGCGAAGGCGATCACCAGCAGCGCGCTCGAGATCACGATGGCGCGGCCGATGAAGAGGAAGTCGCGACCGCTGACGTAGCGCCACCACTTCTGGTAGAGCCCGGCGAGGGCGAAGACGATCAGCTTGCCGGCGACGACGAAGCCGACCGACTGGGCGAAGAGCACCTCGTAGCGGTGCGGCCATCCGTGCGGGTCATCGAGGAACCGCAGCTGGAAGGCGAGGAAGTAGGCCAACGCGACAAGTGCCGCGTCAGCGAGTATCTGTCCCAGCCTGTTCCGGTAGACGGGATGGTTCAACCGGCGCATGAACGGCCGAGTTTACGTGCCGTTTCTAAGGTTTGGGGCTGTAGTGTGCCGCCGCATGCTTCTCCCCCAAGCTTCCCTGACCGGCCCGATCGTCGAATTGTGCGTCAACGTGATCAACGACACGGGGCTCTGGGGCGTCTTCTTGCTGATGGGCGCGGGCTCGGCCTGCATCCCGATCCCGAGCGAGGCGGTGATGCTTTTCGCCGGTTTCACGGTGTCCGAAGGCCACCACTCGCTGGTCTCGATCCTGGTCGCCGGCTTCCTCGGGAACATGGTGGGCTCCTGGCTCACCTACGCGATCGGCTACTACGGCCGCATCGATCTGATGGAACGCAACAAACTGATCCACGTCAGCCCGGCGCGGCTGGCCCGGGTCGACGGCTGGTTCCAGAAGCACGGTGACCTCACCGTCCTCGTCTGCCGCGTCATCCCGCTGGTGCGCGCCTTCATCTCGCTGCCCGCGGGGCTGGCGAAAATGCCCTTCTGGCGCTTCACCTGGCTGACCGCCCTCGGCTCGCTCCCCTGGGTGGTCGGCTTCGGATTGCTAGGCCGGGCGGTCGGGGATGAATGGGAAAAGTGGCGCGAACACCTTTCGATCCTCGACTACATCGTCGTCGCGGCGATCGTCATCGCCGTCCTCTACTGGATCTACCGACGGTACATCCAGAAGCCGGCGCCGACCGCGGGCGCTTGAGCAAGAGGGGGCTGCCGGCGTCCCGCGCGATCGCGCTGGGCTTCGTGCAGGGCCCCGCCGAGCTCCTCCCGGTTTCAAGTTCCGCCCATATCGTGCTGGTCCCCTGGCTGCTCGGCTGGGACTGGGACGCGATCGACCCGGAGGTGCGCAAGAGCTTCGAGGTGGCGCTCCACACGGGCGCCGCGGCGGCGCTCCTGATCGGCCAGCGGCGACTGATCGCGGAGGAGCTGCGGAGCTTCGACGCCCGCCGCGCCCTCCTCCTCGTCCTCTCCTTCGCCCCGGCCGCGGCGGTCGGCTACGGCTTCGAGCGCCAGATCGAGGAACGCCTCGGCGGGCCGAGGGCGACCGCCTTCGGCCTCCTCTTCGGCGCCGCGCTGATGCTGGTGGCGGACCGGCGCGAGCAGCTCCGCGGCCGTGGCGAAGCGACCGCGGTCGACGGCCTGGCCCTCGGCGTCGCCCAGGCGGCGGCCCTGGCCCCGGGCGTGTCGCGCAACGGCGTGACCCTCGCCGCGGCGCGCTGGCGCCGCTTCTCCCGCGCCCAGGCCAACCTCCTCTCCCGCACCATCGCCCTGCCGATCATCGTCGGCGCCACCGGCCTCAAGGGAACCCGCCTCGCCAAGCGAGGCACGACCCCCGAGCTGCGCAAGACCCTCGCCCTCGGCGTCGGCGCCTCCTTCGTCTCCACCCTCGCCTCCCAGCGCCTGATCGGCCTGGTCGAGCGCGACCGCGCCCTCTGGCCCTACGCCGCCTACCGAGCGGGCCTGGCGGCGGTCGTCTTGGCCAGATTGCGCCGCCAAACCTAGATGCAGAGCCAATTCCAAATTTTGGAAAGATTTGGATTCAGCTTGGAATCGGACTTCCAGGCGCTTGACCCGCACCACTGACAGAATCAGGTCCGGTGAGCGACGCCTACGCGAGATCAGGAGTGGACCAGGGCGCTGCCGACTCGGCGGTGGCCGGGCTGGTGCGGGCGCTGGGGAAGATCGAGTTGGGACGGCCGTCGGCGCAGGTGCCGCTGCCCGGCCATTACGCGAGCGTGATCGAGGTGGCTCCCAATCTTGGGATCGCGCTGTCGACCGACGGGGTCGGGACCAAGCTGGTGCTCGCCGAAGCGCTGGGCAGGCTCGACACGGTCGGGATCGACTGCGTGGCGATGAACGTCAACGACGTGATCTGCGTCGGCGCCGAGCCGCTGGCGATGCTCGACTACGTCGCGATCGACCGGGCGAACCCGGAGGTCTGCGAGGCGATCGGGGTGGGCCTGGCGCGCGGGGCGACGCTGGCCGGAATCGAGATCCCCGGCGGTGAGCTCGCCCAGCTCGGCGACATGGTCCACGGGGTCGACATCTCCGGCGCCTGCTTCGGCACGGTGGCGCTCGACGCGATCATCGATGGACGCCAGGTGGCGCCGGGTGACTCGATCATCGGCCTCCCCTCCTCCGGCCTGCACTCGAACGGCTACACGCTGGCCCGCAAAGCGCTCGATGGCCTCGACATGGCTGAGGACCCCGACGGCCGCCTCGGCCGTCCGCTCGGCGAGGCGTTGCTCGAGCCGACCGAGATCTACGTCAAGCCGATCGTCGAGCTGGTGCGCTCCGAGGTCGACGTCCGCGGCCTCGCCCACATCACTTCAGGCGGCGTCAACAACCTCCTCCGCCTGGCGGCGCCGGTCGGCTACGAGATCGACGCGCCCCTGCCAATCCCGCCCCTCTTCGCCCTGATCGCCGAGCGCGGCAACGTCCCCGACGAGGAGATGCACGAGGTCTTCAACATGGGCTGCGGCTTCGTCCTCGTCGTCCCCGAGCTCGACGAGGCCCGCGCCCTCGAGCTCCTCCGCGCGCACTACCCGGCCGCCGCCCGCATCGGCCGCGTCACCGACGACAGCGGCCACGTCACCCGCTAGCGCCCCGGTGTGCGCGACTTCCGTCGCACGGCCGTCCGTACCTGCCGGCATTGCCGTCTGACCGGCTACGTTGACGGGAGGCGTGTGCTCGACAATATGCGTATCCCCCTGATGCAACTCCCGGCAAACGACGACTGATGCCTGACCGCGGCGCGACCAGCTCGAAGATGATCGGCACCGTGCTCTCGGGCCGCTACCGGCTCGAGGCCAAACTCGGCTCGGGCGGGATGTCGACGGTCTACCTTGCCCGCGACACGACGCTCGACCGCCCGGTCGCGGTCAAGGTGATGCACCGCGAGATGTCCGAGCAGGCCGACCAGCTGGAGCGCTTCCGCCAGGAGGCGCGCGCGGTCGCCAAGCTCTCCCACCCCAACGTCGTCGCGGTGATCGACGCGGGCGAGGACGGCGGCTACCCCTACATCGTCTTCGAATACGTCGAAGGGGAGACGCTGAAGGCGCGGATCAACCGGGTCGGCGCGCTCGACGTGCAGGAGGCGCTGGCCTACGCGATCGAGATCGGCCGCGGCCTCACCGTCGCCCACGCCCGCCGCATGGTCCACCGCGACATCAAGCCGCAGAACGTCCTGATCGACGCCGAGGGCCGCGCCAAGCTGACCGACTTCGGCATCTCCCGCCAGCTCGAAAAGGACGGCCTGACGGCGACCGGTCGCGTCCTCGGCACGACCGACTACGTCGCCCCCGAGCAGGCGATGGGCCGCGGCGCCGACCAGCGCTCCGACATCTACTCGCTCGGCGTCGTCCTCTTCGAGATGCTCTCCGGCCACGTCCCGTTCCAGGCCGACAGCCAGGTCGGGGTGGCGATGAAACACGTCAACGAAGAGCTGCCCGACGTCCAGGGCGAGCGCCCGGAAATCTCGGCGGCGACGGCGCTGGTGGTCGAGCGGGCGACGAGCAAGGACCCGGAGCGCCGCTACGCCGACATCGGCGAGATGATCGACGACCTCTCCACCGCGCTCGAGGTCGAGGCGGCGCGGGCGGGCTCGACCACCGGCGAGGCGACCAGTGTGCTCGACGCGGTGCCGCCGGCCCAGCGCAAGCTCTCGGCCCGCGCCCGCTGGCCCTGGGGCGTCGTCGCGCTGGCACTGCTGATCGCCGCGTGCGTCGTCGCGATCATCCTGATCGACTCGAGCGGCAACACGCCGGTCGTCGGCAACCACCACAACAGCAGCCCACCGAAGACCAGCGGCAGTAGCACCCCGATCGCGCTCGAATCTGCCACTGCCTACGACCCCGAGGGTGACGGCGAAGAAGAAGACGAAATCGCGGAATTGGCGATCGACGAAGACGCGACCGGAACCTCCTGGACGACCGAGCACTACGAATCGGAAGTCTTCGAAGGGACGAAGACCGGACCGGACCCGGGCGTCGGCATCTACGTCACGTCGAAGGCGGCGAGCACGCCGGACAAGATGGTCATCCGCACCCCCACCCCGGGCTGGGACGCGCAGATCTTCGCCGCCGCGGCGGGGCCGCCGGAAGAAATCGAAGAATGGGGCGAACCGATCGGCGAAGTGAAGAACGCCGACAAGACCGAGGAAATCGACCTCCACCTCGGCTCGGCCGCCAAGTACTTCCTGGTCTGGTTCACGAAGGCCTCACCGGCCGGCGACCAGGAAGGCACCTACCAGGTGGAAATCTCGGACATCAAGCTGTCCGAATAAGCGTTCGCACTTTCCCGCGCTATCCGCGGGTTTCTGCGAACGCTGGTGGGTTCAGAACGCGTAGGAGCGGGCGCGCTGGTGGCGTTCGATCGCCAGGTCGACGAGGCGGTCGCAGAGGGCCGGGTACGACAGGCCACCGGCCTCGAGCAGCTTCGCGTAGACGCTGGTCTCGGTGAAGCCGGGCATCGTGTTGAGCTCGTTGACCAGCACGCTGCCGTCGGGCTCGACGAAGAAGTCGCAGCGGGCGAGGCCCGAGCAGCCGGCCAGGGTGAATACCGCGGCCGCCAGCTCGCGGACCCGCGCGGTCTCGATCTCCGAGATCGGCGCCGGCACCGCCAGGTCCATGCCGCCCTCGCCGTACTTCGCCTCGTAGTCGTACCACTGGGCGTGGGCCAGGATCTCGCCCGGCTGAGAGGTCTCCGGGTCCTCGTTGCCGAGCACCGAGCACTCGATCTCGCGCCCGTGCGCCGAAGCCTCGACAATCACCCGAGGATCGTGGCGTAGCGCCGTCTCGACCGCCGCATCGAGGGCCGTGAGGTCCTCGATCCGAGATATGCCGACGCTCGAGCCCATCCGCGAGGGCTTCACCCACAGCGGCGTCCCCAGCTCGGCGCAGCGCTTGCGCCAGCCGTCTTCGCCGACCGCGACGAAGTCGACCTGCGGGATCCCCTGCCCGGCCAGCAGCCGCTTCAGCGTCAGCTTGTCCATGCAGGTCGCCGAGGAGAGGACATCGGAGCCGACGTAGGGCAGGTCGAGCAGCTCCAGCAGCCCCTGCAGGCTGCCGTCCTCGCCGAAGGCGCCGTGGAGGACGGGGAAGGCGACGTCGGCGCCGAGCAGGCCGCTGCCCGGCACCAGCGCGATCGCCTCTCCCCCACTCAACCAGGCGCCGTCGCGGGCGATCCGCACCTCGACCGCCTCGTGCCCGGCTTCCTCGAGACCTTTGATCACCGAGGCGCCGGAGGCGAGCGACACCTCGTGCTCGGAGGAGCGTCCCCCGGTCAGGACGGCGACCCTCAAGGCGTCGTCCCTTCTTCTTCGCCTTCGATTTCTTCGACTGGCGATTCTTCTTCCGGCACCTTCGGGGCGCGCTTGCCGACGAACAGCGTCACTTCCGAGCCCGGCGCCAGTTCGGTGCCGCCGCTCGGCGACTGCCGGAGGACCAGCCCGATCTTTTCTTCGTTGCGCGTTTCTTCTTCTTCGACCACCGGGGTGAGCCCGGCGGCGCGCACCGTTTCCACCGCTTCACGACGTTCCTGGTTCACCACGCCCGGCATCTTCTTCGTTTCCCGGCCGGAGGAGACGACGATCTGCACGGTCGCCCCCGGTTCCAGTTCCTGCCCGGCGCTCGGCGACTGGCGCAGCACGCGGCCGACCGGCTGGCCCGATTCCTCTTCGCCGACTTCGGGGGTGAGGCCGCGGGCGCGGATTTCCTGCACCGCGAGGCGGCGCTGCTTGTCCACCAAGACCGGCACCTTGACCAGCTTCGGCCCGGTGGAGACGAAGATCGTCACCGTCGACCCGTTCGTGGCCGTCGCGCCGTTGCTCGGTTCGGTCTTGACCACGTCGCCTTCTTCGACGTTCTTCGAGTTGATGTGTTCGGTCGCAACTTTGAACTTGGCAGCTTCGAGTTTCTTCGTCGCTTCGGCCTGGCTCAGGCCGTTGACCCGCGGCACGACGCCTTCCCCGGGACCGATGCTGACCGTCAGCTGCACCGCGGGCTTCGAGCAGAACAGCGTCAGGAACGAGCAGTGTTCGTCGGCCTCGTCACCGGGCGGCGAGGCGATCGGATCCTGTTCGAGGACCGTGCCGGGTTCGATCTGCCGGTGGACCTGGATCGGCGGCTGGCTGATCGAGAAGCCGGCGTTTTCGAGGATTTCTTCGGCCCGCTGGAGGCTGCGGCCGTGGACGTTCGGCACCGGCGTCGTCGGCGTCGACCGACTGCCGAAGATCCCGATCAGCGCGCCGATCAGGATCGCCACCAAGGCGGCGAGGATCCACCAGTTGCGGCGCCGCCTGCGCGCCTCGTCCGGATCTCCTTCGTCCTCCACGGGCACGGCGACGACCGGCGGCAGCGCCGCGAACGACTGGGTCCCCCGCCCGGCGGCGCCGGGTTCGCGCATCGCCTGGTCGAGCGCGGCGATGAAGGCGTCAGCGCTCTGGAAGCGCTGGCCGGGGTCCTTCTCCAGCGCCCGCATCACCACCGCGTCGAGCGCCGGGCTGACCCGCGGCTGGAGCGAGCTCGGCCGCTGCGGCATCTGCGATACCTGTTTCATCGCCACCGCGACCGCCGATTCGCCCTCGAACGGCACCCGCCCGGTGAGCACCTCGTAGAGCATCACGCCGACCGAGTAGAGGTCGGAGACCGGGGTCACTTCGAAGCCCTGCGCCTGCTCCGGCGAGAGGTAGTGCGGCGTCCCCATCACCGAGCCGGTCTGGGTGATCTCGGAGACGCCGGCGCGGGCGATGCCGAAGTCGGTGACGACCGCTTTGCCCTCCGGGTCGACGATCACGTTCTGCGGCTTCAGGTCGCGGTGGACGATCCCTTGGCGGTGCGCGTAGCCCGCCGCCTGCAGCACCTGCCGGATCACCGCGACGCCCTGCTCGATCGTGATCCCCGAGTCGATCAGCTGCTTAAGCGTCGGCCCTTCCACGTACTGCATGGCGATGTAGTAGGTCCCCTCCCACTCGCCGCGGTCGAAGACGGCGACGATGTTCGGGTGCTGCAGCCCGGCCGCCGACTCGGCCTCGCGCTGGAAGCGCATGACGAACTCGCGGTCCTGGGCGAACCGAGCGTGGAGGACCTTCAGCGCGATCCGGCGCTCGAGGTTCGCGTCCTCGGCCAACCAGACGTCGGCCATACCGCCGCCGCCGATCCTGGACACCACCCGGTAGCGCCCGTCGACAACCGAGCCGACATCGACTTCAGCCACGCTGGTCTCCCCTTCTCATTCTCGTTCCCCAGTCATTTTTCGAACGGCAGGACGGAACCTATTCGCCCCCGAGGAGCGTTTCGGCAACTTCGCGGAAGATCGGCGCGGCGACATCGTTTCCGAACGCGGTGGTGCACTCGACCGTCGCGGCGATCGCGATCTTCGGGTGATCGGCGGGCGCAAAGCCCATGAACCAGCCTTGGTTCTCATCCGAGCCACCGCCGCAGGCCTTGCTGCTCGGCGTTTCCGCGGTGCCGGTCTTGCCCGCCACCTTGACGCCGGAGATCGCCGCGTTGGTCCCGGTGCCTTCGCTGACCACGCCTTCCATCGCCGTGGTCAGCTCTTCAGCCGTCTTCGGCTTGATCGGTTCGCTGTAGACGCTCGGGCTCATCGTCTTGGTGACGCTGCCGTCGACGTTGACGACCCGCTTCCAGATCTGCGGCTTCATCAGCTTGCCGTGGTTGGCGACCGCGGCGGCGACCATCGCGTCCTGCAGCGGCGTCACCAGCAACCGCTCCTGACCGATCGCGAGGCGGGCCAGGTCGACCGGGTCCTTGCGGGTCAACAGCTTGTCCGCTTCGAGGTCCCACAGGCCGCTCGGCAGGACTTCTTCTTCGGGGATGTCGATCGGCGGCTTCGCGTTGAAGCCGAACTTTTCCATCATCGAGAAGAGCTCCCCCTGCCCAATCTTTTGACCGAGCTGGCCGAACCAGGTGTTGACCGAGTTGGTCAGCGCCGTGTCGAGCGGGATCGGGCCCCAGTCGATGTTGCCGTCGTTGGCGAGTTCATGGCCTTCGTCGATGATCGACCCCGGCGCGTTGATCGTCGATTCCGGGGTGATCACGCCGGATTCAAGGCCCGCGGCGGCGGTCACGACCTTGAAGGTCGACCCCGGGGGATAGAGGCCCTGGGTAGCGCGGTTGACGATCGGGCGCTTGGCTTCTTCGGCCTTCGAATTCAGCCTCTGGAAGTACTTCAAGTCCGGGACCTTGTTCGGGTTGAAGCCCGGGTTCGAGGCCATCACCTTGACCGCGCCGGTGCTCGGTTCGATCGCGACGACGGCACCGAACCCGGCCGCTTCGAGCGCGTGCATCGCGACTTCCTGCGCCTTCGGATCGAGGCTGGTGACGATCTGTTCGCCTTCTTGCTTCTGCCCGGTCAACTGATCGAGGATCGTCCCGAATTCCGATTCTTCGCCGGTCAATTCTTCGTTGTGGAACTTCTCGAATTCCGACTGGGCGACTTCGATGAAGCTGTAGCCGATCGGGTGGCCGAAGAGGCTCCCCATCGGGTAGTGGCGGACGTAGGTCCGGTTGACGCCCTTGCCCTGGGGGATCGACTTGGCGATCACGCTGCCGTCGTCGGCGAGGATGCGTCCGCGCGGGATCTGCTGCTGCTCGTAGAGCGGCCGACGGTTGTACTTGCTCGCCTTCAGTTCCTTCGCGTCGAAGACCGACCACCACGCGGTGAAGCCGACCAGCACCGCGAACAGGACCATGATGAAGGCGAAGAGTTTGATGATCTGACGGTTCACGCCGCCGCCCCCAGCGGTTCGTCGCGCCCCTGGCTCTCCGGTTCGGTTTCGATTTCACGCCGGGCGCGGTCGGAGACCAGCAGCAGCAGCGCCAGCAGGATGAAGTTGGCCATGATCGACGAGCCGCCGTAGGACACGAACGGCAGCGTCACGCCGGTCAGCGGGATCACGCGGGTGACGCCGCCGACGATCACGAACACCTGCAGCGCGAACACCGCCGAGAGCCCGGCCGCCAGCAGCTTGGAGAACGAGTCGCCGGCGAGCACGGCGGTCTTGAAGCCGCGCTCGGCGAACAGCAGGTAGACGAGGATCAGCCCGCAGGCGCCCACGAGCCCGAGCTCGTTGACGATCACCGAGTAGATGAGGTCCGTCTGGGGCGCCGGGATCAGCGTCGAGCCGCCGACCTTCAGCAGCGACGCGCCGAAGCCGGTCCCGAACAGCCCCCCGTCGGCCTGGGCGAACACCGACTGGGCGATCTGGTAGCCGGCGCCGTCCACCCAGCGCGGGTCGAAGGGATCCAGCCAGATGTTCACGCGCTCCTGCACGTGGCTGACGGAGTGCGCGAAGAAGTACGCGCCGACGCCGAACAGCG
>JAOPZF010000197.1 GCA_025964255.1 Solirubrobacterales bacterium | reverse complement strand
AACTGGGTGAACTCTTCGCGGATGTCGTAGTAGATCCGCTGGTCGTACTCGACCAGGTCCATTGTGTAGACGCAGAGGACCAGGTGCGGCACGCCGAGCATCGAGGACAGCAGCGCGTGGCGGTGGGTCTGTTCGAGCACGCCTTTGCGGGCGTCGATCAGGAGCAGCGCCAGGTTCGCGGTCGAGGCGCCGGTCACCATGTTGCGCGTGTACTGGATGTGGCCGGGCGTGTCGGCGATCACGAACTTGCGCTTCGGCGTGGCGAAGTAGCGGTAGGCGACGTCGATCGTGATCCCCTGCTCGCGCTCGGCCCGCAGGCCGTCGGTCAGCAGCGCCAGGTCGGTGTGCTCGTCGCCGCGTTTCTCCGAGGTCCGCTCGATCGACTCGAGCTGGTCTTCGAAGATCGATTTCGTGTCGTGCAGAAGCCGCCCGATCAGGGTCGACTTACCGTCGTCCACCGACCCGGCGGTGGCGATTCGCAGCAGCTCGGCAGCCATTAGAAGTACCCCTCGCGCTTCCGGTCCTCCATCGCCGCTTCCGAGAAGCGGTCGTCGCCGCGGGTCGCGCCGCGCTCGGTGATCCGCGAGACGGAGGTCTCCTCGATCACCGCTTGGTAGTCGGTCGCCTGCGAGGACACGGCGCCGGTCAGCGTCGCGTCGCCGACGGTCCGGTAGCGGACCTTCTCGACGTGCGACTCGGCGCCCTCGGGCAGCGGGAAGAACTCGTTGACCGCCATCAGCAGGCCTTCGTTGTCGACCACCTCACGCTCGTGGGCGAAGTAGATCGGCGGCAGCTCGATTTCTTCGCGCGCCAGGTAGCGCCAGACGTCGAGCTCGGTCCAGTCGGAGATCGGGAAGACGCGGATGTGCTCGCCCTTGCGGTGGCGACCGTTGTAGAGGCGCCATAGCTCGGGCCGCTGGTTCTTCGGGTCCCACTGGCCAAATTTGTCGCGGAATGAGAGCACCCGCTCCTTGGCGCGGGCCTTGTCCTCGTCGCGCCGGCCGCCGCCGAAGACCGCGTCGAAGCTGCCGCCCTTGATCGCGTCGAGCAGCGCCCGGGTCTGGTGGCGGTTGCGGCTTTCCAGTTCGTGGCCGACTTTGATGATCCCCTCGTCGATCAGGTCCTGGACCGAGGCGACCTCGAGCCGCAGCCCGTACTGCTCGACGACCTTGTCGCGGAACTCGATCACCTCGGGGAAGTTGTGCCCGGTGTCGACGTGGAGGATCGGGAACGGCACCGGCGCCGGCGCGAACGCCTTGCGCGCCAGCTGCAGCATCAGCACCGAGTCCTTGCCGCCGGAGAAGAGCATCACCGGGTGCTCGAACTCGGCCGCGACCTCGCGGATGATGAAGATCGACTCCGCCTCGAGCGTGTCGAGGTCGCCCAACTCGAGCGACGCAGGGCGAATTTTGGTCGTCTCATCCATAGTTCACCAAGTACATCAACAATTGGGAGAAGACATAGTCGCCCGCACCGCAGCCGCGGCTACGCCGCACCGGGGAAAAGCCCACCTAGTTGATTCCGCACTCGGTCTTTGCGACGCCGGCCCAGCGGCCGTCGCGCATGTCGCCCCCAGGGCCCACCGGCTGCGTGCAATGGGTGCAGCCGATCGAGGGGTAGCCGCGATCGTGGAGCGGGTTGTAGGGAAGACGGTGCTCATGGATGTAGTTCCAGACGTCTCGCTCGGACCAGTCGGCGATCGGGTTCAGCTTCCAGATGCCGAACTTCTTGTCCCAGGCGAACTTCGGGGCCCCGGCTCTGGAGCTGGAATCCGCTCTGCGGACGCCGGCGACCCAGCAGTCTACGGATGAAAGGGCGCGACGCATCGGCTCCACCTTGCGGATCCCGCAGCAGGCGTCCGGCTCGCGCTTCCACAGCTCGTCGCCGTACTCGGCGGCCTGCTCCTCGAGGGTGAGGTTGTGGAAACGGTGGAACTCGATCCCCAGCGACTCGGCGAGCCGATCGCGGGTCTCGTACGTCTCCGGGAAGAGGACGTCGGTATCGAGGTAGAAGAAACGCGCGTCGGAGTTGATCTGGGTCGCCAGGTGCGCCGTCACCGAGGACGTTTTCTGGAACGAGCAGGCGATGAAGTGCCTTGACCCGAACTGGTCGAACATCCACTCGAGCGTCTTCTCCGCGCTCAATCCCTCGAGCTCGGCGGCGATCGCCTCGTGGTCGAGGTCGGTGATTGTCGGCACGTTGCCGGAAAGGGTGATTGGCGGTGGTTTCATGGTCTCTCGGCGCGAGGGGTTAAATCGCGCACTCTCCCTCGCCGCGCTCGACTTTGTAAGGGGTCGCGCGCTGCCAGTCGATGAACTGCTGCATGGTCTCGAGCGAGAAATCGGCCGGCAGGGTCAGATCCTTGACCTCGCTTTCGAAGCGCTCGGCGCCGGCGCGCTCGGCGAAGGCGTTGAATTCCTCGCCCTCGTCCCGCTCGCCCTCGTAAAGACGGATCCAGCGCTCGACCGCCTCCGGGACCCGTTTGGCCGGGAGCCGCGATTTGAGCCGCGTGCCGTAGATGACCTCGCCGCCCTCGTAGTTGCCGCCGATGTGCGGGATGTAGGCGGGCATCTGCCGGCCGCCGACTTTCAGCGAGGCGCCGTAGAAGCCGATGTTGGCGACGTGGTGCTGGCTGCAGCCGTTCGGGCAGCCGCTCATTTTGATGTGAATCTGACGGGTGAGCTCGTCGTCGAGCTGCATCCCATCGACCCGCTCTTTGACGGCCCGGTTGAGGCCCATCGAGGAGGTGATCCCGAGTTTGCAGCTGTCGGTGCCGGGGCAGGAGACGACGTCGGAGATCTCGCGGGCGCCCGGGTCGCCGAGGCCGAGAGCCGTGAGCTTGGTCCAGACGTCGTAGACGGACTCGTCGCGGACCCAGCGCAGGACCAGGTTCTGCTGCACGGTCGAGCGGGCGTTGCCGCCGGTGTACTCGCGCATGATCGTCCCCAGCCCGCGGAACTGCTCCGGGGTGAGGTCGCCGCGGTTGATCTTCACCTCGACCGTGGAGAAGCCCTGCTGGCGCTGCTTCTGCACGTTGGAGGAGACGAAGCGCTCGAAGGCCTGGCGGTCACCGTTCGGGGACGCCAAGTTGGCGGCGTGAGCCTTCGGCGCGCGCGACTCCTCGTCGTCGTCGAAGCGCAGACGCTCGACCAGCTCGGGGCCGAATTCGCGCTCCTCGACCCAGTCGCCTCGGAGCTCCTCGTCGAGCAGGTCGCGGAAGGCGTCGGCGCCGATCTTGTCGACCAGCACCTTGATCCGGGCCCGGGCGCGGTTGACGCGCAGCCAGTCCTGGCGGTCGAAGATGCGGAAGACGGCCTCGGCGACTTTCAGGAAGTCACCGTTGTCGGCCTCGACGAACTCGTAGATCGTCGGCGCGACGCGGGCCATGATCGAGGTGCCGCCGCCGACCCGGACCTCGAAGCCCTTGACCCCGTCCCGTTCGCGGGCGAGGAAGGCGATGTCGTGGATGCCGGTGATCGCGCGGTCCTCGTCGGAGCCGGAGAAGGCGGTCTTGATCTTGCGCGGCATCAGCTGCGTCGTCGGGTGGCGGACGAAGTAGCGGACGTAGGCGATCGCGTGCGCGGTCGGGTCGAAGATCTCGTCGGCGGCGACGCCCGCCCAGGGGTCGCCGGTCACGTTGCGGACCGTGTTGCCGCAGCCCTCGCGCGAGGAGAGCCCGGACTCGGAGATGACCTTGATCAGGTCCTCCATGTCGCGCAGCGGCACGTGGTGGATCTGGATGTTCTGGCGGGTCGTGATGTGACCCTTGTTCAGCGGCGCCCAGCGCTCGACGACGTCGGCGAAGGCGTCCATCTGATCCGGCGTGACACCGCCGAACGGAAGCTTGACCCGGACCATCTGGACGTCGGGCTGGCGCTGCCCGTAGACGCCCTGTTTCAGGCGGAACCCGATGAACTCGTTCTCGGGTAGCTCATCGGCGAGGAACTTCTCGGCTTCGTTATCGAAGTCGTCGAACTCGCGCTCGATGATCGGGATGATGTGGCCAGGGACGTTGACGTAGGTCTCAGGGTTCTCCTGGGTCCCGACGCGGCCCTTGCCCTCCTGCTTCTTGTTCTCAGCGACTATTACCTCCATACGGAGGAAATTAGCAAAACCCTGACCGGGATTAGGGTATTTATTTCCCCAGTCGCCCGATTTGGCTCAGGAAGCGCGTTTGCGAGCTTCCAAAACTGCCGCTGCTTCGCCCGATTCGGCGACGTATCCGTCTTTCGGCTCGAGCTCGAGGCCCTCTTCCTCCCAGCCGGTCGCGCCCTCGGCGAGCTTCGCCGTGTCGTAGCCGGCCTCGCCCAGCGCCGCCGCCGCCATGTCGGAGCGGTTGTCGGAGCGGCAGTAGAAGATCACCGGCCGATCGCGGTCGATCTCGTCCACCCGCGACGCCAGTTGGGGCAGCTCGATGTGGACGGCGCCCGGAATGTGGCCCGCCTCCCACTCATGGTCGGTGCGGACGTCCACCAACTGGGCGCCCGCATCGACCATCTTCCGTGCCTCGTCGCGCCGCACTTCGCGGGGCGACGCCTGAGCCTCTGCCATCAGACCTCCGATCCCTCGATCAGGAAGGCGACGCGAACGTGCGCCCGGTACTCGTCGAGGTTCTCGCCGCGGATCCCGGTCGAGACGATGTCGACCGCGCGGATGTTGCGCAGCGAACCTTGCGCCTGCGCGAGAGCCTGTTTGGCGGCGTCGTCGGTCGAGGTCTTGGAACTGCCGACGAGCTCGATGATTTTCACGACTGCCATCTCGCTCCTCCTCGTGCTTGTGGGTCCTGGATGTCCTGCTTGGCGCCCACTCCCTCCAGCAGCGCGGCGCGCTGCCACGGTCCGACCGCGTCCTCCGGCTCGCCTGCGGGCGCGCCGGCGAACTCCGACTCGAAGCGCGCGATCGCCGCTGCGATCGCCGCCGCCTCAGCCCCGGATGCGGTCTTCTCGGCCACGTCCCAACCTTATTCCAGCGGCGCGGGAGTCGTCTGCGCGCCGCGCCAGGTGCCGCCGAACCGACTCGACGACCGCCTCGGGTTCGCGGGCAAGCCGCGGCCCGGTCACCCGGGTGGTCTCGATCCCGGCGAGCAACAGCTCGTCGTCCCGTTCCCGGTCTTCCTCGAACGACAGTCGCGACCCGTGCGTCCCGAAGACATCGAGTTCGGCCCCGAAGCGGTGGTCGGCCCAGTACGCGTCGACCTCATAGCCGGCGACGAAGCAGTTCATCGAGGGCGCCGGCAGTCCGCCCGCGGTGACGACCTCAAAGAACCGCTTCTCGAGATCGGAGCGCGTGAATGGGGCCGTGTCGTCGTAGATCTCCAGCGCCGCCCGAACCTTCGCCTGCCCTCGGTGGCCCTTGGTGCGCTCCAGCAGATCCTGCATCGCCCGCAGGTCGAAGTTCGTGTCGTCGTCGGCCTGCCGGATGTAGCGGCTGACGGTCCGTGGCCGCGAGTCGACGGCGAGGTCGAGGATGGTGCGGGCCAGGGAGGTGACCGGGATCCCTTCGCGTCTCGCCAGATCGGACCGGGCGAGGTCGGCCCGGTGCGTGACGAAAGATCGCTCCGCGCGCCGCCCCGTCCTCGACGTCACGTGCACGCAGCTTGGCATGAACCGCATCAGTCCCCAGAGCCATCCAGCCGACACATGGCTGGCGACGGAGGGAGACGAGGCCAGCACTGCCGCCATGCAGCGCCCGTGCCACGACAGGCGTTGATGCCCGACCGCGTACACGCCACGGTGCACCCGATGGAGTCGTCCCACCTTCGCGGCCTTCGCGACTGAGCTTTTCGAATACCCCAGCTCCGCGAGTTGCCCAGTCGCGACAACCCCATGCTGTCTCTTCGCCAGCTCCGCCAGCGCTCCATGCCGAACCTGTTGTCCTTGGTCGCCCACAGGGCTACTAAGGACGCGGGGTTGCCTTTCTCTCCCCCTCGGGGGTGGGATTAGCCGTTGAGGCCGGGGACGGGGTGGCCTTGGACCACGGTCGCGCACTGGAGCGGGGCGGGGTCGATTGGGTCGAGGAGGGCTAGGCCTTCGGGGCGGCCCGTGGCGGGGATCGGCTTGATGGCTTTGTGGTGCTTGGTGGCTTTTTTGCCAGGAACGGCCGCGTGGCCGCGGCCGCATTGGATCGAGGTGTCTTTGACGCCGTCGCGGGCGTCGACCACGTCGTCGCCGCCGTTGCCGATGAAGGTGTCCTTGCCGGGCTGGCCGAGCATCGCGTTGGCCTTCGCGTTGCCGATCAGGATGTCGGGGCCGAACGAGCCCTCCATGTCCTCGTCGGTCGGCGAGAGGCGGACGTGGTGGCAGCCGGGGACCGCGTCGATCCAGGCGGAGTGCCGCGGGAAGCTGACGATGAGCACGCCGGGGTGGGTGCCGACCTCCGAGAACGAGGCGTCGTCGCGGCCGGGGCCGCCGACCAGCGCGCCGCCCGCGCAGCCACCGCCGGCCGCGAGCAGATCGCCCTCCGAGCCGCCGAAGAGGAAGGTCGGGCCGGGCTCCCCGCCGACGAGGCCGTCGGCGCCCGCGCCGCCGTAGAGGCGTTCGGCGCCGGGGCCGGACTGGAAGAGGTCGTCCTCGGGGCCGCCGCGGATCACGTCGTCACCCTCGCCGCCGTTGACCCGAACGCTGCCGACGGCGACCAATGAGCCCTTGACGACGAAGCGGTCGTTCCCGGGGCCGAGGTCGGCCATCAGCCA
>JAOPZF010000127.1 GCA_025964255.1 Solirubrobacterales bacterium | reverse complement strand
CAGGAGATCGGCACCGAACAGGAGCAGGCGGCGGAGACGCTCGGCGCCTCCGGCTGGCAGACCTTCTGGCGGGTAACCCTGCCGGCGATCCGCTGGGGCGTCGCCTACGGCGTCGTCCTCACCACCGCCCGCGTGCTCGGCGAGTTCGGCGCCGTCTCGGTCGTCTCCGGCAACATCTCCGGGGCAACCCAGACCCTCCCCCTCTTCGTCGAGAAGAACTATGAGAACTTCAACCTTCCTGGCGCGTTCGGCGCCGCCGTCCTGTTGGCCCTCCTTGCCTTGGTGGTGCTGATGGCGATGAACCTGCTCAAACGAAAGGAGGCCGCCTGATGGGAATCTCAGTCGAGGGAGCCAACAAGAACTTCGGTGACTTTCAGGCGCTTGACGACGTATCGATCGAGGTTCCGGACGGGTCGCTGACGGCCCTGCTCGGGCCAAGCGGCAGTGGCAAGTCGACGCTCCTCCGGGCGATCGCCGGGCTCGAGGAGCTCGACACCGGTCGGGTGCTGATCGACGACGAGGACGTCTCGCGCAAGCCGACGCAGAAGCGCGAAGTCGGCTTCGTCTTCCAGCACTACGCCGCCTTCAAGCACATGACGGTGTACGAGAACGTCGGCTTCGGGCTGAAGATCCGCAAGTGGAAGAAGGACGCGATCCGTGAGCGGGTCGACGAGCTGCTGAACCTGGTGCAGCTGCCGGGGCTGGCCGACCGCTACCCCTCGCAGCTCTCCGGCGGGCAGCGGCAGCGGATGGCGCTGGCGCGGGCGCTCGCGGTGCAGCCGCAGGTGCTGCTGCTCGACGAGCCGTTCGGCGCGCTCGACGCGAAGGTCCGCAAGGACCTCCGCACCTGGCTGCGCAATCTCCACGAGGAGATGAACGTGACGACGATCTTCGTCACCCACGACCAGGAGGAGGCGATGGACGTCGCCGGCCAGCTCGTGGTGATGAACCAGGGCCGGGTCGAGCAGTCGGGCACCGCCAACGACCTCTACGAGAAACCGGCGAACGAGTTCGTGATGAGCTTCGTCGGCGAGGTCAACCGGCTCGGCGACAGCTACGTGCGGCCACACGACATCGAGATCGTCGGCGACAAGGACGAGAACACCGAGGAGGCGATGGTCCAGCGGATCGTCGCGCTCGGCTTCGAGATCCGGGTCGAGCTGGTGCTCGCCGACGGCAACGAGGTGTGGGCCCAGCTCACCCGCCAAGAGCTGCAACGGCTGGAACTGCGCGAGGGGCAGATCGCCTACCTGCGCCCGGTCCACGCCAAGAGCTTCAACGGTTCGCCACCGCCCAACTCCCCTGGGGCCTCGACTCCCCAGGGGTCCACGGGCGGCGACGACGCGGAAGTATCCGCAGCCGCTTGAAGAGGCGAAGGGCGGGGTGCACTTTGCCGGGTGGCGCCCCGCCCAATTCGCCTGATAGCGCCATCTTTGCCGATCCGTCGGCGGGGCGGCTGATTCCGTAGGGACGCGGCCGAGGAAGCTGGCGCCCGAGGCTGGAAGGGGCGCTGCCGTCTCGTCCACGGCCGGGGCAGGCTGTGGCCGTGGCCGAGACGGCCGAGAGTGCGGGGAGTGGTCACGAAGACCCATGGAACGTCACGGTTCCTCCTGGACTTCGCGGCCCCTCGATGTTGATGGGCCGAAAACTAGCCATATAGGAGGGGTTTTCGGCCCATCAACATTGGGCGCGCACGGAGGTGTGACGAACGTGCCGACCCTTGACCTTCCCGGCGAAAGCCTCACGTCCCGGGCGTCTCGGGGCGGCCACAGCCTGCCCGGGCCGCCACGAGACGCCCGGGACGCACCTCGGACGGCCGGGAGGCAACTCGCGACGCAGCTCGGACGGCGGCTCGCTCGAACTCCCGTCCAGAGCCGATAGGAAAAACCACTCAGCGGATCTCTTGTTCCCTGCTATGTTGAGCTAGTCGCTCAACAAACTACAAAAGGAGCGAAGAGATGAGCAAAAAGGTTTCACGGACCACGTTTGTCACTCGAGGACGGATCGCCGGGTTGGTCCGCGACGAAGCTCCGGCCGGCACCGGGCAGAACCGCACCACCCGCTCCGCCAATCGTGACGACACGCAGGGCAACGTCGACGACGCGATCTTTCATCGCGCCCGCCTCGTGCTCGGCGAGAACCTCCCCCGGCCCGGCCGTTAGCGGCGGGCCTCCCCCAGAAGCAAAGAAAGGCCGCGCCCCGATCCCCCGGGGCGCGGCCTTTTCCCTTTTACGACTCGACTATTTGGTCGGGCTCGAGGAGCTCGGCGTGGTCGTCGTCGTTTCTTCGTCTTCTTCAACTTCCGGGTAGGCCTCGACGGCGAGGTTCCAGGATTTCAGCTGGAAGTTCAGGCCGGACGCGCCTTGGTACTGGATCGCGACCGTGTGGCCACCCTTACCGAGGACCGTGGTCTGCACAATCGAGTGGACCAGCGCGGCAGCCGGTTCTTTCGAGGTGCCTTCCGCGGTCGCCGGGGCGAACGCGACTTTGCTGGCCGCGGGCTGTCCGTCGACCAGGATGTTGATCGGGCAGGCCTGCCCGACGGTCGGCGCTTTGACCGGGTTGGTGCAGCTGGCGGTGCCGGCGAAGGTGATGATCGCCTTGCTGACATTGGCCTTGGTCGCGAACGACGTGAACGCGGTCGGGATGTAGCCGGCCGTGGACGAGTTGATCGAGAACAAGGTGTTGCTTGCCGCGATGCTGACGACCGGCGCCAGCGGCGACGTTTTTTTCGCCACGTAGATGTTGGACGCCGCTTTCTTGGTCAGGTAGTTCGACGCCCCTGATTTCGACAGGTAGCTCTTCGACGCGCCCGATTTGCTCAGGTAGGTCTTCGCCGCGGTCTGTTTCGTGACGTATTTCTGCGATGCCGCCTTCGGCGTCAGGAACGATGCCGCGATCGACGGGACGGCGGTCACCGAAACGGCAACCACTGCCGCTAGAACGATGACGGTCGCCGCCCGAGGGGTTGAGAGCCTCTTCTTGAACAACTTCTTCCTCACTTTCGTGGCCGTGCCGGGCGGCCTTTCTTGACAATGCTCGTCAATAAACTACTGAAAGTGATAGCGTAAGGCGACCAAGTTGGTCAAGAAAACGCTCCTATCCCGGCAGAGAGGAAGCACCCGAATGAGAATCAAGACCCTCGCCATCACGGCGATGGCCGTCCTCGGTCTCGCCGTTCCGGCGTCGGCCGGGGCACAGACCCTGATCGGGTCCGGCTCCGTGGCCGCGCAGCCAGTGCTGCAGGCCCTTTTCAAGGCATACGAATCGCAGAACAAGGGCATCCACTTCACCTACACCGCCGACGGAGGCAACGCCGGCATCAAAGATGTCCAGACCGGCACCAGCCAGTTCGCCGGGCAGGCTCGTACCCCGCTCCCCAGCGATGCCGGGACGACCTACATCAAGCTGTACCTCGACGGCCTCTGCATGGACGTCAACCCGAAGAACTCGCTGAAGAACATCAGCATCGAATCGCTTCACAACATCTACCGGGGGATCGAGACGAACTGGTCCCAGGTCGGTGGGACGAATCTGACCACGACGATCGACCCGGTCGGCCGTGACACCAACGGAGGGACCTACACGTTCTTCCTCCAGGCCGTGCTCAACAACGAACTCCCGGCCTCGAACGTGAACGCTCTGACCGCCGACGGCCTCGTCGTCAACGCGGTCAAGCAGGACCCGAACGCGATCGGCTACGCCGGTCTCGCCTGGCAGAAAAAGGGCATCAAGCCGGTCAAGGTGAACGGCATCGCCTGCGAATCGAAGAACGTCAGCGTCGAACCGCTGAAGTACCCGCTGTCGCGGTACATCTTCCTCGTGCTGCCGACCGAAAACCCGAGCCCGGCGGTTCAGAAATTCGCCACCTGGGCCCGCAGCAACGCCGAAGCCGGCGAAGTCATCAACAAAGCCGGTGGCGTCGCAGCGTTCAACAAGAAGGCCAAGAAGTAGAGAACCCGGTTTGGAAGAGGATTTCCAACCCGAGTACGGACCGAAATGGTCTGACCAGCGCGTCGAGCGGTTGCTCGGCGCGCTGGTGCTTGGCGTCGTAGCGCTGCTGCTGGCGCTGATCGTCGTCGTCTTCGTCCACGGCTGGCCGTCGTTCTCCCATAACGGCCTCGCCTGGTTCGGCCCCGGCGGCAACGTCGAAGAACAGCTCGCCCAGATCTCGCAGTCGGCCGAAACGGGCGTCGGCTACATCTACACCTTCCACGCCTGGCCGCTGATCTGGTCGACGATCCTGATCGCCGGCGGCTCCGTCGTGCTGGGCTTGATCGCGGCCCTCTTCATCTCCGTCTTCCTGGTCGAGTTCGCGCCGAACTGGATGAGCAGCATCCTCACCCCTGTGGTGCGCTTCCTCGCCAGCGTGCCGTCGGTGATCTACGGCTTGCTCGGCGTCCTGGTGCTGGTCCCCTTCATCGGTAACCACCTGATCTCCGAGCATCAAAAGGCCTCGGTCGCGGGGATCATCTCGCTGACCGGCTACTCGCTGATGGCGGCGGTGGTCGTCCTCACGATCATGATCGCGCCGCTGATGGTGGCGCTCTTCACCGACGCCCTCAACTCGGTCAAACCGGGCTGGATCGAGGGCTCGCTGGCGCTCGGCGTGAATCGTTGGCGGACGATCTGGAAGATCGGCGTGCGGGCCGCCCGTCCGGCGATCGTCGCGGGCACCGTGCTCGCCCTCGCCCGGGCGATCGGGGAGTCGGTGATGCTGGCGATGCTCTCAGGCTCCACCGCCTTCGCCCCCAACCCGATCGACGGCCTGATCTTCATTTTCGAGCCTTCCCGCCCACTGGCTCCGACGATCGTCAAGAGCAGCGACCAACTCAGCTCGCCGCCGGCCAGCGCGACGCTCTTCGCGATCGCCTCCTTCCTGCTCTTCTCTGCCGCCGTCTTCTCACTGATCGGCTGGGCGACGCGGCGTTCGATGAACAAGTACCTGGCGCGATGACCGATACCGAGTTCACCTCCGGCGGCCCACAGCCGCAGTCAGACGAACTCCCGGTCGGCGCCCCTGGTGGCGTCACCGACCCGCCCCAGCCGCCGAGGGGCGCGGTCGAGGGCAGCTCGACCTGGAGCCTGCTCGACCGCCTCGGGCTCGCCTTCTGCTGGTTCCTCGGCCTACTCTTCTGCGCGATCGCGGCGGCGATCGTCGTCTACCTGCTGATCAAAGGGATCCAGTACCTGAAGCCGTCGATGCTGGTCACCCCAGCCGCCTCGGGATTCACCGAAGGCGAATCCGGGGGCTTCTCCGACGCCTTCATCGGCACCTTGATCCTCGGCGTGATGTCGCTCAGCCTGGCGCTTCCGACCGGCGTCGCGATCGCGGTCTGGCTGGTCGAGTACGGGCGTCCCAAGGCGCTCGCCCGGATCACCGAGATGACGGTCGAGGCGATCGCCGGCATTCCCTCGGTCGTCTTCGCCCTGTTCGGCACGGTGATCTTCTCCAGCGCCGCGCTCGGCTTCCTCAGCCGCACCAACGAAGGCGTCGTCTTCGGCCGCTCCTTCTTCGCCGCCGCGGCGATGCTGTCGCTCGAGGCGCTGCCGCTGATCGTCGCCTCGACCCGTGAGGGCCTGAACTCGATCCCCCGGCACGTACGCGAGGCCTCCTACGGGGTCGGCAAGACGAAGGCGGCGACGACGCGGCGGATCCTGCTGCCGACCTGCCGTCCGCAGATCGCCACCGGCGCGATGCTGGGGCTCGGCCGGATCATCGGCGACACCGCGATCATCGTCATCCTGCTCGGCGCCACCCAGAACTTCTCCCCGGTCGAAGGCGCGTCGTTCCCGCTCGACTACCTGCGCGGCGCGGGCACCACGCTGACCAACTTCGTCTACGAGGCGTCGCCGACCGGCAACCTCAACCAGCCCGACAAAGCCTACGCGGCGGCTGTCGTCCTGCTGCTGATCGTCCTACTGTTGAACGCGGGGACCGACATCATCCACCGCCGCGCCCGAAAGGCAGGAACGTGGAGTCATTGACCCGGCAAGACCGCAACGCCCCGCCGCCGATCCGGCGGCTCGACCCGCAGGACCCGACCCCGGCCCAGACGGCGCCGGAGCATGGGGCGACCTTCGTCGCCGCCAGACGCTCGATCGCGGCGCCACAGTTCTCGATCCGGCGGATGGAGGTCGACAAGGTGTCGATCCACTACGGCGCCAAAGAAGCGGTGAAAAGCGTGTCGCTGCCGATCCGCCAAGGCGAGGTGCTCGGCCTGATCGGTCCCTCGGGCTGCGGCAAGACGACCCTGCTGCGCTCGCTCAACCGGCTCACCGAGCTGACCGCGGCGGCGAAACTGACCGGCTCGATCCGGCTCGACGACGTCGATATCCGACTGATCGAGCCGACCCTGCTGCGGCGCCGGGTGACGATGGTGTTCCAGCAGCCAAACCCGTTCCCGATGTCGATCTTCGACAACATCGCCTACGTCCTGCGCGAGCAGGGCTCGCGGCGGGTGAAAAAGAAGGTGCTGGCGCCGCAGGTGCACTCGGCGCTTCAGCGGGCGGGCCTGTTCGAGGAGGTCAAAGACAACCTCGACCACCCGGCGCTGAAACTGTCGGGCGGCCAGCAGCAGCGACTCTGCATCGCGCGGGCGCTGGCGGCCGAGCCCGAGGTTCTGCTGCTCGACGAGCCTTGCTCGGCGCTCGACCCGCAGTCGACCGCGGTAATCGAGGACCTGATCGTGAAACTGCGCGACGATGTAGCGATCGTGATCGTCACCCACAACCTGCAGCAGGCCTACCGGATCGCCGATCACGTCGCTTTCATGTACCTCGGTGACCTGGTCGAGTACAACAGCGCCACCCGCCTCTTTAACGAGCCCACTCAGGACCGGACTCGGGAGTACGTCAGCGGTGCCTTCGGTTAACCACACACTGATGCGTCCGGTCGCGGTCGCCGCCTGCGCCTGCCTGCTTGCTGTGGGTGCCGCGGGCTGCTCGACGACGCAGGAAAAGGCCGCGGCGAAGCAGGCCGAATCGACGCAGATCCTGAAAGAACAGGCCGCGGCGAAGAAGCAGGCCAAACTGAAGGTCACGCGGAAGAAGCACCACGCCAAGCCGAAGGGGGAAAAGTGAGCGAGGAGAGCCCGCTGGCGAAACCGCAGGGGTACGAACCCTGCGAAGAGTGCGGGGCGCCGCTCGACCCCCAGCAGCGCTACTGCGTCGAATGCGCGGCGCGGCGCGGAAACGGGTCGAACCCGGCCTCGCGGTATTTCGCCGCGATGAGTAAAAAATCGCGCCGGCCGCTGACCAAGACGCAGACGAAAGGCTCGGGCGGCGGCAGTCGCGCGGCGGCCGTCGGGTTCTTCGCGCTGCTGCCGATCGCGGTGGCGCTCGGGGTCGTGGTCGGGCGCAGCGGCTCGGGCAACTCGAACGAAGACGCGCTGCTGAAAGCTCTGCACCAGGCCGAACAGCAGCAGGTCGGCGCGGCCCCGGTCGTCACCGAAGAAGCAGCGGCGCCGACGACGGCCGCGACGAACAAAGCCAAAGGAACTGCGAAAAACGCCAAAGCCGGCGGCAAAGCAGCGTCGAAAAACGAAGCTAAGAGCGCCGCGAAAAGCGCGGGCACGAACGCGACCAAGAGCAAGCAGGGCGCCGTAGAAAAAATCGAGACGTACAAACCGTCCAAGGAAGACGTCGAAGAAGACACCAAACTGGTCGAAGAAAACCCCGAACAAACCGGCGAAAACTACATCAAAGCCCAGCAAAATCTGCCTGAAGTCATCGTCGTCGGCGGGGAAGAAGAAGGGTCATCCTCGGGCTCCGAACTGCCGCCGGGAGTTGAACCGTGATCGACGATCCACAACAGACGACGAAGCTTCCCGCGGCTCCGCCGAACGGCGGGCCCGCTGCGCAGCCGCCGACGCCGGCGACGGGCATCCCGGCTCCGCCCGCGGCCCCGAAACCGTCGGCGGGCCCGCCGGTCGGTCCTCCCCGCTTCCCGATTCCGGGGCGGCGCAAGAACGACCTCGCACCGCCGAAACCTAAATCCGAGGAGGAGGCGGCGAAGGAGGCCGAGCTGAGGGAGGAGGAGAGCGCCGAGCTGATCGTCCAGCGCGACCGCCTGCTGGAGAAGTTCACGGTGATGCAGGCCGACCTCGGCGGCGCCTTCTACGAGATGGCGATCCGCGACCATGTGCGGCTCGACGTCCTTACCCGCAAGGCGGCCGAGCTGCAGCGGGTCGACGCCGAGCTGCTGGCGGTCGAGCGGACGCTCGAACTCGAGCGCTCCGATGCCGCGGGCCTCTGCCCCAGCTGCGGCGCGCCCTACGGGCCGGCCGTCCACTTCTGCGCGCAGTGCGGCACGCCGCTGATGCCCTCGGGGGCGGGCTCGTGAAGGGCTGGTTCACCACTCGCTTCCGCGCCGCGATCGCCGCGGCGGCGACGCTGACCGGCAAACGCTTCGGCCTGCTCGTCGCCTCCTCGGTGGTGGCGACCTCGGCGATCGTCGCCGCCGCGGCGACCAACGGGCCGGAATCGAGCCAGGCCGCCGCCACGCTGCTCGGTCGCGCCCTCGCCGCCAAGACCGCCCCGGTCGCGGTGGCGCCCGCGCCTGCGCCCGAACCGGAACCCGAATTGGAAGAAGGACCCGGCCCGTCGGCGGTCTCGAACGAATCGACGCCGGCGCCGGAAGAAAGCATCGTCATCCCGACGCCCGAACCGGAACCCGTCTTCATCCCGGAAGAACCGGCGCCCGAACCCGCGCCGGAACCGGAACCCGAAGAAGCGCCCGAAGAAGAAGAAGAAACCGCGCCGACGCCGCCGCCGAAACCCGAAGCGGGGCGGATCAAGCACGTCTTCCTGATCTCGCTGGTCAGCTCCGGATACCAGTCGGCCTTCGGCACGACCGGGTCGACGATGCCCTACTTGAACGGGACGCTTCGTCCCAAGGGCCTGCTGCTGAGCAACTACTCGGTGCTGAGTGAAGCGACGACGCCGAACGGGATCGCCACGATCAGCGGCCAGCCGCCGAACGCGGCGACCAAGACGGACTGCCCGACGCTGACCGAATTCCCGCCGACGGCGAAGACCAGCAGTGCCGGAATCCTCTCCGGCGAAGGCTGCGTCTGGCCGGTGGCGACCAACACCCTCGCGGGCCAGCTCAGCGTCGCCGAGTTCACCTGGAAGGCGTACATGGAAGGGATGGTCGACCCGACCACCGGCGAACCCGCCAACTGTGTCTACCAAGGACCCGAAGAAGAAGAGAAAGTCGAACTCGGTGGCTACTCGAACCGCCTCAACCCCTTCACCCACTTCCACTCGCTGCTCGACGTCGGCGAATGCTCCGAAGGCGACGTGCCGATCACGGAACTGAAGGAGGACCTGAAGGTCGAAAAGAACACGCCGAACTTCTCCTACATCTCCCCCGACCTCTGCTCGGCGGGTGTGACGGGACAGTGTCCGGAAGGCGCGCCCACGGGGGCCGCCGCGGCCGACGAATGGCTCGCCGAAGTGGTCCCCCAGATCCTCGAATCCCCCGCCTACAAAAAAGACGGCCTGCTGATCGTCACCTTCGGCGGGCTCAACCCCCCGGCCCCGGTCGCCGAAGGCGAAACGCCGCCGCCTGCCGCGCCGAACCCGCTTAAGACCGGCGCGGTACTGGTGTCGAAGTTCATCACCAAGGGCTCCAACGACGCCGCTCCCTACAACCCGTACTCGCTGCTGCGCTCGAGCGAGGAACTGTTCGGGTTGAACCAGATGGCGAAGGCGGCCGACAAGACGACGAAGACCTTCGCGCCGGAACTGCTGGGCGAAAGCAGCGGCGGCTCGGGCTCCAAGAGCGGCGGCGGTGACTGATCGCCGAGTCCGCGAGTAACCGTCACCTGGCCGTTTTTGACAACCTTTCGGGATGAGTCCTGCTAACCAAAACAACGGCGGCGAGCCGATCACGGCCGCCGGCATCGAAGAACTCAAAGCCGAACTGGCGGAGCTGGAAGGCCCGCGCCGGATCGAAATGGCCGATCGCATCCGCGTCGCCCGTGAGCTCGGCGACCTCAAGGAGAACGCCGACTACCACACGGCGAAAGACGATCAGTCGCTGATGGAGACGCGGATCAAGCGCCTCCAGTCCCGCCTCCGCATGGCGGTCGTGGTCGAGGCCGACGACAGCGGCGACGGCCGCACCTTCGCCTTCGGCAAGACCGCTGAAGTCCTCGACGAAGGCAAAGGCGAGACCGTCACCTGGACCCTGGTCGGCTCGACCGAGGCGAGCCTCGCCGACGGCAAGCTCTCCGCCGAGTCGCCGATCGGCCAGGCGCTGATGAACGCCGAGGTAGGCTCGACCGTCGACGTCGAGACCCCCCGCGGCACCAAAAGCTTCAAGGTCATCAAGCTCGTCTCCTAGCTGACGCCGCCGCCGCTCTCATGATGGGCGGGTGCTGCGGCTTCACGCATCCTTGGACGAGCGGCGTGAGCCTGCCTTCGCGACGTTGCTGCGCGATCTGGACGGGGTGCGGCGGGTGGTGCGGCATCCGGACGAATCGTGTGAGGAGACGCAGACGGTATTCGTCGCCGACGTCGAGCCGGCGGCGGCCGACGAACTGGTCGAGGCGATCGAGTCGATGGGGATCGGGGTCGATGATTACGTCCTGACCCGCGTCGATGTGGTCGCGCCGCAGCGCCTGCACCTGACCGGACACCGGGCGATCGACGGGCTCGCCTGGGTCGAGGTGGTGGGCGCGGCGCGGGCCAACTCGTGGCCACTCGCCCGCTACATCGCGCTGATCAACGTCGCCGCGGTGATCGCGGCTCTCGGCGTGATCGTCTCCAGCAGCATCCTGATCGTCGGCGCGATGGCGGTCAGCCCCGACCTCCTGCCGATCTGCGCGACCTGCGTCGGCCTCGTCGCCGGACGGCGGCGCCTGGCGCTGCGCGCCTTCGCGACGCTCACCCTGGGCATGGTGCTGGTCGTGGCGACGGCGGCGATCCTCTCGGCGCTGCTGAACGTGACCGGCCTCTTGCCCGCCGGCTTCCGGGTCGAGCATTCGAGCCTCCACACCCTCGCTCACCTCGACTACTCGACCGTGCTGGTCGCCGCCGCGGCGGGGATCGCGGCGATGCTGTCCTTCGAGTCGGGCGCCGCGGCGGCGGTCGGGGTGGCGATCTCGGTGACGACGATCCCGGCCTCGGCCTACCTCGGTGTCGCGATCGGCGGCGGCGGGATCGACGAAGCCTCTGGCGCGCTCGCCGTTCTCGCCGTCAACGTCGCCTTGCTGATCACGACCGGCAGCCTCACGCTGCTGGTGCAGCGGATCCTGCCGAACCGCTCTGGGGCTCCGGTTTAGCGGGTCTCGGCGGGCGGAGGCACGGCGCCCGCGGCGGTCGGCGGCACTGGCTCGGCGACCGGCGTACCCGCGGCCAGCGGGGCGACCGGGGCGGGCTCGCTCAGCGTCGACCAGGGTGCCGGGACCGGCCGGCGCTCGTCGTAGACGACCTCGGTTCCCGCCATGCGGTCGGCCCAGCCGCGGCGACCTTCGCCGAAGACGATGCCGAGGAAGCCGATGCCGAAGGTGATCACCGAGAGGCCGAGGCCGATCAGCCGCCGGATCGCCCGCCGCAGCGGCAGTCGCCGTTCGCTCAGCCTGATGCCGAGGAAGCGCATCCCGATCGTCTGCCCCTCCAGTCCCCAGAAACCCGCCAGATAGACGCTGACGACGGCCAGCCAGATGAAGGAGCCGGCGGCGATCGCTCCCCTCGGCACGCCTTCCCCGCTGCCGCCAAGGAAGGTGACGATCAGCGTCGCGGCGCCGGCCAGGACGGTGAAGAAGAGGTTGATGATCAACGCGTCGATCGCGAAGGCGAGGCCGCGGCTGACGACCCCGGCGCGGTTCGTCGGGAGCGGCCGGCGGCGGCGGAAGAAGATCCGGCGGATGATCCGCTCGAAGGTGTTGTCGAGGTCACGGGCGACCTTGGCGATCTGGCGGCCGATGTCGCCGAGCAGGCCGATGCTCTGCGAGGCGATCGCCTGGCGCACCTCGGGCGCGTCGGCGATCCGCTCGACCATCTGCTGGATCTGCTGCGAGGCGAGCAGGCGGCGCCAGATCTCGTCGACCAGCTCGCTGTCGAGGGCCTCGATCAGCGCTTTCTTGATCGCGGGGCTGTCCAGCGCGCTCTGCACGGCCTCATCGACCACCGGGCCTTCGAGCACCCGCGCCAGCGCCCGCTCGACCGCCTCGCTTTCGACCGCGGAGACGATCGCCTCCTCGGCGGCGATTTCGACCGCCTTGTCGATCCCGGTGGCGCGCCCGACCGCACCCGCGCCGCGGGCTCCGGCGCCCAGCAACCGCGCCGCGAGTGGCGTGCTCTCGTCGGCCATCAGCCGAGTCTAGCCGCCACCCAGCTGCTCAAGGAGGCGATCGAGGAACTCGCTCTGCGCGGGAAGAAGCTTGCGGCGGGCTCCCTCCAGGTCGAACCATTCGGCGCGGTCGACCTCGGGGAACTCGACCTCGCGGCCGCTCTTCGGCGGCCACTCCATCTCGAATGTGTTGCTGTCGAGCCCCTCCGGGTCGAAGTCGGCCTCCGCCGCCCAGGCGTCGACGATTTTGCCGGCCTTCTGGCGGACCGAACCGAGCTCGATCAGGTCGCCAGGGTCGAGGTCGGGGGCGCCGCCGCCGAGCTCCTCGTCGAGCTCCCGCAGCGCCGCTGTGCGCGAATCCTCGTCGCCCTCGATGCCGCCCTTGGGGATCGACCAGGCGCCGTCGTCGCGGCGCGCCCAGTACGGGCCGCCCGGGTGGACGAGGAGGAACTCCGTGGTGCCGGCGCGGTCGCGGTAGAGGAGGATGCCGGAGCTGCGCTTGGTCGCCATCCGTCTACTTCAGCGGGAAAGGGCGTCGAGCAGCGGGGCGAGGGCCTCGAGGACATCGTCACGGGGCGTCGCGGCGAGCGTCTCGAGGGTGCCGTTGGCGCGGGTCATCGCGACGCCTACCGCGAGCGCGATGAGGAGCTCGGCGCGCAGCTCGGCGTCGGCGGCGCCGCGGTCGCGCAGCTCGTCGACCAGGCCGGTGAGGACGCGGTCGCCGACGACTGCGCTGATCTGGCGGCGCGCGCCGGGAGTCAGCGCCGGGCTGGCGAGGGCACGGCTGATCGGCGTGTGCCCGCGTTCGTCCCAGCGCTCGAGCAGGAAGCGGAGCAGCTCCGAGGGCGCGTAGTCCAAGTCTTCCTCCTCGGGGGCGCGGACCGTGATCGCGGCGAGGAAGAGCCCTTCCTTTGAGTCGAAGTAACGGGCGATCAGGGCCGGATCGACGCCCGCCCTCTCGCCGATCTCACGCGTCGTCGCACGGTCGTAGCCGACCTCGTCGAATACCCGTCTGGCGGCGTCCAGCAGCGCACGGCGCGAGGCCTCGGCGTCGTGTGGACGGCGTGTCGCGGTCGCCTTGTCACCGTTTGGTGACACAGGCCCAACCGTAGCAAGGCGATCATCCTCCGAGGCGGAAGGCGACTAGCGACGGCTGCTGGCCTTCGGCGACGGCGATCCCGGCGGGCACGATCAGGGTTCCGCCGGAGGCAGTCATCCCGGAGTTCGACCCGGCGGGAAGCGCCGCCGACCACACTTCTCCCCCGGTTTCGCCGTCGAGGCCGTGGACGGTGCCGTCGAAGGTCGAGAAGAAGACCATGTCGTTGACCGCGACCGGCGCGCCGAAGGCGGCCGTTTCGTATTCCTCGTTCCACACTTCCTTGCCGGTGGCGATGTCGAGGCCGACCATTTCGCCGGTCATTTCTTCACCTTCGCCGATCGTTTCGCCGTTTTCTACGGTCAGCGGGTGGTTCACGACCGGGACGAAGAGCGTCTTCTTCGACGCCGCCATCGGCGCGATCACGCCGCCGATGATCCCCGGGTAGACCGTCGCCTGCTTCGGCAGCTTCGACGTTTCACCGCGCATCGCCTTCAGCCCATCGTCGTCGTGGCCGTTGTGTTTGCCGACCGGCGTCTTCCAGACCATCTTGCCGGTCTTCGCGTCGACGGCGACGACGAGGCCGTTCTTGCCCGATCCGATCGCCAGCTTCTCCCCGCCGACGGTGGCGAGGATCGGCGGGTTCTGGAAGTCCCAGTCGTAGACGTCGTGCGGGGTCGCCTGGTAGTACCACTCGAGCTTGCCGGTCTTCGCGTTCAGCTTCACCAGCGAGTCGGTGTAGAGGTTGGGACCGGGTCGGCTCGCGCCCCAGGGCAGCCCTTCGGCGCCGGGGAACGGCACCGGGTTGCCGGTCCCGACGTACATCCCGCCTTCTTCGTCGAAGGACGGCGCGTACCAGAGGCCGCCGCCCGCGTTGATGGCTTTGTGCTTCTTCGACCAGAGGGTCTTCGGCACCGTGTCCCAGTGCCATTTTTTCGCCCCGGTCTTCGCGTCGAGCGCCCAGAGGACGCCGGCGATGCCGCCGTTGTAGGCGCTGGTGGCGTCGGTCGGCACGGTCGAGATGTAGACGAGCCCTTCGTGCACGCCCGGCGACATGTCGATCGCTTCCTTCGGCACCGTCGTCAGTTCGGTCGACCAAAGTTCCTTGCCGCTGGCCGCGTCGAGGGCGAAGGCTTTCGTCGCCGTCGCGCCGATGACTTTGCCTTCTTCGACCGTTACCCCGTTCGGGCCCTGGTCGACTTCTTCCATCTTCGTTTCCCAGATCAGTTCGCCGGTTTCCAGGTTAAAGGCGGCGACGTTCGATTCGAGGTCCTGCATGTAGACGATCCCGTCGGTGACGACCGGCGAGGCGGCGTACGCCCCGTAGGTGCCCTGCGCCGAGCTCGGCACTTTCCAGGCTTCTTCCAGTTCCGGCGCCGTTTCACGGTTGATCGGGCCGCCGGAGACGAAGCGGCTGTTGGCGAGGTCGACGCCGGGGAAGGCCGGGTCTTTGGCGACCTGCGAGGTGCCGTCTTCGCCGCTCGGCGTGGTCGATCCGCCGTCGCCGGAGCCCGACGAGGAGCCGCCGCCGCAGCCCGCGAGCAGGGCGACCACCAGGAGCGTCAGCATCGCCACGGCGGCGCCGCGTTTGGCTTTCGTCAGCGCCGGCAGGAGCGGGGTCAGGACGCGGTTGGCGAGCAGGCCGAGGCTGCCGAGGTTGGCGAAGCCGGGGCCCTGGCTGAGGCCCGCGAGGCCGGGGATGTGGAGGCGCGGCTCGAGGCCCTCCAGGGCGAGCGAGCGGTCGAAGCGCAGCTCGACGCCCGGTTCGCGCTCCCAGATCGGACCGGTCCGTTCCTCGAGTTCGGCCCGGACCGGCTCGGCGAAGAGGCCGCGGAGCTGGGCCAGGAGGTCGAAGCCGGTGCAGTTGACGACGTACTCGTGGTGGGCGATTGCGGGGCCGGCGGCGGTCTCGAGCGCCAGCTCGACCCCCTCCCCCTCGCTCGCCGCCGCGAGGTGGACGGCCCGCCCGAGCTCGAAGCTACAGCGCTCCTCCCCCGCCAGTCGCCCGATCACGGTCGCGTCGAAGACGCCGCGGTCACAGTGCTTGATGAAGTCCTGGCGGCTCTCCAGGTCGAGTACCTCCCAACCGACGTCGTCGGGATCGGCGAAGACGCGGTTCTCGAGGAAGCTCTCGCCGCGACTCAGCGGCAGCATCGGCGTGTAGACGGTGATCCGCGCCTCCGGCCGCAGCGCCCGCAGGAACATCAGCGCCGAGAGCGCGCTCTCGCCGCCGCCGACGATCGCCACGTCGACATCGCGGTCGGCGGCCAGCCGGGCGAACTCGCCGCGTCGGCTGTCGCAGTGGAGCAGGCGCGGCTCGGCTGCCGGGTCGTGCGGGAAGGCGCGGTGGACGCCGGGCCCGGTGAGGAGCAGGGAGCGCCCGGCGAGCTGGAAAGGCGCGCCATCGTCGTCGCCCTCGACGTCGATCACCCAGCGCTCGCGCGCCGCGTCGAGGCGCACCGCGACGACCCGCCCGCGTAGCGTCGTCACCCCCTCGGTCGCCCGCGCCAGCACCCAGCCCAGGTAGGTCCCGTAATCGCGGTGGAGGATCGGTGGCGCGCCGGAGTTGACCCAGGGCGCGTACTCGCCGCGTTCGATCGCGTGGCGCTGCCAGGTCAGCGGCAGCAGGGCGGCGTCGAGCTCGTCGCCGACGGTGGGGAACTGACGCGAGCTGCGGTACGGGAAGCCGACGTCCTTGATCGGGGGTACCGCCAGCGGCTCCTCCCCCGAGGTCATGCCGTTCAGCCCCAGCCAGGAGGCGGCGGGCTCGGTTTTCTCGACGATCGTCACCGTCAGGTCTGCCAGCCCGAGCCCGTTCAGCGCGTCGACCTTGGCCGCGATCGCCGCCGCCTTGGCCCCCGCGCCGACGATCAGGAGGTCGGAGACGGGGATCTCCCCCGCGTCATCCTTCCCGGCCCCCCGACCGGAGTTCATGCCTGCCGCTTCGCTCATCCCACCATCACCAACCCTTTCTCTCCTGGACTGAATGAGATCGCCGCTTTGCTGACCCGCTCACCGCGGGTGTCCACCGGTTTCAGGTCGACCGCCGCCAGGACCTCGCGCAGCACGCGCTTCATCTCGAGCTGCGCGTAAGGGGCGGCGATGCAGCGGCGCGTGCCGCCGCCGAAGGGGATCCAGGTGTAGGTGCCCGGCGGCGTCTCGAGGAAGCGCTCGGGGCGGAAGCGGAGTGGGTCGGGGTAGTAGCGCGGGTCGCGGTGGAGGAGGTGGATGCAGGGCGCGACGATGGTCCCGGCGGGGAGGTCGCGGCCGGCGATCCGCATCGGCTCGAGCAGGCGGCGGACGACGACCGGGACCGGCGGGCGCAGTCGCAGCGTCTCCTTGACGACGGCGTCGAGGTAAGCGTCGCCCTCATCATCGGCGATCTCGGCGCGGGCGCGGGCGAGCGTCTCCGGGTTGCGCAGGAGGCGCTCGAACGCCCAGGCGAGCGAGGTCGAGGTCGGGCCGTCGGAGAGCAGCGTCACCAGTTCGTCGCGCAGCTCTTCCTCGCCGAGCGGCGAGCCGTCCTCGCGGCGGGCGGCGATCAGCATCGAGACGACGTCGAGGCGGTCCGGGATCGGTTCGGCGCGGCGGCGGCGGACCTCGGCGAGCGCCTCGTCCTCAACCGGGCGCATCGCCCGGTGGTAGGCGGGGCTGTGGCGGACCCACTCGGGGCCGAGGAAGCTGAGCGCAGCGATGTTGCGCGGCTGGTTGAGCCAGCCGGTGAGCTCGGTGAGGTGGCGTCGCAGCGGGTCGAGCCGCGGTTCGTCGGCGCGCTCGCCGAAGACGACGCGCATCACCACCTCGAGCGTCAGCACCTGCATCCGCGGCCACAATGCGAACGGCTCGCCGGCGGGCCAGGCGGCGACCTCGCGGCGCGCCACCGCGGTGATCGTCGCCGCGTCGTTGGCGATCGCCTCGCCGTGGAAGGCGGGCAGGACGATGCGGCGCCGGCGCATGTGGTCGGGTTCTTCGGAGAGCATCATCGAGCTCGGCCCGAGCAGCGGCCCGAGCAGCGGATTGGCGAGCGCGACCCCGACCTTGTCGCCCGCGACGAAGATTCGTTTGACGTCGTCGGGGTCGGCGAGAAGCACCCAGTCCCCCCAGTGGCGGATCCGCAGCGTGAAGGCGTCGCCGTAGCGCTCCCGACAGCGCTCGAGCCAGGGCAGGGCCCGGTTCGTCCAGCCCAGCGCCTGGAGGGCCCGCGGCATCCGCGGCCCCGGGGGCAGGCTCACGAGGCACCACCCTCCCCCGCAACCTTCTGCCTTTGGTCACCCACAGGGTTACTAAAGGCAGGGGGCTGGTGATCGCCGGCGGCGAGGCGCGCCATCAGCTCGTCCTCGGCGCGGCAGGTGGCGTCGATCATCAGGTCGAAGAAGCCCGCGGTGAAGTCGGCGGGGAGGTCGACCTCGGCCCCGTGCTGGAGGTAGCGGGCGCGGACGATCTCGACCCGGCCCGGCTGCATCATGTCGATGTCGTTTTCGGACTTGTGGACGGCGACTTCGCGGCAGATCTGGAAGCGCTCGCCGAGCAGGTCGACGAGTTGAGCGTCGATCTGGTCCAGCCGCGCGCGGAACGGCGCAAGGCCATCGGCGACCGCCTGCTCGGCCGGGGTGAGAACGGTCCGCTCCTCGGTGCTCATACCGGGTCCTCCCCCAGCAGCCCGGACGCAAAGGCGTGGCTGCACGGGGCGAGCGCGCCGAGTGCGTAGCCGCCCTCCTGGACGATGCAGACCGGTAGTTCGGTGGCGGCGAGAAGGCGGCCGATGCCGGCGAAGACCTCGGGGCCGAAGTGCCAGCTGCCGTGGGGGTCGCCCTCGGCGGTGTCGTAGCCGAGCGAGACGACCAGCGCCGCCGAGTCGACGGCGAGTTCCGTCAGCGAGGTCTCGACCTCGGCCAGGTAGGCGACCGGGTCGGGCGCGGCGCTGAAGGCATGGGCGCGTTCCCGCGGGGCCCGCGGCAGCTCGGTCCCCGCGGCGACGTTGGTCACCGGCGCAGCGTGCAGCGAGTGCAACGTCACGTCGGCGCCCATCCTCTCGACCAGCTCCGAGGTCCCGTTCGGGTAGTGGAGGTCGAGGTCGAGAACGCCGACCGGGGCGAGCCCGCCTGCCCGCAGCGCCTCGATCGCGGCCGCGGCGTTGTTCAGGTAGCAGTAGCCGCCGATGAAGTGGGGGCCGGCGTGGTGGCCGGGCGGCCGGCAGACGGCGTACGTGTAGCGGTCGCCGGCGAGCAGTCGATCGGCGGCGGAGAGGGCCGTGCGGACCGCCTCGCGGGCGGCGGCGACGAGCGCCGCGTTGACCGGGATGTCCGGCTCGAGGCCGGGTGGGGCGAGCTGCGGCATCACGGTCGCCTCCTCGCCGGCGGCGTCAAGCGCCGCCAGGTGCGCGGGCCCGTGGAGCGCCGCCAGCGTCCGCTCGACCGCCGCGTCATCTGCCACCGCGTCGACGCAACGGACGCCGAAGTGGCGGCGCAGGCCGATGCGCAGCTCGGCGAGGCGGGCGTCGGAATCCTGCCCCGCGAGGCGGTCGTCGCCTTCGCGGATCCAGACCGAGCTCGTGTCGAGCCCTTCGCTGATCCGGGTCCGCTGCTCGACCATCACCAGCTCACTCACGGGATCGCCTTCCGCATCCGTGGGCCGAGGCGCTCGAAGCCGTTGTCGAGGTAGAAGCGCTCGGTGGCGCGGATCGCCTCGAAGCTCTCGCGCGGGAGGCCGACCTCGACCCGCGCGGCTCCCACGTCGACCGCGACCTGAGCGAGCGCCTCGACCAGCCCGGCGCCTACGGTCCGCCCCCGCCACTCGCGGCGCGTCCAGAGCACCTCGATCGTCAGCATCCGTCCCGGTACCTGGATCGCCCGCGCCCAACTGGCCGTGAGGACCCCGACCAGCTCCTCGCCGTCGCCGACAGCGATCAGGACGATCCCCAGGCTCGGGTCCTCGATGTGGGCGCGTGCCTCCGCCTCGATCGACGCGTGGGACGGTGGCGTCGCGCCGAGCTCGCAGAGTAGGGCAGCGACGCCGGTGGCGACCGCCGCGGCGTCTTCGGGCCCGGCCGGGCGAATCTGCCAGCCGGAGGTCCCCGGCGGGGTCGCCGGGCGATGGGTCGCCGCGCCGGTCATGCCGCCTCGGCGCTCCTCGTCGTCGTCGCTCGGTCCTGCCCTGGCTCCAACTCGACGCTCCAGGCCTCCTCATCCCCACGCCCGGTCACGGTCTTGGCGATCGCGGACATCGGGGCGCGGGCCTTCAAGAGGATCTCGTCGAACTCCTCCTCGGGGTCCGACTGCATGACGATCGCGCCGCCGGCGCCGATAGTCGTCCGCCCGGGCCGGATGACGATCGTGCGGATCACGATCGAGAGGTCGACCGAGCCGTCGACGCCGAAGTAGCCGATCGCCCCCGAGTAGACGCCGCGCGCCTCGTCCTCGAGCTCGTCGATGAGCTCCATCGTCCGCTCCTTCGGCGCCCCGGTCATCGAGCCGCCTGGGAAGCAGTTGCGCACGCACTCGACCGACGAGCGCTTCGGTTCGAGCTGCCCGGTCACGGTCGAGACGACCTGGTGCACGGTCGCGTAGGGCTCGACCACCATCAGGTCGGGGACGCGGACCGAGTCGATCTCACAGACCCGGCCGAGGTCGTTGCGCAGCAGGTCGACGATCATCAGGTGCTCGGCGCGGGTCTTCTCGTCGGTGGCGAGCTCGGTGCGGCGGGCAGCGTCCTCGACCGGGTCCTCGGCGCGGGAGATCGTCCCCTTGATCGGCCGTGCCTGGACCGCGCCGTCGCGTGCAACCGAGAGAAAGCGCTCCGGCGAGGAGCTGACGATCGCGGTGTCGCCGAAGCGCAGGAAGGCGGCGAACGGCGACGGGTTGGAGCGGCGCAGCCGCCGGTAGAGCGCGAACGGGTCGGGGCTCGCATCGGTCGAGATCTGATCGGTGAGGCAGACCTCGTAGCTCTCCCCCGCCGCCAGTTCGGCCCGCGAGCGTTCGATGTCGGCGAGGTACTGGGACCGTCCCCGCCCGACCCGGAAGCTGACGTGACTGCCCGGCTCGACCGGCGGATCGAGCGGCCGCCCCGGCGGCGGATCACAGATCGCTGCCGCCGCGAGCCGCGTCGCCTCCTCCAGCCACGCGGTCTGCGTCACACGTTCGTCGGACCCCTGGTGTTGACGGGCCGAAAACTCCAGCCCATCTTGAGTTTTCGGCCCATCAACAGCGGGGTGTCGCTCGTTGCGGACGAGGGCGAAGACGTGGGTGCGCTGGCGGGCGTGGTCGACGGCGACGACGCGGTTGGCGAACATCATCGCCGCGTCGGGCAGGTCGGAGCTGTGGGCGTTCTGGGAACCGCAGTCGGCTTTCAGCTCGTAGCCGAGGTAGCCGACGAAGCCGCCCATCAGGCCGCGGTCGACGCCGATCGGCGGCTCCGCCTGGACCGCACGGGTCTCCGCGTCGAGCAGGTCGAAGATCGAGCCGTGGCGCACCTCCTCGCCGGCCGGAGTGCGGATCGTCGTCGCGGCGGCGTCGACGTCGTAGGAGAGGTGGCGCTCTGCGGGCCCGGCGCTCGTCCCCATATATGAGCACTGGGCGAGCCAGGTCGGCGCGTCGGCCGAGTCGAGCCAGAAGGACGTCTCGGCGTCGGCGAAGAGGTGTTCGTAGAGGTGCTCGGTCGCCGCAACGCCCTCGAGCGTGCGGGCGAGGACGGTCCAGTCACGCTCCTCGGCGCCGGCCTCCGCCGTGGTCACCGCCGCCAAGGAATCACCGCGCGCCACCCCCGTCGACGTACCGTTGACTCGAGCCTGGGGCGAGTCTTCGGATCGTCGACGGGGGACCTGGGATAGGCGCGCGGTGGAGGAGGCGGAGTGTCGCTCCGCAAGTTCGAAGAAGTTCCTCGCGATCCGATCGCCGAACTCGGTGGCGATCGACTCGGGGTGGAATTGGACCCCCCACATCGGCCGCGAGTCGTGCTCGACGCCCATCACCACGCCGTCGTCGGCCCAGGCAACGACGTGGCCCTCCGGCCCGACCGGCCCGGTGATCGCCAGCGAGTGGTAGCGCACCACCGAGAAGTCCTGCGGCACGCCGTCGAAGATCCCGGTGCCGCGGTGGCGGACGTTGCTGAGCCGGCCGTGCATCGGCTGCGGCGCGCTCGTCACCCCGCCCTCGAGCAGATTGCCGATCCCCTGGTGCCCGAGGCAGATCCCCAGCACCGGCACCTCGCTGTAGCTGAGGATGTCCCGGCAGACGCCGAAGTCGTGCCAGCGTTCCGGCCGCCCGGGTCCAGGCGAGAGCACATAAGCGTCGAAATTGGCCCGACTCAGAACGCGCCAGCTGACCGCGTCGTTGTTGACGACGACCGGCTCCTCGCCCGAGGCCGCCGCCAGCAGGTGGAAGACGTTGTAGGTGTAGGAGTCGTGGTTGTCGACGAGCAGGGTGCGCATCACGCCGCCTCCAGCCCGAGACCGCGGACGCCGTCGCCGAGCACCGTCCGCGCCACCGCGCCCGTCCGCGGCGCATGCTCCCCCGCCGCCGACCAACGGGCGAAGTGAGAGAGCCAGCGGGCGAGCGGCTCGGGATCGAGGTCGCCGACGGCGCTGCGTAGGTGACGACGGAAGAGCTCCGACTGGACGACCGCGAAGCGGTACTCGGGGTCGGCGGCGCCACCTCCACCGGCGCCGCCGCCCCGACCCGCGTCACCGTCGGCACTCCCACCCCGGTGCGCCTGCGCGGTGACGACGTCCCATCCGAGGCTGCGCTCCGGCTCGAAGAGCAGCTCGGGCTCGAACTCGACCCGCTTCGAGGTCGTCTGCAGGAGGAAGTAGGCGAGGACGATGCGCGCCGCCAGCCGGTCGGGCTGCGGGTGCGCCGCCCGCACCGCCGCCAGCTCGGGATCGGCGGTGAGCCGCTCGTCGGCCCATTCGACCAGGTTGTCGATCAGCAGCGCGCCCTCCTTCGAGGAGCTGACCGCTTCGTTTGAGCGCGCGACCATGCCGTGGAAGACGTCGTGGGTCGGCGGTCCGCCGCGGCCGTTGCCGTTGGTCACCGGGTTCGGGTGGCCGTTGGATTTCGCCATCGCCAGCACGTCGAGCAGCTGCCGCCGGCAGGTGACGTGGGAGACCCACTCGGTGCCGCAGACCTGCAGCGAGGTGAAGTCGTCGAGCTCCGGCGCCGCCGACCAGTAGGCGAGCGCCCGCATGTGCTGGGTCGGCAGGCCGTCGGAGCGGACCAGCGGCATCTCCTCGAGCTCCTCGCGCATGGTCGGGTAGATGACCATCCCGTCCTCGCGCCGGCGCAGCGTGCCTTCGCGGAGGCCGAGGTTGGTCAGCTCGGCGACCTCGGGGAGGAAGTCGGACTCGAAGATCACCTTGTCGAAGGGGACGCCGAGGCGCGAGAGCGTCTTGCGCTGGCCGCCGATCACCCAGGCGCGCGTCTTCGACCACAGTTCGAGCGCCCCCTGGTCGCCGGCGAGGACGCGCATCATCAGCTCGTCGGCCTTGTCCTCGTAGAGGGCGGACTCGCGGGCGACCGAGTCTTCGGCGCCGTCGTCGCCGTCGCCGGTCCCGTTGCGGCTCGCGGCGACGTACTCGGAGTAACAGAGGCCGACGAAGTGGTCGCTCTTCTCGCCGTTTTCGGCGCCGAGCTCGTCGTCGGCGCGGCCGGAGGCGACGACCCCCGCCATCGCCTCGCCCATGCTCCGGCCGACGTCGCAGATCAGGCTGCGGTTCTCGACCTTGGCGCCGCCGACGCGGAGCGCCGCGGCGATCGCGTTGCCGAGCGCCAGGTTGCGAAGGTGGCCGACGTGCAGCGCCTTGGTCGTGTTGGCGCCCCAGAAGTAGACGGCGTAGCGGGCGTCGGCGGCGAGGTCGGCGTTGGCGTCGGCGGGATCGGCGCCGGCCTCGAGCGCGGCCCCGCGCGACTCGACCCACTCGTCATCGAGGACGACGTCGACGCCGCCCTTGGTCTCGCGGAGCGCGGCGACGGCCGGGTCGGCGGCGATCCGCTCGAGCGCCTCGCGGGCGACCGGGTCGGTGGCCCAGTCGCGCACCCGCGGCACCAGCATCAGGTCGCGCTCCCCCTCCGGTCGGAAGGGCGAGCGCGCCGCCCACGGAGCCGCCGCGTCGCTTCCCCCGGCGACGACCCCGTCGATGCTGTCGAAAAGGTTTCCTGCCATAGCCCCGTCCCCCCGGACGCTCCCCGATTACGGAAATGCACCAGCCGGGGCTCGAACCCGGATCACCGGCTTACAAGTCCGGCCCTTTAACCGATTAAGGCACTGGTGCTGGCTATCGAAACGAGCCCCGGGTCCCGATCATCACTCATGGATGGAGTTCCCTGAATGCTCGATTCGTGCGGCAGCATAACACGCGATTTGATTTGCGCAAGTGTTCTGATTAATCGCCTGTAAACGACGCATTCCAGGCGTCGACGGACGTCCCACAGCGCCGC
>JAOPZF010000156.1 GCA_025964255.1 Solirubrobacterales bacterium | reverse complement strand
CCGCGAGCCCGTCGACCGTGGCGTTCATCAGGCAGGGCACGTTGTACTCGCGGGTCCGGATCCCGAGGTGCGAGCGCACCGTCCCGCCCAGGCACACCACCGCGGTGAAGTCACCGAGGATCGGCGCCGTCAACGTGCCGCCCGAGTCGTCGATGATCGCCACCGTGTTCGGCGGCACGCCCTCGGTCAGCATCTCCATCACCCGGTCGACGTCGGAGATGTAGCGCGCCGTGCCGGTGATGTCGGCGGGTGCTTTGAAGACGTTGTCGCCGGTGCCGACGATCGGCCGGCCCTGCTCGTCGTTCTCGTGTTCGCCGGAGTCGGTGATCCCGGCGAGCGGTTTGTATTTGCCCGGCTCCTCCTTCAGCGAGATCGTCGCCGAGACGTCGAAGCGGTACCCCTCGGCCAGCACCTCGGCCTCGATCGCCTCGAGCTCCTCCCGGGTCGGCAGCAAGGCGCCCCCTTCCACCGCCGCCTCCCACGACAGACCGCTGCGCTCGAACTTCTCCGCCGCCAGCGCTCGCACGGCGCTGTGGTACCGCTCGACCAGCGGGGTCGCCGACTCGCGCGCCCACTTGTCGGGGTAGGGCCTGGCGCCCTGTGCAGTGACACTCACGAACTCTCCTCCTCATGCTTGAGATTCGACTTCTCCTGCGCGAAGCGGAGCAACAGCGCCGCCTCGTGCTGCCCCGCGAGCTTCCCCACGCGCGCCGTGCCGGCCTTGATCGCGGCGCGCGCTCCCTCGGGGGTTGACACGTCGTCCGACGTTCCCACGGCATCGGGGTCGATCGACCCCTCCCCCGCGTCGGAGACGACTTCCACCGGGCTCGCCTCGCGAGCCCACTCGATCAAAGTCTCCAGCCCCGGCACGCTCGCCGGGTCGACCTCCTCGGTCTCGAGGATCCCGCGGTAGACGACCCCGGCGGAGCCGTCGACCGTCAGCTCGGCGCCGATCAGGGGCGCCGTCATCCCCTCGCCGACGCCGACCACGCTGGGCCGCCCGAGGGCGCGGGTGACGACCGCCGCGTGCGAGGTCGAGCCGCCGCGCTCGGTGACCACGGCGCGCGCCGCGATCATCCCGCTGACGTCCTCGGGGCTGGTCGTCGGCCGGGTGAGGACGACGTCCACCTCCGCCTCGCAGGCCGCGTCGGAGTCGTCGACGGCAACGCCGGCCGCGACTCCCGGGCAGGCGGCGATGCCTTTGGCGACGACCTCGGCCGCGGCGGCCGCGGCGGCGGAGACGCGCGGCGCGAGCACCGTCGCCAGCTGCTCGGGCGTCACTCGCTGGAGCGCCTCGGTGCGGTCGATCGCGCCCTCGCGGGCCAAGTCGACGGCGGCCCGGACGGCCGCCTGCGGCGAGCGTTTCGCGGCCCGCGTCTGCAATAGCCAGAGATCCCCGCGCTCGACCGTGAACTCCACGTCCTGGATGTCGCCGTGCTCGCGCTCGAGCAGCTTCGCCGCGGCGAGCAGCCGTTCGTGGGCGACCGGCATCGACTCGGCCAGCGCCGCCAGCGGCAGCGGGTCGTGGGTGCCGGAGACGACGTCCTCGCCCTGCCCACGCGGCAGCCACTCGCCGTAGGGCTCGGGGTCGCCGCTCAGCGGGTTGCGGCTGAAGAGCACGCCGGTGCCCGAGTCCTCGCCGAGGTTGCCGAAGACCATCGCCTGGACGATCACCGCGGTGCCGCCGTCCTCGGCGATCCCCCAGTGCTTGCGGTAGGCCTTGGCGCGGCGCGAGGACCAGGAGCCGAAGACGGTCTTGATCACCGCGCGTAGCTGCTCGTGCGGGTCGGTCGGGACCTCCTCCCCGGTGTCCTTGCGCACCGCCTCGCGAACCTCCTCCGGGGTCGCGTCGGGACCGGGCTCGTCGACGTCCGCCTTCAACACCGTCTCGCCGAACTGGTGGACGAAGCGGTTGTGGGTCTGGCGGGCGAAGTCGACGTCGCCGGAGAGGCGCCCCATGGTGGCCTCGACCTCGGCGGTGATGCCGAGGTTGAGGACCGTGTCCATCATCCCGGGCATCGAGACCGCGGCGCCGGAGCGGACCGAGACCAGCAGCGGGTGCTCGCCGCCGCCGAAGGTGCGACCGAGCTTTTCCTCGAGCCCGGCGACCCCGGCGAGCACCGAGCCCCAGGACTCCGCTTCGAGCTCGGCGCCGTTGGCGTGGAAGCGACGGCACTCCTCGATCGGCAGGCACAATGCCGGCGGCACCGGCAGGCCGAGGCTCAGCATCCAGGCGATGCTCCTCCCCTTGTTGCCGACCACCTCGCGACTGGGCACAGTCGCGCCATCGAGCACGACGGCGCGGTCGGCCACCGCCGTCAAGGTGCCTCCTCGCGTTCCCTCCCGAGCATCCGCAAGAGGTCCTCGTGGAGCTCAAACCAGACGGTGTGGTAGCTGTCGATGCGGACTCCGGAGACCCATTCGCTTTCGCCGGCGAGCGCCTTGTCGTAGGCGTCGTCGAGGCGCTCCTTGTAGAGGCCGAGCCGCGGCTCAAGCTCGGCGAAGCCGTCGAGGACCCGTTCGGCGCGTTCGTGCTGGGCGCCGAGGCGGTCGATCACGCCGGTGTCGTAGTCGGCGTCGGAGTGGTCGTTGGGGACGCGTTCGCCGCCCACCGCGGGGACCATCTGCCAGTCGGTGAAGAGCGCGAGCAGCTCGCGATTGATCTTCTCGAAGCGTTCGTAGGTCTCGGTCGCGGCCGGGTCGGCGCGGAAGTCGGCGAAGACCTCGGGGTACTGCGCGTCGAGCCACTCGCGGCCGGCCGGGGAGACCATGAAGGTGCCTTTGGCGCCTGCCGCGCGACCGGCGGCGACGGCGGCCTCGAGCGAGGCCTCGATCTCCCCCTCGTCGACGCCGACCACGACGGCGACGGCGGCCGGGCTGCCCGCCTTCTTCACCGCGAGGCCGTGCAGGGCGAGCACCTCGGTGTCGGTAGCGCTCGACATGCGGGCAAACCTCTCACGCAAACCCCGCTCTCGCCACCACCCGATAGGGGGTCCCTTTGTGGATTCCCCACAAAGGCGGGCGCGGACCGGCGGCGGGGCTAGGACGCGGCCGAGTCCCAGTGGCGGAGCAGCGACGCGGCGGTCTCCTCGGGCCGCTCGAAGGGCCACCAGTGGCCGCACTCGAGCACGACCAGCTCGCCCTTCATCCGCACGGCCAGCGCCTCGCCGAACTCGAGCGGCACGTAGGGATCGGTGCGACCCCAGATCACCATCGCCGGCACCTCGATCCGCTCCAGGTCCGGCTGCCATTCCTCGCCGATGTCGACCGCCGAGCGGTAGAGGTCGAGGATCGTCTGCTTGCCGTGCTGGGTCGTCCAGATGTTCGCCTCGGCGTCCTCCCGCGGCACCCCGTTTTCGATCAGGTGGGCGATGCCGAACTCGTCGGTCAGCTCCTCCTCCATGTAGCGCTCGCCCTCGCCCGGCGTCTGCCAGACCTGCGCCAGCGGGTGCCAGGGATACTCGCGGTCGACAGCGGCGCCGCCGCAGGCGACGCTCCGCACCAGGTCGGGCCGGGTCGAGGCGACCCGCTGGACCAGCAGCGAGCCCCAGTCGTGGCCGACCAGGTCGACGTCGCCGCAGAGCGCTTCCAGCTGCTCGGAGATCCAGTCGACGTAGGCCTCCTTGGTCTGCGCGAACCCCGCCGGCGCGGCCGCGGCGAAGCCGGGCAGGTCGGCGGCGACGATCTCCCCCTCGTAGTCGCCGAGGTTCGCGATCGTCCGCGACCAGAGTCGCGCCGAGTCGGGGTTTCCATGGACGAGGAAGGCGGGCATTTCTCTCTCCTGATGTGCTGTCGCTTATCTGGGTCAGCCGGTCGCGCCGGCGCGCACCCGCAGGTGCGAGATGTCGTTGAACGAGCGCAAGAGCCAGCGGCCGTCGGGGTTGACGATAAGCCGCGAGACCGAGCCGTTGTCGGCGTGGACGAAGGCGAAGGCGCGGCTGTCGGTCGCCTGCCGGCAGAGCTGGCCGATCACGGCACCGTGCAGCACCGCGACGGCGGCCTTGTCCGGCCCGACCTGGCGGACCATCTCCTCGACCCCGGCGGTGATCCGCGGGCCGAACTCCGCGAAGGTCTCGGCGTTCGGGATCGCGCTCCAGGCTTCGGTCTCGAAGACTTGCTTGATCGTCGGGTCGCCTTCGGCGGTTTTGATCCGGTAGACGCCGCCCTCGAAGTCGCCGAGGAAGACCTCGCGCAGCTCGCTGATCGCCACCGGCTCGATCCCCGTCGCGGCGGCGAGCGGCGCCGCCGTTTCGGCGGTCCGCCGCAGGGTCGAGACGAAGATCGCCGAGATCGGCTCGTGCCGCAGCCCCTCGGCGACCAGCTCCGCCTGCGCCTTCCCCGCCTCGGCCAAGGCCGGGTTCGAGTGGCCGCCGACCAGCGGGTTCGGGATGCCCTCGATCGGCGGCGACGAGGCGCCGTGCCGGACCATCACGATTTCGGTCGCCCCCGGCGGCAGCTCGTAAGGAGTCTGCTCGAAGCTGTCGCGGTCGGCCATCGGCGCGGCGCTCAGGGCGCGGTGTAGCCGCCGTCGACCGGCATCGCGATCCCGGTGACGAACGAGGCCTTGTCGGAGAGCAGCCAGACCGCCGCCGCGGCGATCTCCGGCGGCTGTGCGAAGCGGCCGATCGGGTGGTTGGCGCGGGCCGCGGCGATCAGCTCCTCGTCGTTGCCGAGCGTGTCCTCGAAGAGGTCTTTTTCGACCATCGGCGTCAAGGTGTAGGAGGGGCAGATCGAGTTGACGCGGACGCCCGCCGCGGCGTACTCGAGCGCCGCCGCCTTGGTCAGCCCGACGACGCCGTGCTTGGCGGCGACGTAACCGGAGGCGCCGGGCCAGCCGATCAGGCCGGCGGCCGAGGCCATGTTGAGGATCGAGCCCGACCCCTGCGCGGCCATCGCGTTCACCTGATGTTTGGTGCAGAGGAAGACGCCGTTCAGGTCGACGTCGATCAGCTGCTTCCAGCCGTCGAGCGGCAGCTCGCCGATCGGGCCGACGACGCCGAGGATCCCGGCGCAGTTGAAGGCGCCGTCGATCGCGCCGAGCTCGTCGACCGTCGCCCCGACCGCCGCCTGGACCGCCGCCTCATCGGTGACGTCACAGTCGCGATAGATAGCCGCGGCGCCGATCGCGGCGGCCACGGCAGCGCCTTTCTCGGCGTCGACGTCGCAGAGCATCAGCCGCGCGCCCTCGGCCGCCGCCTCTTTCGCCGTTGCCTCGCCGATGCCGCTGGCGGCGCCGGTGATCATCACCGCCTTGCCCCCGAGAATCCCCACGGTCCCTCCTCCTCACCCGGACGCCGCGGCGAGTCTCTCGCGCAACGGCTTCTTGTCGATCTTCCCGGTCGAGGTCTTCGGCAGCTCCTCGACCACCTCCCAGCTCGTCGGGACCTTGAACGGCGCCAGGCGCTCGCGGCAGTGCTGCTCGAGCACGACCACGTCGTCGCCGGAACCGAGCGCGACGACGGCGTGGACCTCCTCGCCGCGGACCTCGTCGGGGCGCCCGACCACCGCCGCCTCCTTGACCGACTCGTGCTCCTGGAGCACGTCCTCGATCTCGCGCGGGTAGATGTTCTCGCCGCCGCGGATGATCATGTCCTTGGTCCGGTCGACGAGGAAGAAGTAGCCGTCCCCGTCGCGGTAGCCGACGTCGCCGGTGCGGACCCAGCCGTCGACCATCGTCTCGGCGTTGGCGTCGGGACGCTTGTAGTAGCCGTGCATCATGTTCGGTCCGCGGAAGCAGACTTCGCCCGCCGTCCCGTCGGCTACCGGGTCGCCCGCCTCGTCGATGATCCGCACCTCCTGGGCCCGCGTCGGCAGCCCGACCGAGCCGATCTTGCGGGGGCCGGTGAAGGGGTTGATCGTCGTGCAGCAGGTGCCCTCGGTGAGCCCGTAGCCCTCCATGATCTTCAGCCCGAACTTCTCCTCGAAGCGGCGGAAGAGCGCCGGCGAGAGCGGCGCCGCGCCGCAGATGACGAAGCGCAGTGAGTTCGCCTCGGCCTCGTCGGCGCCGGGCGCGTGCAGCAGCGCCGCCAGCATCGTCGGGACCGAGGAGAAGGTGACCGGCTCGAACCTGGCGACCTCCTCCCAGAATTTCGAGGCGCTGAAGCGCTCCCACATCGCCACCTGGGCGCCGAGCACGAGCGGGATCACCGTCGTCACCAGCTGCGCGTTGACGTGGAAGAGCGGCAGTACCATGCCGAGCGTGTCGCCGCGGCTGAGCGGCAGCGGCTCGCCCAGCTGCCAGGCGTTGGCGAGGAAGTTGCCATGGCCGAGCATCGCCCCCTTCGGCCGGCCGGTGGTGCCCGAGGTGTAGACGAAGGCGCAGAGGTCACCGGGGCCGACATTGGCGTGGTCGCCGACGCTGCCGCGGCCGCGCAGCGGCGCCGCCGGGTCGGAGCCCTCGGCGGCGACGATCTCTCGCAGCTTCGGCAGCTCATCCCGGTGCTCCGCCAGCCCCGCCGCGGCCTCCGGCGTGCAGACGGCGACGACCGCTTCGGAGTCGGAGAGGATGCCGACCGCCTCGCGCGCGGTCAGCGCCGGGTTGACCGGGTTGAAGATCGCCCCGAGCCAGAGGATCGCCCACCAGATCTCCAGGTAGTGAGGGCTGTTGGGGAGGACGATGCCGACCACGTCGCCCTGGCCGACGCCGAGCTCTCTCAGGCCCGCCGCGACCTCGGTCACCCGTGCGTGGAACTCGCCATAGGTCCACTCGCGCTCGGCGTCACGCACGAATCGCTCCGCGCCGATCTCGCCCGCGCGCGCCGCGAGCAGCTGCGGCAAGCTCTCGAAGTCGGTCTGCAATGCCCGGTACATGGTCTGGGACCCTTTCACCCGAAACCCCGACCGTGCGTGAAGTCGGCGAGCGGCCTTTGTTCGTCGCTACAGAGGCACTGTGGCCGTGCGGCTACTGGACGCTGTTGCTCTCAGTGCGCGCATCCTGAAGCTCAGGTTTGGCGCCGGGAGGCCAGTAGGTGCGAGTGATGAAACGACCCAGCAGTGGGACCGCAAAGGAGTACTTGCCGAACCGGTTCTTATAAATCATGCCTCGCTCGGTCAGGCCGCTGAGCATCTGATTCGCATTGCTGGGTGAGAAGGCCTTGACCAGGAGTTCCCGTGCTTCCTCGGTCAGTTCTTGGATCGTGAATTCTTCGTCTGGCCGCTTCAACTGGGCTACGACCCAGAGAAGTTCTCGTTGGCGGTCCGTGATCCTTGCCCAACGTCCGGCGAAGAAGTCGGCATCAAGCTTGTGTTGAATCGCCTCGACCGGAACGCTCTTTTCCTCATCGTCGGCGTGCTGCCGGATAAATATGTCGTAGACCTCGCGACAGATGAATTGGATGAAGTACGGGTAGCCGGCCGACTCCTGGACGATGATTTCGACCGACTCCGGCGTCAATCGAACCGGGCATCCAGCGTGCTCGATCGGCTTCACGATTGCTTCTTCGCTCTCGTCCTTCCCGAGCCTGGAGAGGGTGAGGACCCGGAACATGCGCTCGGCGAACGTGCGGGCATCGACCAGTTTCGGGAACAGCGTCGGGAGGCCGGCGAGAACGAGCATGAAGGGAATGCCCTTCTTCTGGATCGACTGGAAGACGTCGAGCAACACCGACAGCGGGAATTGGTCCTTGGCCGCGTGATCGGACAGATTCTGGGCCTCGTCGTAGGCGAAGATCACCCGATGCTGGCCCTGAGCCTTCATCTGCCGCCAGGCGAATTCGAGCGTAGCCTTGATTTTGTCGGCGATCAGTCCCGGAGTCTCGCGATAAACCTGGACCAACACGGTGTGCGAAAGCGGAACCTGATCGGGGCCGGCCGGCGCGGCGAAGCCGACGCCGGTCTCCCGGTCCGGATTCGCAACCGTCAGCGCCGAGGTGACAAGCGCAAGGTCGGCGAGAAGGCGTTCGGCGAGTGCTGCCTCACTGATGCTGGCCGACTCCGAAAGGTCGGCGGATGCCCACACCCACCCGGCCGCCAATGCCCGAGGTTTGAAGGTCTCGACCAGAACCGTCTTGCCGACGCCCCTAAGCCCGGTAAGCACAACATTCTCCAAGATCTCCTCTTGGCCGAGGAGACGGTCGAATTCCTCGTACTCACCCTCACGACCGGCGAGATACGGAGGCATATGTCCGGCTCCCGGCCGATATGGATTCTTGAACTCTGGCGAATTCATAGTGGTTTAGGCCCCTCTCTAAATCAATGGATCTAGCTGAATTTAGCAAGACACCTATCTGGCTGTGAATCCAGCACGCGATCCCGATGAGTCAGAGGGAGACGATGGTGAGGGCGGTGGGCCCGCCGGGGGTGGCAGGGCCGCCGCTCAAGGCGAGGCCGACGCGGACGCCGGGGACTTGGCGGCGGCCGGCGAGGCCGCGTAGCTGCAGGGACAGCTCGACCAGCTGGCGGATGCCGCCGGCGCCGCGCGAGAAGCCCTGGCAGAGCGCGCCGCCCGAGGCGTTCACCGGCAGGACCCCGCCGAGGGTGGTGAAGCCGCTTTCGACCAGTTCGGCGGCGGCGCCCTCGGGTGCGAACTCGAGCGCCTCGTAGGCGGCGATCTCCTCGACCGGGGTCGGGTCCTCGATCTCGGCCAGATCGATGTCTTCCGGCCCGATGCCGGCGGAGAAGTAGGCGAGACGGGCGGCGCGGCTCGTCTCGGCACTGCCGTTGGAGGAGGCGTCGAGCATCACCGAGGCGCGCACCATCGGCGCCTTCGGGCCGCGACGGGCGCCGGGCTCGGCGGCGAGGACGAGCGCGGCCGCGGAATAGGCGGGCGGCGCGACCATCATCCGGCGCAGCGGCCAGAGCAGGGTCTCGCTGGCGAGCACCTCATCGACGCCGACCGCGCCGACCGTTGCCCCCGGCGCCTCGGAGCCGTGGCGCAGGTTCTTCACCGCGACCTGGGCGAGGTGGCGCTCCTCCGCGCCCGAGTGCTGGAGCAGTTCGCGCGCCGCCGCCGCCTGCGCCTCGAGCCAGGGACGGTCCTCGGCCAGCAGCCCCGGCCCGCCGCGGTCGAAGCCGAGGCAGACGACGACGTCGCTGACCCCCGCCGAGACCGCTTTCCAGGCCGAGTCGAGCGCCACCGGGCCAAGTCCGCAGCGGCAGTTGTAGCCGCGCCGCGCCGGCCCGAGCACGGCTTCGGCACCGCCGACGAAGGAGCGGTCGGTGGCGGCGATCGCCACCCCGTCGACCTGATCGGCGGTGAGGCCCGCGTCGTCGAGGGCCCCCGCCACCGCCTCGCGGGCGAGATCGGAGGGCGCGGCGCCCGGCCTGGAACGGGGCGTCGCCGCGACACCGAGGAGATGGACCTGAGCCACGTCGCGAACATAGCCGCGCCGCGGCCGCCCTCGGGGAGGGCGGCCGCGCGGCGCTGGGGTTCCCCCAAAAGGGGGAAAGGGGGCTGTGGCGCGGGCCGCTTAGGCCGGCACCACCTCCAGGTCGACGACCGGTGCGACGGCCGCAAGCGCAGGCGGCGTGGCGGCGACACCGCTCGGCAGCCGGCCCTGCAGCAGCAGGACGAGCAGCGAGAGGCGCGCCCGCAGTTGGGCGTCGGGGTCGTGCATCACGGCGAGGCCGGTCAGCTCCTCGATCCGCGAGAGGCGGTAGCGGATCGTGTTCTCGTGGACGTCGAGCGCCGCAGCCGAGCCGCGGATCGAGCCCATGTTGTCGAAGAACGAACAGAGCGTCGTCAGCAGATCGGCTTTCGAGTTTTCGAGCACGAGCTCGCCGACCGTCTGCTCGGCGAAGGTCGCCATCGCCTCGCTGTCGGAGCTCGAGAGCAGCAGGCCGCCGACCCCGAGCTCGTCGGCGGTGAACAGCGCCGGCCCGTCGACGGGCGAGTAGCGACGGATGCACTCGACCACCTGGCGTGCCTCGCGGTGGGCGACGCGGTAGCCCGCCGGCCCACTGCGGACCGCCGAGACGCCGACGATCAGCCCGGCCGACCGGGCCAGCGAGCCGCGGATCGCCTCGAGCCGATCCCGCACGCCGGCGACGAACCCGGCGGCCTCGATGCCCGCCGGCACCTCGACCAGCGCCGCGACCCCGCCTTCGAGCGCGGTCACGTGGACGGTCAGCTCGGGCGCCGCGCGCTCGAACGCCGCGGCGACCGCGCGGAAATCGGGCGCGTCGGCCTCGGCTCCGGAGCGCGAGCCGATCACGACGACCAGCCGCTCGGCGTCGAGGGCGACCCCGAGCCGATCGGCCCGGCGGCGGGCAGTGGTGGTGTCGGAGCCGCCGCCGAGGAGCTCGGCGGCGAGCGAGGCGCCGGCGTTCCAGTCGGCCTCCGCCGCCTTGCGCTCGGAGCTGACCTGGAGGGCGATCAGCGTCGCCGCTCGCCGCACCGCGACCACGTCGCCACCGGTGAAGCGGGTCTTGTGCTCCATCACCGCGAGCCGACCCCAGAGCTCCTCGCCGAGCATGATCGGCGCGACCACGTGACGGTGCAGCAGCCCCGCCGCCGGCACCGGGCCGACGACGAAGGCGCGGCTGCCTTCGTTCTCCGACAGCGCCGAGCGGACCTCCGGCAGCGCCGCGACCCCGGGCTCCAGCAGCCGCGGCACCGAGCCCTCCGGCGCCATCTCCGGCAGCGCCGCCGCGACCCGCTCGCCGCCCGGCAGGAACAGCGCGCAGGGCTTGCCCAGCAGCTCGGCCAGGGTGGCGGTGAGGTCGGCGAGCGACCGACCCTCGAGCACCAGGTCCGACAGCCGCTCGTCGACCGCGGTCGCCCGCCGCAGCGCGTTCAGCTGGCGGCCGGCGGACCCCAGCTTCGACTGCAGCTCGAGCCGCGTCCGCGTCCCCGCGATCAGACCGCCCGCCAGGTCGGCGAAGCAGTGGCCGAGCTCGACCTCGTCCTCGCTGAACTCGTGCTGGCGATCGACGTCGTCCATCAGCAGCAGGCCGATGACCTGGCCGTCCACCATCATCGGCACCTCGAGCAGCGACCGGATCCCCCAGTGGCGGACCGTCGATTTCACCATCCGCTCGTCCTGGCGAGCGTTGGCGACGACGACCGGGCGCCGTGTCTCCAGCACCTCGCGAGTGACCCCGTCGGCGGCGACGCCGGCGACCCAACGTTTGAAGTCGTCGGGCAGCGGGCTCCCCTTGCTGCAGCCGACGCAGCCGCGGAACAGGTTCGCCCGCTCTTCACGCATATATATGGAGCAGCGCTCGACGCCGACCAGCGCCGCGGCGCGCTCGGTGACGAGCCGCAGGAGGTCGTCGATGCTGGTGACGGCCGCCGCGGCCGGGGTGATCGTCGACAACGTCGTGAAGGCGCGACGCATATGGCTTTCGGTCATCGCTCTCTCCTCCTCAGGTCAGTAGATCCAGGGTCGCGGTCGCGTAGATCTCGGCCGCTTGGGCTACTTCGGCGAGCGGGATGTGCTCGTCGACGGTGTGGGCGAGTTCGAAATCGCCGGGGCCGAAGGTGATCGTGGTCGGGACGTCGTAACCGCCGCCGCCGGGGTGCATCATCTCCACCGAGTCGACCCAGCCGCCGTTGAACTTGCGCACCTCGGGCGAGCCGCCGGCCCCTTCGATCGCCGCCGCCAGCGCTTTCACGCCGCGGCTGTCGGGGTCGGACTCGCCGGGGTGCAGCCAGAGCCGGCCCGCCCCCATCGGCAGGATTTTGCGCTCGAAGCGGACCTCGCCGTCCTCCTGCTCGATCTTGCGCAGGAAGGCGTCGATCGCCTCGCGGACTTCGGCCAGCGAGGCGCCCGCGGGCGAGAGCACCGACAGCACCGCGTCGCAGCGGCCCGGGATCGCCCAGCCGCCGCCCGGACGGGTGCGGATGCCGTTGATCGTGACCCGCGGTTCGAACCATTTCGAGTCGCCCTTCGGCAGCTCCAGGCGCCCCTCGTCGACGGCCAGCACCAGCTTCGCCATCTTGGTCACCGCGTTGATCCCGTGCTCGGGCTCGGTCGGGTGCGCGGTCTTACCGATCGCGGTGATTTTCCAGGTCGAGATGCCGGGATAGGCGATCTCGATGCCGGCGTTGGAGGTCGCCTCGGCCGACCAGACGGTGCCGATCCGGTCCATGATCCCGATGTCGCGCATCAGCGCCGCGCCGCGGAAGCCGTCCTCGCCGTCGGAGTCCGACATCAGGTAGATCGGCCCACTGCGCGGGCGACCGGAGTCGACCACCGCTTTCGCCGCCATCAGCATCGCGACGACGGTGCCCTTCGAGTCGACCGCGCCGCGCCCGTAGAGGACGCCGTCCTCGACCACCGGCTTCCACGGGTTGTGGGTCCAATCCTCGGGGACCGCATGGACGGTGTCGAAGTGGGCGTCGAAGAGGACGCCGGGGCCGTCGCCATCCCCCTCGACGACACCGAGCACGAACGGCGCCGTGCGACCCTCGACCGGGTAGTGCTCGACCGTCATCCCGATTTCCTTAAGGCGCTCGGTCATCCACAGGTGCGCGGTGGTCTTGTCGCCGACCACGCTGGGGATGGAGACGAACTCGCTGAGGAGCTGCTCGGCCCGACCGACGCTGATGCCGCTCGATAGGGACTGTTGCTCGGTTGCCATCTTCGGGGGGGTTCCTTTCCTAGGCGCTGTTGGTGCTTGCGGAAGTTCTGGGTGCCTGCGCGTCGAGCTTCGGGTGCTCGGTCAGGGACATGCCGCCGTCGACCGGGATCGAGGCGCCGGTGATCCAACGCGCGGCGGGCGAGGCGAGGAAGGCGACGACGTCGGCGACCTCGGCGCCGCCGGCGATCCCGCGCAGCGGCGTCTGGGCGAGGAAGGCGTCTTCGACCCCGGGACGCTCGAGCTGGCTCTCCATCAGGGGGGTGCGTACGAGGCCGGGGAGGACCGCGTTGCAGCGGACCCCGGTCGGTCCGAGCTCCAGCGCGGCCGAGCGGACCAGCGCCTCGAGCGCCGCCTTCGAGGCGCAGTAGGGGGCGAGGTCGGGGACCGGCGCCGCCGAGTCGATCGAGGAGATCGCGGTGAACGAGCCGCCCTTGGCGATGTGCGGGGCGCTCGCCTGGAGGACGTGGAAGGCGCCGCCCAGGTTGACGCCGAAGACGAGGTCCCATTCGCGCGGCTCGACCTCGAGGATCGGCTTCACCCGGGCGGTGCCCGCGGCGTAGACGACGGTGCCGAGCGGCCCGCGGCTGCCGGCCAGCTCCTCGACCGCGGCGAAGACGGCGCCGCGGTCGCGGACGTCGAGCGCCACCCCTTCGTCCCCGGGCCCCGCCTTGAGGTCGAAGATCGCGACGTCCCAGCCGGCCTCGGCGAGCGCCTCGGCACAGGCGGCGCCGATCCCGGAAGACCCGCCGACAACCAGCGCGGTGCGGGCTACAGTCGCCACTCGATCCCCCCCTCGAGCAGGTCGGCCAGCTCGGAGAGCGCGGCGCCGCCGAGGGCGCCGTCGACGACCCGGTGGTCGAAGGTGAAGGTCAGCGAGATCAGCGGCGCGACGGCGATGCCGCGCTCGCGCGGGACGAGCTTCTCGACCGCGCGGCCGGCGGCGAGGATCGCGCTCTCGCCCGGATTCAGCATCGCGGTGAAGCTGTCGACGCCGAAGGTGCCGAGGCTCGAGAGCGTTGCCGCGGCGCCGCCCATGTCGGCCGGGCCGAGGCGACCGGCGCGGGTCAGGTCGACGAGTCGGCTGCGCTCGAGCACCAGCTCGGGCAGGGTCCGACCGTCGGCGCCGCGGATCACCGGGACCAGGAGGCCACGGTCCGTGGCGACCGCGACGCCGAGGTCGATCGCCTCGGGGTGGCGGTAGGAAGGGGGCTGGCCGTCGCGGCCGGGAACGAAGGAAGCGGCGAGGGTGCGGTGGCGGGCGACCGTCTCGGCGAGGCCCGCGAGCAGCAGGTCGAGGACGCCGATCTTGACCGGTCCCGCCGCGCTCAGCCTCTGCTTCTCGGCGAGCAGCCAGCCCGCGTCGATCTCGCGGCTGAGCGTGTATTGGGGGACGAGCTGCGATTCGCTGAGCCGGCGGGCGATCGACTGACGGGTGGCGGAGAGAGGTTCGAGACGCCCGCCGCCGGATACGTTGGGGGTGACGGCGGCGGGCGTCTCTCGGGCGGGAGCCTGGTCGCCGGCGGCGATGGCCCGCTCGACGTCACCGAGCGTGATGCGTCCGGACGGGCCGGTCCCGGTGACAAGCTGAAGGTCGATGCCGTTGGCGACGGCGGCCCGGCGGGCGATCGGCGCGGCGCGGCGCCGGCCGTTTCCATTCGAAGCTGGTTTGGGAGGCGCGCTCTCGACGGGCTCCCCCACGTCGTCGGCCGAATCGCCGATCCGGACGATCACGGTGCCGACCTGGATCGTGTCCTCGAGCGAGACCTCGATCGCGGTGATCACCCCGGCGCGCGGCGCGGGGACCTCGGCGATCGCCTTGTCGGTCTCGACCTCGGCGACCACGTCCCCCTCGGCGACCGCCTGTCCGACCTCGACCGGCAGCGCGAGGACGACGCCCTCGGCGACCTCGAGACCCATCTGTGGCAGGACCACCTCGGTGACCACGGATACAGCTCCCTTTCAGACCGTCTTCCCGAACGGAACGAAAACCGAGGCCCTCCCGGAGCCAACGATTATCGTCTGACTATCGACCTTAACTTCCCACTGTCTCGGCGTCAAATCGGATTTCAGGCTTGCAACAATCGGACACTCTGACATATATTCAGCGACAATGAGCACAAGCGCACAGGCCTCGACGGCATCCTCGCCGCCCGTTCCAGAGCGCGACCTGTTCGCCACGATGGCGCTGATCAGGGCCTTCGAGACGCGGGTCGCCGAGCTCTACCGGGACGGCGAGATCCCCGGTTTCGTCCACACCTCGCTGGGCCAGGAGGCCGTCGCCGCGGGCGTCGGCGAGGCCCTCGCCGAGGGCGATTACATCGCCACCACGCACCGTGGCCACGGCCACTGCCTGGCCCGCGGCATGGAGGTCGACGGGATGATGGCCGAGCTCTTCGCCCGCGGCGCCGGCGTCTGCCACGGCAAGGGCGGTTCGATGCACATCGCCGACCCCAGCCGCGGTGTCCTCGGCGCCAACGCGATCGTCGGCGCCAGCCTGCCACTCGCGGTCGGCGCCGGCCTCTCCAGCAAGCGACTCGGCCAGGGCCGCGTCGCCGTCGCCTTCTTCGGCGAGGGCGCGGTCAACCAGGGCGCCTTCCACGAGGCGGTCAACCTGGCCGCGATCTGGGACCTGCCGGTGCTGCTCGTCTGCGAGAACAACCTCTACGCCGAGTTCTCCGACAGCCGCACGCTGACCCGGGTGCCCTCGGTGGTCGACCGCTGCGCCGCCTACGGGATCGAGGCCGAGAGCGTCGACGGCAACGACGTCGCCGCCGTCTACCAATTGACCCAGCGGGCGGCCGAGCGCTGCCGCGCCGGCGACGGGCCCTTCCTGATCGAGGCCGAGACCTACCGATGGCACGGCCACTACGAGGGCGACTCGCAGCCCTACAAGCCCGACGACGAGGCGACGAGCTGGCGCGAGCGCGACCCGCTCGAGGTCTCGACCGCTCGCCTGACCGCCGGCGGCGAGGCGAGTGCTGAGGAGCTCGCGACGCTCCGCGAGGACGCCCTCGCCCGGGTCGACGCGGCGATCGACCGCGCCCGCTCGCTCCCTTCCCCCGACCTCGAGGAGGCCTACGCGGATGTCTTCGGCAACTGAGGCGCCCGCCACCGAGAGGCGCTACATCGACGCCCTCAACGAGGGCATGGCGACGGCGCTCGAAGAAGACGAGCGGGTGATCGTGATGGGCATCGACGTCGGCGCCGGTGGCGGCATCTTCCGTGTCACCAAAGGCCTGCACGAGCGCTTCGGCTCCGAGCGCGTGATCGACACGCCGATCGCCGAGATGGGTTACGTCGGCGCCGCGGTCGGCGCCGCGATGACCGGGCTGCGGCCGATCGTCGAGATCATGTTCATGGACTTCGTCGGCGTCTGCCTCGACCCGATCCTGAACCAGGCGGCGAAGCTCCGCTACATGACCGCCGGTGCGCTCGAGATCCCGGTCGTCTTCCGCATGCAGACCGGCGCCGGCAAAGCCGCGGGCGCCCAGCACTCGCAGAGTCTCGAGGCCTGGTTCGCACACATTCCCGGGATCAAGGTGGTGCTGCCGGCGACGGTCGCCGACGCGCGCGACCAGTTGCTGGCATCGGTCCGCGACCCCAACCCGGTCGTCTTCGTCGAGAACCGCCGCCTCTACGGCTCCAAGGGCGACATCGAGGCCGACCCGCTGCCGCTCGGCGTGGCCCGCGTAGCCCGCCCCGGCGAGCAGGTCACCGTCGTCACCTGGGGACAGATGCTGCGCACCTGCCTCGCCGCCGCCGACGAATCGGACGCCTCGCTCGAGGTGATCGACCTGCGCTCGCTGGTGCCGCTCGACTGGGAGACGATCCTCGCCTCGGTCCGCCGCACCGGCCGGCTCTTGATCGTCCACGAGGCGGTCCAGGACTTCGGCGCCGGCGCCGAGATCGCTGCCCGCGTCGGCGGTGAGCTTTTCGACGAATTGCGGACGCCCGTCCGCCGGATCGGTACGCCGTCGGTCCCGATGCCGTTCAGCCCGGACTTGGAGAGGTCCTTGTTACCAACCTCCAAAGCCATTTCGACGGCCGCAGAAGCCCTCTTGGCAGAGGGATAGTCTGCGTTCACATGTTTGTTTCGCGGGGAACGCCATGAGCGCCAGGCCATCCTTGGTCCAGCCGATCAAGATCGCCCGAGCGTACGACCAGCTGGCCGGGTTGCTGCGCGAGCGGATCACCTCCGGCGACCTCCGGGTCGGCGATCGCCTGCCGTCGGAGAGCGCCCTCGCCGAGCAGGCCGGGGTCAGCCGCTCGACCGTGCGCGAGGCGCTGCGGATCCTCGAACAAGGCGGCCTGGTCGAACGCGCCAGCCCGCGGATCATGGTCGTCGCCGACCGCAGCGAGGGCCCCGGCTTCCGCGAGCTGCGCAGCGCCCTGCGCCAACACAACGTCACCTTCCACCACCTGCACGAGGCGATGATGACGCTCGATCCCGAGCTCACCCGCTTCGCCGCCCAGCGCGCCGACCGCAGCGACGTGAAAGAGCTGAACGAGGCGCTCGAGGCGCAGGAAGAACACCTCGGCCACCTCGCCGAGTGGAGCCGGCTCGACGTCGAATTCCACTCGATGCTCGCCGAGATCGCCGCCAACCCGGCCCTGGTGATCGCCCGCGAGCCGATCTCCCAGCTCCTGATGCCCGCGCTCTACCGCTTCATGGACACCCGCGACATGGCCGAACACGCGACCAAATACCACCGCCGCATCGTCGAGGAGATCGAAGTCCGCGATCCCGACACCGCCGCGGCGGTGATGCGGCGGCACATCAACGACTGGCGCACCGCCTGGGAGCGGCGCGGTTTGGATCTCCACCAAGAGATCATCGATTTCTCCTCAACCGACGGCGGGGAACCGCATAGCGTCGAACCCACCGGTTCGAACGAGGAGGAGAGATGGGATTCGTCAAGAGCTCCGAGGAGATCACCCGTATAGAGCACGCGCTCAGCTTCCCGCGCTTTGTCGGGGGGCAGATGCTGTCGGTTGAGTTCCTCACCGACGAGAGCGTGGTCGCCTCGGTCCTGCCCCCGCCGCTGGAAGCGACGGAGACGCCCGCCGTGCGGGCGATGGTCGGTCGTTGGCAGTCCAACTGCGTCGGTGACTTCTACGGCGGCAGCATCTACGTGGCGGCGCGGCACGACGGCGTCGACGGCGAGTACGTGCTGGCGATGTATATGGACAACGACGTGCCGACGATCTACGGCCGTGACCTGTTCGGCGAGCCGAAGAAGATCGCCGAGTCGAACCTGCTGCGGCGCGGCGACGCCTTCCGCGGCTACATCGACCGCGGCGGCGTCCGCATCCTCGAGCTGCAGGCGGAGATGAACGAGGACACCGGCGCCTGGGACGCCGAGGGCTACAACTTCAACTTCAAGGCCCGTCCCGCCGCCAATGGCCACGGCCTCGAGGAGGACGCCATCCTCACCCGGGCGAAGTTCGACGTCCACACCACCGCCTCGATGGAGGGCGCCGGGTCGGTCGTGATGCGCGGCACCGTGCATGACCCGCTCGATGAGATCCCGGTCCGCTCGGTGGTCAAATCGACCTACGTCGAGTGCGACCTGATCGGCAGATGCGAGGCCGTCGCCACCACCCCGGCCGACGTCTTCCTCCCCTTCCACTACGGCCGCCACGACGACTGGAGCGCCCTCGACACCGAATCCGCCCGCCTGGTCCCCGTCGCCTAGCCGGTCCCGATGCTGAAAGGGACCCGGCCGTCTCGTCCACGACCCGGGCAGGCTGTGGCCGTGGCCGAGACGGCCGGGAGTGCGGGAGAGTGATGAGGTTTCGTGACGAGCGCCGAGGGAGAGTGCGCGTTCCTCCACTACCGCGCGCATCCCGTCACGAAGAGTCATGGAACGTCACGATTCCCCCGGCCTTCTCAGGGCACCACGAGATGCCCTTCGTCGCTTGCCCCTCTGTAGAGGGGTAAACAGCGAAGGGCACCGGACGACCCTCCGCGAAGAGTGCCGGGACGCATGAGGACCTGTGACATTCCTCGCCAACCCGTGACGGAAGAGCGGAGATCGTGCCGAACCCTTGACCTTCCCTGAATCTCCCTCACGTCCCGGGCGTCTCGTGGCGGTCACAGCCTGCCCGGGCCGTCACGAGACGCCGGGGACGCACCTCGGACGGCCGGGGTCGGCACGGTCGGCGCGGCCGGGGGAGGAGGACCGGCCGCGTCGGCCGCGTGAGCGCTGGGACGCCGGCTCAGCCGGCGCTGTGGTTCGCGCCCGGGCTGCCCGCGTGGCGGGCGGCCAGATCGGCCTCACCGGCGGAGACATCGCCGCCCGACGCGGTGAGATAAGCCTGCTCGACCTCGCCGATCCTGGTCCGGGCGTCTTCGCCGGTGAGGTCGAGGCCGACGCGGCCGCGGCGCATGACGATCGCATGGTCGGTGTAGTTGAGCGCCTTATGGGCGTGCTGCTCGACCATGATCACTGCCGTCCCCTGCTCGTCGGCGGCGCGGCGCACCGCCTGCAGCAGCCGGTCGACGACCAGTGGCGCGAGGCCGAGCGAGAGCTCGTCGGCAAGTAGGAGGCGCGGTTTGCGGCCGAGCGCCCGGGCCAGCGTCAGCATCTGCTGCTCGCCGCCCGAGAGGAGGCCGCCACGGACGTTCATCCGCCTGCCCAGCTCGGGGAAGAGGGCGATCGCCTCGTCGATCGAGACGTCGCCGATCTTGAGGTTGTCGCGCAGGGTCATGCCCTTGAAGACCGAGCGCTCTTCGGTCACGTAGGACATCCCGTTGCGGGCCCGTTTGTAGAGCGGCGCGTTTTTCTTCACGCCGCCGAACTCGACCTCGCCGTCGATCAGCGGAAGCTCGCCCGCCAGAGCCAGCATCGTGGTCGTCTTGCCCGCCCCGTTGGGGCCCAGCAGGCAGAGGACTTCGCCGGGCATGACGTCGAAGCTGAGGTCGTGGACGACGGGCTGGCCGGCGTAGCCGGTGCACATCCCCTTGACCGAGATCACCGGATCCATCACGCCCCCTCCGTTCCGAGCACCGGTCGCGAAGTCGTTCGCGCCGAGGCGCTTTTCGTGTGCGCTTCCTCTTCTTCGCCCAGGTAGGCGGCGATCACGGCCGGGTCGTTGCGGACCTTGGTCGGGTCGCCGGAGGCGATCTGCTTACCGAAGTCGAGGACGACGAGCTCATCGCAGAGCGACATCACGAAGTTCATGTCGTGCTCGACCACCAGCACCGCGATCCCCCACTCCTTGGCCAATCGGCCGACGAGGTTCGCGAGCTCGGCAGTCTCCGCGTCGCCGAGGCCCGCCGCGGGCTCGTCGAGCAGCAACACGCTCGACTCGGTGGCGACCGCGCGGGCCATCGCAAGCAGGCGCCGGCGGCCGTATGGCAGGTCCTCGACCATCCGGTCGAGGTCGTCCTCGAGTTCGAACTCGCGGATCGTCGCCAGCACCGTGTCCGGCAGCGGCGCGTTGACCGGCCAGATCAGGTCGCGGGCGTAGGAGCCCATGTCGCGCGGGTCGGATGCGGCGCGCAGGTTGTCGAGCACGGTCGAGTCCTCGAACAGCTCGAGCGACTGGAACGAGCGCCCCATGCCGAGCCGCGAGCGTTTCGTCGCCGACATCTTCGAGATGTCGCGGCCGTTCAGCAATAGCGCCGCGTCCGACGACATTTTGGTGAAGCCGGTGACGGCGTCGATCAGCGAGGTCTTCCCCGCTCCGTTCGGGCCGATCAGACCGAGCACCTGGCCCGGCTTGACCGTCAGCGAGACGTTGTCGACCGCGGTCGTGCCGCCGTATTTCACGGTCATGCTCTTCACCTCGAGCGTCATCGGCTCGACCTTGTTCTCGGCCTTCGACGGTTGCGGCAGCTCGCGCTTCGGCTTCTCCTTTTCACCCAGGAAGGGCAGCACGGCACTTAGCTTCTTGCGCAGGAAGGCGATCTGGGCGATCTGCTCCTTGACCACCCCGTTCTGATTCAGCAGCACGAGGACGATCAGCGAGACGCCACCGATCAGCGAGATGTACTTGCCAATCCCGGTGTCGATCGAGTTCAGCAGCCGTTCGGAGAAGGCACCGGGGGCGAGGGTCGCGCCGATCACCGGGCCGAACAGGTAGCCGATGCCGCCGATCATCGCGTAGGCGACCATCGTGATCGAGGTGAACGAGGTGAATTCGGAGTAGTTGATCGAGGTCGAGCGGAAGGCGAGCAAGATGCCGCCGAGGCCGGCGATCGCGGCCGCCACCGCGAACGCGTAGAGCTTCGCCCCGGGGACGCTGATCCCGAGCGCCGCCGCCGCCCGCTCGTTGGTGCGGACCGCGATCAGCCGTCGGCCCGATCTGCCTCGCCGCAGGTTGCTGACGATCAGCGAGACGACGATCAGGCAGCCGAGCGCCACCAACCCGTAACGGGTCGGGTGCGAGGCGGCGTTGATGTTGAGCCCGAAGAGGACCGGTTCGCCGATCTGGGTGCCGCCGAAGCCGCCGGTGAAGTCGGAGTTGCCGAACAGCACCAGCTCGACCGCGCTGCCGAGCCCTAAGGTGACGATCGCCAGGTTGATGCCGCGGGTGCGCACCGCCGGCAGGCCGAACAGCAGTCCGAGCGGGACCGTCGCGGCGACGCCGATGATCACGCCGACGATCAGCGGCATGCCGGTCGTCGCCAACAATCGCCCGGCGACATAGGCGCCGAAGCCGGCGAAGGCGAACTGCGCCAGCGAGAGCTGACCGGTGTAGCCGGTCAGGACGACGATCGAGAGCAGGACCATGCCGACGCAGATCGTCACCGTGATCGCGTCGATCCAGATCGGGGTCATGATCGACAGCAGGATCACGCCGACCACCGCGCCGATGCCGATCCCGGACCAATTGATGCGCCCGGTGCCGATCGTCGGAAGCCGCTGCAGCAGGTAGTCGCGCAGCGGCAGCGCCTGTCCGCGGAGCATCAGCCAGACGACGATGACGACGAACGGGACCGCCGTGCCGACGCCGGTCTGCGAGACGTATCTGGTCACCTCGGTCTGGGCGATGCCGACGACGAGGCCGACGATCAGCGCGGTCGGGAAGGAGCGGAAGCCGGCGACCAGGGCGGCGGCGGTCGCGGCGAGGACGAGGTTGGTGAGGACGGCCGGCTGCAGGGTGACGATCGGGACGATCAGGATCGCGGCGAGGCCGGCGAGGCCGCAGCCGAGCGCCCAGTTGAGCGTCGCCACGGTGTCGGGCGAGAGGCCGAGTGCCGAGGCCGAGCGCTCCGACTCGGCCACCGCCGAGGTGGCGAGCCCGAAGCGGGTGTATCGGTAGAAGACGTAGAGGACGCCGGTGAGCGCGATCGCGATGCCGAGCAGGATCAGGCGGTCGGCCGAGATCACGATCGTGTTGTGGATGTGGACGATGTCGGTCGGCAGCGCCGAGGGGACGAATTTCGACGTCGCGGTGTAGCGCAGGATCGCGATCGATTGGATCGTGATCAACACACCCAGGGTCGCGATGACCCTGACCAGAGGCGCGCTGTGGCGCAAAGGTCGCATGATCAAGAGGTGGACCAAGGCGCCGATCACGGCGGCGAAGAGGACGCCGGCGATCAACGCCGGGAGGAACGCCCAACCCTGGTTGGTGTTCAGCTCCCACCAGACGTAGGCACCGGCCATGCCGATCGCGCCCAAGGCGAAGTTGAGGACGCCGGAGCCGCGGTAGACGATGATCAGGCCCTGCGAAGCCAGCGCGTAGGTCGCGCCGATCCCCAACCCGAGGAGTGCGAAACGGATTACTTCTTCCACTGAGCGCTCACTTTCGAAACTAGTGCTGGCGGGTGTTCAAACTGGAAAAGAGAGCCGCGACCCCGGGCCGAGGCCCGGGGTCGCGGGGTGAGGCGATCATCCGAACGGAGGACCGCAATCCATCGGTTTGGTGCCTCCGGCGATTTCGGAGACGTCTTCGAATTCGGTCGAGGCCGGGACCAACTTGCCTTCTTTGAATTCGCTGAAGACGACGCACCGGTTGTTGATTCGTTCGAACCCTTCCGGGCCGCCCGTCTTGCCCCAGTTTTCGGCGAAGTTCTCCGGCGGGACCATCCCCGGCAGATCGATCTTCGCCGTTTCCGCGGCTTTCAGGAACGTTTCGTTGTCGACTTCGCCTTTCATCGTTTCGACGACCTGTTTGAACCCTTCGTAGGCCGCCCAGGTGCCCATGCCGCCAAGACTGTTGTAGTCCTGCGCTTCATCGGCTTCGTACTTTTCGAGCGCTTCGCGGTATTCACCCCACGCTGCGGTCGAGATGTCGGGGTACATACCGCCGACCTGGTCGCCTTCGACGACCGATTCGAATCCCTTCACGGCGTTTTCGTTGAAATTGCCCTGCGGGCCGTACATGACCGCTTCCGAACCTGACTGCGCGAATGCCGGCATCCAGGCGATGTATGGCGTTTCGGAGACGATCATGACTAAGCAATCCGTACTACCTGAGGTCGCTTCCGCGACTTGGGCGCTGTAGTCCTGCGCCGTCCCAGGTAACTGGACGAACTTTTCGATCTTGGTTCCTTCGGCTTTCGCCGCGTTTTCCATCAGCGGTTCGAAGGCTTCCGCGCCTTCGATGATCACGCCGACCATGTGTTTACACCCGTCCTGTACGGCTTTGTGGACGAGCCCCACCCCGTAGAGGGGCTGGTTACCCATCGGGAAACTGATTTTCGAGGTCAGTTCCAGTGGGGAGATGGCGCAGCAGTTGCCGAACAGTGCGGTGTTCCCCTTTTCGAGGATCGGCACGACAGCATCACCGGTGAAGGTGAAGTTGCCGACCACTGCCACCGCCTTGTCGGCGACGGCTTCACGCGCACAGGCGGCAGCCGCCGTCGGCGTGCCATGGGCGTCGCAGAACTTGCCTTCCAGCGGACGTCCGGCAATCCCACCGTGGCTGTTTACCCATTCCTGGTAAACGCGCTCGGTTTCTTCGATGTTCTTGTATTGCGGGCCTTCGGTGTTGACGTCCGTATAGGTCATCGTGACGATCGGTTCACCTTTGGCTTCTGATTCGGCGGCGCCGGACGATCCTTCAGATTCTTCGTTCGAGGCCGCTTCTTCACCGCCGGCGGGTTCTTCGGTTGCCGTCGTCGCTTCTGAACTAGACGAACTTCCGCCGCCTCCGCAGGCAGCAAGCACCAGACCGCACGCCAAGAGCGCCAAGGCGGCCAACAGCAACGGCCACTTCGACCCCCCCGCGATACGACGGGTGGTTGACTTCATCGACTCTCCTCCTCAGTAGCAAGCCGGACTTGAGGGCTAGCGTACGAGCGCCGAGAGGAGCCGTTCGCAGGTCTTGGTGAAGTGCTTGGAGAATCGCCAAAGCCGCACTGGAAGCGGCCTCCAAGCTGGGTCGGGCCGTTTCAGAGAACCCGTGAGACCCGGTATTCGACGACCGGCCCAGGGTGCAGTCGACCCTCGCCGACGAACAGCGAACGGTTCACCCAGGCGTATCGCTCATCGCCGGTCTCGAGTCGCGGGGCGATGCGGAAGTAGTGGTCGGAGTACTCGCTCGCGCGCTCGCCGGCGTTGGCCGCGTGGGCGGCGTCGTTGTACTCGATCAGGCCGAGGTACTGAAGGTAAATCGCGGCGCCGTCGTCGGTGAGGATCGTGAGCCGGACGTCGAGCCGGCCCCAGCCGTCGGGGCCGACCAGGATCCAGTCGGCGCCGCCGGTTCCGACGCTGCCGTGGATCCGCTCGCCTTCGACCTCCCCACCCAAGACCTCGCGGATATGGCGTTTGCCGAAGGGGCCGTCGCCGAGCCGCACCGCCGCGGCGAGGCGGGCGTTGAAGGTGAACTCGTGGGCGAGCTCCACGCCTGCCTCAGCGGCGCAGCGTCACCCGGACGCCGCCGCGACTGGCGCTGATCGCGCGCACGTCGCGGGCGCGCAGCACGTCCTTGATCCACGGCACCCCGTCGGGCCCGCCGATCGGGATGATCGGCTCGATCGGGTTGTCGGCGGCGTACATGTTGTCGACATCGTTGCCGGGAATCAGGTAGCGCAGCAGCAGCTCCTCGTCGGAGAGACTCTCGCCGTACTCGGCGCGGATCTCCTTCAGGCTCGGCTGCGGGGCGTGGCCGACCTCCATCATCGCCTTGCCGCGCGGGTTGGCTGCGGCGCGGTCGAGCACCTCCTGGTCGACATCCCCGGGCGGGGTCCCGTACCAGCCCGCCAGGTACATCAGGTTCTCGTCGGGGATCGTCGCGTAGCGCTCGCCCTGGACGACGTTGAGCAGTGCCTGGATGCCGACCAGTTGCGAGAACGGAGTCGCCATGATCGGCCAGCCCATCTCCTCGCGCACCCGGATCGCCTCCTCCAGCACCGCGGGCAGGCGGTCGGTCATGCCGACCTGTTTCAGCTGTTCGCGCAGCGTCCCCATCATCCCGCCGGGGAACTGCTGTTGGATGTTCGCCACCTGGTACTCGACCGGGGCGCCGCGCTGGAAGCCTTGCTCGTCGGCGAGCGCGCCGAAGTGCTCGGCGACCTCGGCGAAGCGGCTGTCGTCGACGGCGACCTCGTGGCCGAGCCGGCGCAGGTTGTCGACGGTGACCTCGGTCGAGGGCATCGAGACGCCGTTGGCGAGGGTCGAGATCGCCGAGTGGACGATGTGGACCCCCTCCTCGACCCCGATGATGTGGTTGAGGTTCGCCATCGCGGTGCGGTTGTGGAAATGCATCTCCAGCGGCGTGTTCCCGGCGCTCGCGCGTTCCTGGCTCTGGCGGATCCAGCGCCGCGCCCGCTCCGGCCCGAGCACCCCGGCCTCGTCGCCGAGGATGATCGTGTGGGCGGCGCCGCCGGCGATCATCCGGTCGATCACGTCGGCGTAGTAGTCGTCGGTATGGACCGGGGACTCGGAGAAGTTCAGCTGCGGCGAGGGGTCCATGCCGGCGTCGCGGGCGATCCTCGCCACCCGGATCATGTTCTCGGCGTCGTGCAGGCAGTCGAAGATCCAGAGGCTGCCGATGCCGTGCTTGGCGAGCGTGCGGACCCAGAGCTCGACGATCGAGTCCGGGGTGACGTTCATGCCGACGATCCCGTTGGTGCGGGTTCCGGCGCGCAGGGTGGCGGTCGGGAAGGCGGCGCGGATCGCGTCGAGGCCCTTCCACGGGTTCTCCTCGCGGAAGCGGACCATCACCTCGAAGATCGAGGAGCCGGTGAGGTCGACGACGCGGTAGCCGGCGGAGTCGATCGCCGCGGCGACCGGGAGGATCTGGCCGGCCCGCATGCGCATGCCCCAGTAGCTCTGCTGGCCGTCGCGCAGGCTCTGGTCGATGACCTCGATCCGCGCCATCAGGCCACCGCCTCGGCCGGCTCGGCGGCTCCGTTCCACGCGGGCAGGAAGGTTTCCTCCACCCAGCGGGTGTGGACGCGGTTGGCGACCACGGCGGGATCCTCGAGCAGGTCGAGGGCGAAGCCCGCCGTCGTCTCGACCCCCTCGACCCGCAGGTGGCGGAGCGCCTGGCGCGTGCGGGCGAGCGCCGCGGCGCGGTCGGGGCCGGAGCCGATCAGCTTGGCGAGCAGCGAGTCGTAATAAGGGGGCACCGACCAGCCGGGGAAGCAGGCGGTGTCGACGCGGACGTCGGTGCCCTCGGGGACGGCCCAGGTGGTGAGCGTGCCGGGGGTCGGGGCGAAGTCGCGCTCGGGCGACTCGGCGTTGATCCTGACCTCGATCGCGTGGCCGCGGATCTCGATCTCCTCCTGGGTCACCGAGAGCCCCTCGCCGCCGGCGATCCGCAGCATCTCCCGCACCACGTCGACCCCGGTGACGATCTCCGAGACCGGGTGCTCGACCTGCAGGCGGGCGTTGATCTCGAGGAAGCCGGCACTGCCGCGCTCCGGGTCGACGAGGAACTCGCAGGTGGCGGCGCCGGTGTAGTCGAGCGCCCCGATCAGCCGCACCGCCGCGTCCTGGATCTCGTTGCGCAGCGCGTCCGGGAGGTCCGGCGCGGGCGCCTCCTCGATCAGCTTCTGATATCGCCGCTGCAGCGTGCAGTCGCGAGTGCCCAGGTGAATGACGTTCCCCTGCGCGTCGCCGAGCACCTGGACCTCGACGTGCCTCGCGGCGCGCACGTAGCGCTCCAAGAAGAGCCGTCCGTCGCCGAACGCGGCCTCGGCCTCCCCGTGAGCCTGCGCGAAGGCGGTCGCCATCCCCGACTCGTCCTCGACCATCCGCATCCCGCGACCACCGCCACCCGCCGAGGCCTTGAGCAGCACCGGGTAGCCGATCTCCCCGGCGATCGCCCGAGCCTCCGCCTCGGTCTCGATCACATCCGACCCCTCATTGATCGGCACATTCAACTCTTTGGCGAGAGCCCTCGCCGTGGCCTTATCCCCCGACCGCCGCATCGCCTCAGCGGAGGGCCCGATGAAGATGACCCCCTCCTCCTCGCAAGCAGCCGCCAACTCCGGTCGCTCCGAAAGGAACCCGTATCCGGGATGCAGCGCGTCGCACCCAGTCACCTTCGCCGCGCTCACGACCCGATCCACGTCCAGATAACTTTCCGCCGCCGCGGCGGGCCCGATGACCACGGTCCGGTCGGCGAGCTGGGCGCCAAGGCTGCCGCGGTCAGCGGCAGATAGCGCGAGCACCGATTCGATGCCCTCGTCGAAGCAGGCTTTGACGATCCGAACCGCGATCTCCCCCCGGTTCGCGATGAGCACGCGGTTCAGCGCCACAGCGTCCCTATCCCTCGGGGTCGACCACGACTATGGGCTGCCCGAATTCCACCGAGTCCCCGTTCTCAACCAAGATCCCAGTGACAACCCCATCAACAGGCGAGGCCACGTGATTCATCAGCTTCATGACCTCGACGATGGCCACGGTGTCCCCAGCCGAGACCCGCCCCCCGACCTCGACAAATGGAGGAGCACCGGGCGACGGAGCACGCCAAAAGAGCCCCACCGAAGGCGACTCGATCCGCGTACCGTTGGCCGGAGCGCCATCTCCGGGGGGTGGCGCTGTAGGGGGAACCGTTGCTGAGGAAGCTTTAGCTACCGGAGGCAACGGTGGGTCCCCTGCAGCGACAGGACCCGCCGGTTGCGAGGCCACATCCCTTACCTCTGGCGCAGCGCTCCGAGGCGCCAGCTCAGTCAGCTGATCCCTCGATACATGGAGCCGGTCCTCGCCAACCTCGACGACCATCTCCCGCCAATCACTGCGCTCGAACGCGTCAAGCAGCGCCCGGATCGTTTCTGGACTCATCTCCATAGGTGGCGATCTCCTCAGTCGCGGATGGGGACGGTGAGTTCGATGATAGGTGCGTGAAGATCGACTTCCAGCGGGCGCTGACCGCGCCGCCGGGTGCCCGCGAGGTGGTCCTGGTCCGCCACGGCTCCTGCGACCCGCCCGCGGCGGACGGGCTGATCGACGGGCGCAGCGACCCGGGCCTGAACGAGCGCGGGCGCGCCGAGGCGGCAGCGGCGGGCGTGCGGCTGGGTGGCGAGGCGGTCGCGGCGATCCACGTCAGCCCGATGGTGCGGACGACCGAGACGGCGGCGCCGATCGTCGCCGCGCTGGAGATCGAGCCGACGCTCGACCCCGATCTGGCGGAGATCTACCTCGGTGAGTGGGAGGGCCACGGGATCGCCTCCCGCGGCGCCGACGGCGACCCGGAGCTCGCCCGCGTCTTCGCCGAGCAGCGCTGGGACCTGATCCCCGGCAGCGAAGACATGGGCTCCTTCGCGGAGCGGGTGCGGCGCGGGATCGAGGCGGCCGCCGACGCGGGCAGCGACGGCGAGCTGGTCGTCGTGGTCACCCACTCGGCCGTGATCGCCGAGTTCCTTCGTCAGATCACCGGCGCCGAGACCTTCGCCTTCCTGCACAACACCAACGGCTCGCTCAGCCGAGCGATCCGGATGCCGGACGGCCGCTGGATCCTCTCCGCGTTCAACGACACCTCGCACGTGCATGCGCCGAAGTAATACACCCGGCCGGCAGGCCCTCCCTCGTCCCTGACCCCGCCCGCCTGTGATTGCCCCAACTCAGGGCACTCCCGGCGGCACGCCGGCCGGGGCACCCCGGCGAGTATCTGATCGGCGCCGGGTGCGCCGTGGGACATACCGACTTGAGGAGGACGGAAATGAGCAATGGGGACGGCCGAGTCGCCGGCAAGGTGGCGGTTGTCAGCGGCGCGAGCAGCGGCATCGGCCGCGCGACCTTCGAGCTGCTGGGCCGCGAAGGCGCCAAGGTCGTCGGCACGGCGCGCCGCGAGGAGCTGCTGAAGGAGGGCCTCGAGGAGGTCGAACGGCACGGCGGCGAGGGGATCGTCGTCGCGGCCGACCTCGAGCAGTCGGGGACGGCGGAGAAGGTCGTCCAGGCCGCCCTCGACCAGTACGGCTGGGTCGACATCCTCGTCTGCAACGCGGGCGTCGGCTGGAAGTACGGCGAAGAACACCCGGGGACGATGGCGGCGCTGCACGAGGTCTCGCTGGAGAACTGGCAGGACGTGATCGGCGGAGTCGACCTGCAGGGCTACTTCGAGCTGATGCGGGCGGTGCTGCCGTCGATGATCGAGGCCGAAAGCGGCGCGATCGTGAACATCTCCTCGATGGCCGGGGTCACCGGCCTCTACGACGCCCATCCCTACACGGCGGCGAAGGGCGCGATCGTAAACCTCGGCCGCTCGCTGGCGATCACCTACGGCAAGCAGGGGATCCGCACCAACACGGTCTGCCCCGGCTTCATCGACACGGCGATGATCGCGCCGGTGATCGGCGCCTTCGATGACCCCGACACGGCCGCCGCGCTGGTGCCGATGAAGCGGCCCGGCAAGCCCGAGGAGATCGCCGCCGCGGTGCTGTTCCTGGCGTCGGACGACGCCAGCTACGTAAACGGATCGACGCTCGTCGTCGACGGCGGCTGCACTTCGCGCAGCTTCGCCGGCTGAGCGGGACACGGAAAGGAAAGGGGACCCGAGATGGCTGGACGTGTGGAGGGCAAGGTCGCGGTGGTGAGTGGGGCGAGCAGCGGCATCGGCCGCGCCTCGCTGGAAATGCTGGGGCGCGAGGGCGCCAGAGTCGTCGGCACCGCGCGGCGCGAGGAGAAGCTGAACGAAGCGTTGGAGGCGGTCGAGGCCGCGGGCGGCGAGGGGATGGTGATCGCCGCCGACCTCGAGGACGAGGCGACCGCGCCGATGGTGATCGACGCGGCGATCGAGGCCTACGGGCAGATCGACATCCTGGTCTGCAACGCGGGCGTCGGCTGGCAGTACGGCGAGGAACATCCGGGGACGATGGGCGCGATCCACGAGGCCTCGCTGGAGAACTGGCGCGACATCGTCGGCGGGGTCGACCTCGAGGGCTACTTCACGATGATCCACGCCGCTCTCCCCCACATGCTGGAGCGCGAAACCGGCTCGATCGTCAGCATCGCCTCGATGGCCGGGATGACCGGCCTCTACGACGCCCACGCCTACACGGCGACCAAGGGCGCGCTGATCAACCTGACGCGGTCGATGGGGATCACCTACGCCAAACAGGGCGTGCGGGCGAACTGCGTCTGCCCGGGCTTCATCGACACGCCGCTGATCGAACCGGCGATCGACCTCTTCCGCGACGACGCGACGCGTTGGGCGATGGTGCCGATGGGCCGCGCCGGTACGCCCGAGGAGATGGCCTACGCGGTCACCTACCTGGCCTCCGACGAGTCGAGCTACTGCACCGGCACGGCCCTGCTGGCCGACGGCGGCTGCAACTCGCGTTCCTTCCCCGCGGCGGGCTGACCGGTGCGTTCGCTGACCATCGCCGAGCTCTCGCTCGGCGACTCGGCGGAATTCCGCAAGACGGTCTCCGAGTCCGACGTCTACCTCTTCGCGGGCATCACCGGTGACCTCAACCCGGTCCACGTCGACGAAGAGTTCGCCAAGACCACGCCCTTCGGCGCCCGCGTAGCCCACGGTCCCCTCACCTTCAGCCTCTGCGCGGGCATCCTCGGCACCGAGCTCCCCGGCGTCGGCACCGTCGCCGTCACCAACCAGGTCACCTACGAAGCCCCCGTCTACATCGGCGACACGATCGCCGTTCGAGTCGAGATCACCGCCCTCGACCCCCAACGCAACCGCTGCACCGCCTCGGTCACCTGGCGCAACCAGTCCGGCACCCAGGTCGCCAGCGGCGTCATGGTCGTCAAGCCCCCCAAGGTCGCCGTCCCCGTTTAACCCAACCGTCTGCCCTTAGTAACCCTCTGGGCGACTAAAGGCAGAGGGTTCAGTCTTTGCGGCCGAGGGTGAGGTTGGAGAGGCCGATGCCGCCATCGACGGGGAGCCAGGCGCCGGTTATGTAGGACGCGGCGTCGCTGCAGAGGAAGGCGATCACGGCGGCGACCTCGTCGGTCGTGGCGAAGCGGCGCATGGGGACGCGGGCGGTGGCTCGGTCCTTGACCTCCTGCGGCATCGCTTCGACCTTGTCGGTGCCGATCATGCCGGGCAGGACCGCGTTGACGGTCACCCCGGACGGGGCCATCTCCAACGCAAGGGTGCGGACCATTCCGAGGAGACCGGCTTTCGCCGCCGAGTAGGCGACCTGGCCGCCGAGGCCATCGGTGGCGGCGATCGAGGAGACAGCCACGACCCGGCCGGCACCGCGCTCCTTCATCCCGGCCAGCGCCGGCTGCAGGGACAGGAACGCGCCGGTCAGGTTCACCTCCAGTTCGGCGCGCCACGCCTCGGGATCCATCGTCGCCGCGTATTCGAGGCGGTCGACCACGCCGGCGTTGGCGACCACCGCGCCGACCGGTCCCAACTCGGACTCGATCCGCTCGTACGCCGTCCAGGTCGCTTTCACGTCCCGAACGTCGAACGCCACGCTGATCGCATCGCCGTCGGGTAGCGAGGCGACGGTCTCCTCAGCACCTCGAAGATCACAGGCGGCGATCTTCCACCCCTGCTTTGCCAACTCGAGGCAGGTGGCTCGACCGATCCCGCCGGCGGCGCCCGTGACCAGTGCAACGGTCAACGAGTGGTGCGCTCCAACCCGTACCGCTCCCAGAACTCATCCGGCACGTCCGCCGCGTCCTTGTACCAGTACCAAAGGCACGGATCGTGATCGAAGTCCTCGGGGGCACGCGAGGGATAGAGCGGCATGCCGTACCAGCGGATCGGCAGCATCTCGTTCATGAAGGCGCAGTGGGTGCAGTAGAGCGGGAAGCCCTCGCGCCCGTAGGACCAGTCGTGGGCTTTTTCGGTGACGCCGTAGGGGTCCTCGCCTTTGTAGGCGCCGTTGCGCCAGAGGCGCTGGCCGGAACCGCAGGGGTTCATCGCGAAGGTGAACTTCTCCTCGTCCTCGGTGATCGTGAAGGCGCCCGGGTTCTGGCCCGTGGCGCTGCCCGAGTGGGCGCGCCAGGTCGCCGCCAACGCCTCGACGATCTCGCGCCGATCGCGTTCGAAGATCTTCCCCGTGTCGCGCTTCCACCCGCGCCGCAGGCTCTCTTCCCAGGCCTCCGCCACCCCATCGTCGCCGAGCTTCTGCTGCACGTAGGTGACGAGGCCGAGCATCGACTCGGCCATCACGTCGTGGAGGAAGCGCCACTCGTGGCGCATCGACTTGCAGAGCTCGAGCGCCGTCTCGGTGTCGCCGGCCTCGAGCGCCTCGATCGCGCGGTCCATCGTCGGCCGCGACATCTCGCGTAACTCGTCCTCGGCGAACCAGCGCTCAGACTCCACTCTCGAACAGCTCCTTCAATTTGAACTTCTGCACCTTGCCCGAGGGGGTCAAGGGCAGCTCGTCCAACACTCTCAGGTAGGCCGGGATCTTGTAGCGGGCGACCCGGCCGGTGAGCAGCACTCGGAACTCCTCGAGCTCCAGCGCCTGCCCCTCGGCAAGTCGCACGTACGCGCAGCAGACTTCGCCGTAGCGGTCGTCCGGCACGCCGACAACGGCGACGTCGGCGACCTGCTCGAGCGCCCGCACCGCGTGCTCGATCTCGGCCGGGAAGATGTTCTCACCGCCGCGGATGATCATCTCCTTCGCCCGCCCGGTGATCGCGACGTAGCCGTTCTCGTCGATCCGCGCCAGGTCGCCGGAATGGATGAAGCCGTCAGGGTCGATCGCCGCCGCGGTCTCCTCGGGGTTGTCCCAGTAGCCCTTCATCACCATCGACGAACGCGAACGCAGCTCGCCCTCCTCGCCGACCGCGACCGGATCGGTGGTGCCGGGGGTGACGATCTCCACTTCGACGTGGGGCAGCGGCGGGCCGACCGTCGTCGTCTGCAGGTCGACCGGGTCGCCGGGGAGCGTCTCGCAGATGACCGGCGAGCACTCGGTCATCCCGTAGGTGTTGGCCATCCCGATCCCGTAGCGCTCGATCCAGCGGTTCATCACTTCCGGCGGCACCGGCGACCCGCCGCCGACCACCACCTCGAGGCTCGAGAGGTCGCGGCCGCTCTTCGCGACCTCCTCTTCGAGCGCGATCATCATCGTCGGCACCAGCGAGACCGAGGTCGCGCCCTCCTCCTCGATCGTCCGGGTGATCCGCGCCGGCTCGAATTTGATCGCGGGCAGTTGGGTCATGCCGCGGTAGACGGAGCCGAGCGTCGCCATCACGCAGCCACCGCAGTGGAAGTAGGGCATCGGGTTCGAGTGGCGGCCGTTTTCGCGCAAGGTCGCCTTGTGGGCGAAGATCCGCGCGTTGTTGACGATCCCGCCGTGGGTCAGCTCGGCGCCCTTCGGGAAGCCGGTCGTCCCCGAGGTGAACTGGATCTGCGAGGTGTGAGCGGCGGTGACGGCCTTACGGCGACGCTCCAGCTTGTCCTCGTCGACCGCGTCGCCGGAGGCGAGCCACTCCTCCCAGGACGGCGCCCCGTCGCGCGCCTCGCCGAGCGGCACGAGCAGGCGCACGCTGTCGACCCCGGCGGCCGCGTCGGCGGCGATGTCCCAGAGGCTCGAGCCTCGGTCCTCGGGCAGGACGAAGCAGCCGGCGGCCCGCGACTTGGCGAGCACGAAGTCGACCTCGCTCGCCCGGTAGAGCGGGTTCATCGGGATGATCACGACCCCCGCGTAGGCGGCGCCGAACTGCAGCTCGAGCCATTCCGGCAGGTTGGTCGCCCAGATGCCGATGCGCTCCCCCGGCTCGATCCCGCTCGCGATCAGCGCCTTGCCGACCCGCCGCGCCCGTTCGCCGAGCTCGGCGTAGGTCCAGCGCGCGCTCACCCCGAGGTCGTCGTAGGCGGAGAAGACGATCGCCTCCTGGTCGGGCCAGCGCTCGATCGACTCGTCCAGCAGCGTGCCGACGGTCAGGTCCCGCAGCGGCGGCTCGGCACCGGGCTCGGGGACCCAGCGGGCGAGGCCTGGATCGGGGAATGGCATCTCTCGGCCCTCCCTCAGTCGAGCCGCAGCTCGTGGAACGGGGCCTCGCCCGGATAGCCCGTTTCGCTCGCCAATCGCACGCCGCATCCGGGGCAGCAGAACTCGCGGAAGACGACCTCGTCGTCGACGAACCGCGCCGGATCGGGGTAGCCCGGGTCGAGCGCTCGGGTCGGCAGCTCGCGGCTCGCCATCGCCAGCTTCGGGTTGCCGTCGAGCGGGCCGAGCGAGGTCGCGCAGCGGTGACAGCGGAAGACGCCCTCGTCGCGATCGATGAGGTAGGCGTCGCCGATCGACTCGGCCCCCTCGGCGACCTCGACCGCGGGCGCCACGGCGTCACGGTCGACGCCACAGTCGTGCAGCCGTTCAAGCAGCTTGCGCTCGCGCCGCTTCGTCGTCGCCTCGGCGTCGACCCGCCCGTCGGCGTCGAGCTTCACCACGTACACGTCGTCGGCCACCCGCGCGCTGACCGCGCCCGCCTCGACGTCGGCGAGCACCTTCTCGGGGTCGCGGGTCAGCGGGTCGCCGTAGCCGCCCGGGGCCAGCCAGTTCCAGTAGAGGACGTCGTCGTCGCCGACCGGGAAGCCGTCGGGCTTGCCGCCGATGTCGAGCTCGGAGCCCTTCAGCTCGTCGAGGTCCTGCGGCATCTCCCCGGCGGCGAAGCGCGCCCGCAGGTCGGAGCCCTGGATCACCCGCGTGCGCATGATCGAACCCGGGTTGCCGCCGAGAAGGCCCGGCGTCTTCGGGATCGCCTCGTTGGTCGCCAGGCCGAGGAACGAGTCGCCCTTATGTGGGACGTAGGCGATCTCGCCGCCGTTGCCGGCCCGCGAGCGCCCCGCGCCGCCGGAGTCGGCGTGCTCGCGGCGGAACAGGTAGAGGATCGGCCAGTCGGCCTCGTAGGCCTCGACATTCGGCCCGCGGCCCTCCGGGATCCAGAAGTGGCCGTTGGCGAATTCGCCGTCGCGCCAGGCGGTCCCGCCACCGCCGCCGAGCATGTTGTCGCCCATGCCGCCGACGTAATAGTCGCCGCGCTGGTTCTCGCCGGAGACGAAGTGGCAGGGCCACTGCGCACCATCGGGGGTCACCGCGTTCGCCCGCATCGTCTCGTCGCTCGACGCCAGCATCATCTTCGAGACCAGCGCGTTGCAGAGCGAGATCGCGGTCTCGGTCGCGTAGACGCCCGCCGGGCTGACCGCGGCGCCCCAGTCGGGCGAGGTGATCTTCCCCGGTTCCGGGTCGAACTTGCAGAGCCGCGCGGCGCCACCGATGCAGCCCATCTGGCCGGGCAGCATCAAGACGTTGATCGCGCCGAGGATCGCCCCGCGCCAGGCGGCGAAGCCGACGTTGATCGCGCCGACCTGGTCGTGGGTGCCGACGTTGTCCCAGATCAGCTCCTTGCCCCGCTTGCGGACCGTGGTCTGGACCGGGTAGGTGCCGCGGTCGCCGTTGCGCGAGACCTCCTGGATCAGCCGGTCGGAGTAGGTCCCGTCGGGGATCGTCTCCAGCGCCGCTTCCATCGCCCGCTGGCTCGCGTCGAGCGCCCGCCGCATCACGCCCTTGACGACGCCCTTGCCGTACTTGTCGACCAGGCCGAGGATCCGCGAGCGCGCCGCGTTGTTGCCGGCGATCGTCGCCCGCAGGTCGAGCGAGAGGTTCTCCGGCGTCCGCGAGCAGCGCCGGTAGAGCGCCTCCATGTCGGGGACGATCTGGTTGCCCTCGACGATCTTGAACGGCGGGTAGCTGGGCGGGTCCCAGAAGGCGTCTTCGGCGTTCGGGCAGAAGGAACCGGGGACGGTGCCGCCGATGTCGTTCTGGTGGGAGATGTTGGCGACCCAGCAGAAGACCTCGCCATCGATGAAGACCGGGCACATCAGCCCGACGTCGGGCTGGTGCGCGGTGCCGATGATCGGGTCGTTGCAGAGCCACATGTCCCCGTCTTTGACCCGTTCCCCCCGGTGTTCGAGGATGTAGCGGGTCATCATGTCGAGCATCCCCGACATGTACTGGAGGCAGGGGCCGAAGTAGAGGAGCTCGGCGTCCTCGGTGAGGATGCAGGGCTGGAAGTCCCGGATCTCGACCGTGATCTGCGAGACGGCGAGGTTCTCGATCTCCCGGACGTGCTCGGCGTTGGCGTTCCAGAGGCCATGGCGGACGACCTCGTAGGTGATCGGGTCGATCTCCGTCTCCGCCTCGGTCGAGAGCGTCAGGTTGGGCGGCACCTTGACCGGGCCGGTCGGGTTGAAGGCATGGTCGACGCCGTCCCAGAACTCGGGCGGGCGCTGCGGGCGGCCGGTCTCGGCGGTGGCGGGTGCGGCGGTGGCGGGGTTCATCGGGTCTCCTTGGCCTCGGCGTGCGCGGTCGGCATCGTCATCACGAAATCGCCGGTAGCTCGTCGTTCGCAGCTGGTGCCGGGCGGGACGACGATCCCGGTGATCGCCAGGTCGATCACCGCGGGCCCCTCGACCACCTCACCGAGCGGCATCGCGTCGCCGTTGTAGACGGCGGCCTCGACCGCGCCCGCGCCGCGCTCGAAGTAGACCGGGCGGGTGCCTTTGACGAACTCCTCGCCCTCGGCGACGTCGAGCCGGTCGAGGTTCTCCGAGCCCGTCGCGATCGCCGGCTCGAGCCGGATTGAGACGATCTCGACCGCGGCGCCGGGCAGCAGCGCGACCTCGCCGTAGCGGTCGGTGTAGATGTCGACGAACTCGCGTTTGACCTCCTCCAGGGTGGCGGCGTCGATCTCGCCGGCGGGGAAGCTCATCTCGAGCTCGTGCCGTTGCCACTGGAAGCGCATGCGGGCGAAGCGGCGGAACTCGAACTCGTCGACGTCCTCGCGGGCGGAAAGCGCCGCGCGCGCCTGCTCCTCCAGCTCGCCGAAGGCGCCGCGCACGGCGCCGACGTCGAACGGCTCGATCAGGACGACCGAGGATTCGTACTGGTAGCGGATGTCGGCCTGGGAGATGCCGAAGGCCGACCAGACCGAGGCCGCCTCACCGGGGACGACGATCGTCTCGACGCCGAGCGAGGCCGCGTAGCCGGCGGCGTGGAACGGGCCCGCGCCGCCGTAGGACATGAGGACGAAGTCACGCGGGTCGAAGCCGCGGCCGATGATCTCGTTCTCGAGCGCCGCCGCCATCTTCGCGTTGGCGACCTCGACGATGCCGAGCGCGGCGTCGGTGACGGAGAGGCCGAGCGGGTCGGCGATCTTCTCCTTGATCGCCTTCTCGGCGAGGTCGCGGCGCGGTTTGAACCCGCCCCGTTCGCCCTTCGATCCGAAAGTCGCCTCGGGGGCGATGTAGCCGAGGATCAGGTCGGCGTCGGTCACCGTCGGCTCCTCGCCGCCGCGGTCGTAGCAGCAGGGCCCGGGCAGCGAGGAGGCGCTCTGCGGGCCGACCCGGAGGCCGCCGCCGAGCTCATCGATCCAGGCGATCGAGCCGCCGCCGGCGCCGATCGAGATCACCTCGACCGCGGGCACCCGGTAGCGCCACTTGCCGAGCAGGGTGTCGTCGGCGGCGAGCGGCTCGCCGTCCTTGATGATCCCGACGTCGAACGAGGTCCCGCCCATGTCGGAGGCGATGATGTCGCGCCGGCCGAGGTCGTCGGCGACGCGGGCGCAGCCGATCAGGCCGCCGACCGGCCCGGAGCCGATCGTGAAGATCGGCCGGTCGGCGCCGAGCCCGAGCGGGACCATGCCACCGTGGCACTGCATGATGTGGAGCTCGCCGGCGAAGCCGACGTCGGCGAGGCGGTCCTGGACGCCGTGCAGGTAGGTGCTGGTCACCGGGCCGACGTAGGAGTTGATCAGGGTGGCGACGAACCGCTCGTACTCGCCGACCGACTTGGAGATCTCGCTGGAGATGGTCACGAAGACGCCGGGGGCCCGCTCGTTGACGATCTCGCGGGCGCGCCGCTCATGGGCGTCGTTGCGGACCGACCAGAGGAAGGCGATCGCGATCGTCTCGACCCCGGCGGCAAGGAGCGCGTCGGCTGCCTCGGCGACCGCGGTCTCGTCGAGGGCGACGACGACGTCGCCGTCGGAGTCGATCCGCTCGGCGACGCCGAAGGTGCGCTCGATCGGCACCAGCGGCTCGGGCTTGCGGGTTTCGGCAAAGCGCAGGAGATTCTCGGGCGGCTCGCCGGTCGGCCGGCCGAGGCCGCGCATCGTCCGCACCGTGTCCTCGAAGCCGCGCGTCGTGATCAGCCCGATCGCGGCCCCTTTGCGCTCGACCACGATGTTGGTGGCGACGGTCGAGCCGTGCGAGATCAGCCGGTCCATCTTCGTGTAGATCTCGCCGCTGGCGAGGCCGAGCTGGTCGCCCGCCGACTCGATCGAGCCGAAGAACCCGGATTTGAAGCTGTCGGCCGGCGATGAGAGGGCCTTGCCGTAGGCAACGCGACCGTCCTCGTCGACCAGCACGCAGTCGGTGAAGGTGCCGCCGATGTCGACACCGCAGACCATTCCGGGCAAAGCTGTCTCCTCTCGCTGAGCGGATTCCTGAGGACAATCTAGGCACCTTCCCGAGGTGCCGGGAGCGCTTCGCGACGCTCCCTTGATGGGTCCCTCCAAATCATTCTTGCAGGTGACTGACCGTCCGGTCGGTCAGGTGATAAGTTCCCCGACGTGGAGGCTGTGCGCTGGCACGCCGCGGGTGACCTACGGTTCGAGGACGTCGAGCTGTCGCTGCCGCTCGGGCCCGGAATGATCGAGGTGGAAGTCGCCTATTGCGGCATCTGCGGCTCCGACCTGGCCGAGTTTCGACACAACTTCGCGATCCGGCCGGAGAAGGCCCACCCGCTGACCGGGCATGCACCTCCGGTGACGCTGGGTCACGAGTTCTCCGGCGTGGTCACCGCGTCCGGAGAGGGCGTCGACCAGGTGAGGCCCGGCGACCGGGTGTCGGCCGACGCCTGCTGGCGCTGCGGCGAGTGCAAGGCCTGCCTCGAGGGGCGCTACAACCAGTGCATCTACAGCGGCTCGATCGGGCTGTCGTCGGATGGGGCGTTCGCGCCACTGGTCCGCTTCCCCGCCTACTGCGCGGTGCCGTTGCCCGACTCGGTCCCCGACGAGGTGGGCGCGCTGCTCGAGCCGCTCGCGGTCGGCCTGCACGCACTGGACCGGGGACACGCGCGGGCCGGCGAACGGGTCGTGGTGATCGGTTACGGCCCGGTCGGCGCCGCGACGGCGCTCCTGGCGCGCTCGCTCGGGCTCGAGCCGCTGGTCTGCGAGCTCTCGCCCGGGCGCCTGGCGCGGGCCGAGGCCCACGGCTTCGAGACCCACGCGCCCGAGCCCGAGAAGAAGGACTTCGCCCGCGCCGTGCGCGGCCTGACGGGCGGCGGCGCCGGCGTCGTCGTCGACTGCAGCGGCGCCGTCCCGGCGCTCGAAGCGGCGATGGAGATGAGTGAGCGGGGCGGCCGCATCGTGATCGCGGGGATCCCGAAGAAACCGGTCGCGGTCGACGCCGGCCGCATGGTCCTCTTCGAGCGTGAGCTGATCGCGACGCTCGGTTACGCCAACGATCTGCCGCGGGTGGCGGCGATGATCGCCTCCGGCGCGCTCGACCCGAGCGTCATGATCACCAACCGGATCGCCCTCGACGAGGTCGGGACCGAAATCGAACGCCTGGCCGCCGACCCCCGCGATGAGGTCAAGGTGCTGGCCCAGGTGAAGGGATGAGCCCGACCTCGACCGGGACCGTGGTCCCGATGCCGCACATGGGGGTCTCGATCGAGGAGGGGACGATCACGGTCTGGCAGGTGGCTGTCGGCGATGCGGTCGGCGAGGGGGATGTGCTCTGCGAAATCGCCACGGACAAGGTCGATATGGAGGTGGAGTCGCCGGCGGCGGGAGTTGTCACCGCGATCTTTGCCGAGGCAGACGCCGTCGTTCCGGTTGGCGAGGCGATTTGTGAGCTGGATGGGGATGGGAACGGGGGCGGTGCGGATGTGGCGGATGCGAGCGCGGCCACCGACGAGGGGTCTCCGGGCGCCTTCGGCGGAGTTCCCGGAGACCCCTCGCCGGCGTCCGCGCCTAGCTCGGGCGGGCCGGCTCCGGGCGTGGCCGAGAGAGCGGCCGGCGGGCGCGACGCGAATGGGAGCTTCGATCCTGCTGCGGCCGCCGACGCGGTGACCAGCTTGCCCGGGCCTCTCGCTTCGCCATTGGCCAAGCGAATCGCTTCGAAACGCGGGATCGACCTTGGAGCCGTCACCGGAACCGGGAAACGAGGCCGGATCCGAAAAGCGGATGTGCTCGCCGCCGCGGAGGCGGGTCCCGCTCCTTCGAAGCCCGTCGTTGCTTCCCCGCAAGGGATTCCGGCGGGCTACGAAAACGTGCCCCACGAGGTCGTGCCCACGAGTCGTGTGCGGCAGGCCATCGCCGAGCACATGATCCGGTCGCGACAGACGGCCGCGCATATGACGACGGAGACCGATGTCGACCTCAGCTCCGTGATCCGCGCACGGACCGAGCTGAACAAGGCGCGGCTCGCCGCCGGTGACGCCAAGCTTTCGTTCCTGCCCTTCATCGCTCGCGCGACCTGCGCGGCATTGGGGGAATACCCGGACATGAACGCGACCTTCCAAGGGACGCAGACGATCCGGTGGGGGCAGGTAAACCTTGGGATCGCGGTCGACACCAAGGCCGGCCTTCTTGTCCCGGTCATCCCCGATGCCGGCTCACTGACCGCGCCCGCGATCGGGGCCGCGATCGCCGACCTCGCCGCTCGTGCCCGCGACCGCAAGCTGGTGCCGGATGACCTCGCCGGTGGGACCTTCACGATCTCCAACCCCGGTTCGGTCGGCGCCGTCTCGGCGCCCGCGATCATCAACCAGCCGCAGGTCGCGATCCTCGGCGTCCCCACCATCCAGCGTCGCCCCTGGGTCGTAACCAGCTCCGACGGCGAGGAGATGATCGCGATCCGCTCGATCCTCCGCCTTGCCGTCACCTTCGACCACCGCGCCGTCGACGGCGCCGACGCGACCCGCTTCGCGGTCGCCGTCAAATCCCGCCTCGAGTCCTGGTCGACCGAGGCCTACGCCTGACCCGGGTCTCGGCACGCCGTCAGGCGGCGGATCCGGCTGCTTTGATCGAAGTTTGTCGATAGCGCGACTGTCCGTGGGGGCGGGGCCAGAAGTTGGTAAGGACGAAGATCGCGGTGCAAATGGCACTCAGTCCCGCCAACGCCCCCCAGCGCCCTTGCAGCACCTGCCAGTTCGAAGTGCTGGGATCAAACAAGCCGCAGATCCATTCCAGGAACCCACCCAAACGCGGGCTGTCCGCTTTCATCTGCCCGCGTGGCGTCGTCAGATCGGCGATGACTGCGAAGAAGAGAAGCGACGCGTTGAAGAGCAAGACTGCCCTGGGCCAACGCAGCATCCGCGAGGTCATCGAATGCTCGCCGGGGCGGGCGACGTAGGCCGCCACGATCGTCGGCAGGAGAAGCAGCGTGACCACCGCCGCTTCGGATTCGGAGTCCCGGAAGACATCATGTGCCAGTAGCGCCATCACCCCGAGCAACACGGTGATCGCGAAGGACGTCGCCAAGGCCCCCAGCATGAAACCGGTGCGACAGACCCGCAGCTTGAGCGCGACCCGACCCATCCGTCGCCCGGGAGGCATGTCGGACATGTACAGATTGCCTCTGTTCGCCCTCGCGACCTGGCGGATCGAGAAGACTCGCTCCTGCGGCTTCAGTTTCTTCCACGGAACATTCGCCGAGCGGTACTCCTTCCCCGTCAAGGCGATGTAGTTCAACTGCAGGTCGTCAGGCAGGACGAGTTCGATGTGGTGGCTGGCGCTCGCCGCAATCTCGGTGATGCTGACGGCGAAATACTCGGACTTGAGGAACAGAAATCTTCGTAGCTGCGCTTTCCCCATCGACTCGTCGGGGTCGATCGGCTCGACGTATGAGAGCTTCGTGATCGTGCGCCGCTGCGCTCCCGTCGGGAGCAGGCAAACGATCGGCAAATGCGTAGCCAGGACGCACGCGAATTCCCCGAATTTGGCCGAATTCCGCAGGTTTTCGCGCGCGCCCGTGGCGTTCTTGTCGAAGACATCTCGAAGAGCTTCGCGCCGGTTGAGCCGGTTGCCTTGGACGATGGTCGCGACTTTTCTATTGAGTTCATCGGGGAGTGACTCACCCACCGTCTGCGCTGCCAGCTTCCCCAACATGAGGCTGGCGAGGGCAGTGGTCTGCCTGCGGGTGACCAAGGGAAGGTGGTTGCCGCGGTCGTCTTCAAAGGTGAGATCCGTGAATAGCGACATCGGCAAACGGCGCGGGTGCTCATCGGGCCGCCAGGGAGTGAACCTCGTACGGGCCTTGCCTTCTCGCAGCGGGTCAGGGTGATCGCGCCGGAGGAGATAGAGAGGCGCCGCATGTATTTCTCGATCGCCGCGCGTGTCGATCGGCGGGGTCCCGGGAGGCAGAGTGAAATCCGCGCTGACGGTTCGATGGATCGTGGCGCGATCGATGATCTGGATCCTCTCCACCCGCCGATGGATCCACCGCTCGGGACGCAAGAGCAGGGGTAGGCAGATGTCGGCCGTGCGATCTAGCGACTCACCAAGGCGGTCTCCGGAGGATGAGTCAAGCAACTCCGCCATCGAAGGCGGCCTCAGCGGCAGATGTGCAGGCTTCCGGAGTTTCATCCGAAGCGACGGTGATTGATTGGGGAGAGGGTGCTAGCGAATCGAGCTGGCGTCCGGGTCTGGCTCGGACAACAGCTCGTCGTAGAAGCGAGACTTGACCGGGCCAACTCCGTGCAGCGCCTTGACGGTGGCGGCGATGTCCGATTCCTCCTGAGGAGACAGCGGTTCGTCCGCCCCCTCGTCGACGCTCAGCGTAATTTCGCCGTCCGTCAAGTTGGGCTCGTCGTAGGTAGCCCAATCAACGATCACCATGAGCTTCCGCTTAAGCCAGGAGCGGGCAGCCTCGTGGGCCTCCGCTTCCGCGCGTATGTGCGCGTAGGACCCGAGTGAACCACCGAGCGGGTCGATCGCGGGAAATTCGCTGGTACTGCTCACGCTGGTCTTCCTCCCCAAGTGAAGATGTCGGAATGGGCCTAACCCGGAATGGGTGGTGGCCTCCGGCTCTTGCCTCTGCTTATCGGAGAAGAATCCTATACTCATTCGTACCTAAGTAATTCAAATGATTTCCGAGACATCTACGATGGATTGTTGTGGTTTCGCCTGAGAGATAGCTGAAACCTCTAAACGAATATCTACTCTCGGAGTACCTGAGCCAATCCGCGCCTAAGTAACGTCAGAGAGCCGTCAATTCTCGCGCGGCGGACTCGATCTTGGCGGTGCTGGGGATGACCAGTTGCTCGAGGTCGGGGTCCTGGGGGATCGGGGTGTCGAGGGCGCCGAGGCGCCAGACGGGGGCGTCAAGGGCGAAGAAGGCCGCTTCGTTGATGCGGGAGGCGATCTCGGCGCCGGCGCCGGCGGTGCGGACGGCCTCGTGGACGACGAGGGCGCGGCCGGTCTTCTCCACCGAGGCGATGATCGTGTCCATGTCGAGGGGGACGAGGGTGCGGGGGTCGATGACCTCCAGCTCGATTCCCTCGGCGCTCAGCTTCTCGGCCGCCTCGAGCGCGCGAGGGACCATCAGGCCCGTCGCCACCACCGTCACCGCGTCGCCGTGGCGGCGCACCGCGGCGACGCCGAACGGCACCAGGTAGTCGTCGCTCGTCGGCACCTCCCCCTTCACCCGATACATCCCCTTGTGCTCGAAGAAGAGGACCGGATTGGGGTCGCGGATCGCGCTCTTCAGCAGGCCCTTGGCGTCGGCCGGGGTCGCGGGCAGCACCACTTTGAGGCCGGGAACGTGCATCCCCATCGCCTCAAGGCTCTGCGAGTGTTCGGCACCGGCACCGCCGACGACGCCGGTCGGGAGGCGCACCACCGCCGGCAGTCCGAGCTTGCCGCCATGCATGTAGCGCCACTTGGCGAGCTTGTGGAAGATCTCGTCGCCGGCGACCAGGCCGAAGTCGGCGAACTGCAGCTCGACCACCGGGATCGTCCCGGTCAACGCCGCCCCCGCGGCGCCGCCGACGATGAAGGTCTCGTTGATCGTCGTGTCACGGACCCGCTGCGGGCCGAACTCGTCGAAGAGGCCGCGGGTGACGCCGAAGACGCCGCCCATCCTGCCGATGTCCTGGCCCATCATCCAGACGCGCGGGTCGCGCCGCATCTCCTCGGCGAGGGCGTGGTTGATCGCCCAGGCGTAACCGATCCGCTCGGTCTCGATGTCCTCGGGAACCTCCGGGACGACCGCGGTCGTACTCACGACCAGACTCCCTGGGTGACCACCTCGGCGCCGCCTTTCGGCATTGCCAGGACCGCCTCCAGCGCCGCGTCGGCCTCCGCCGCCGCCGCCGCGTCGAGCGCGTCGGCCTCCGCCTCGGGCACCCGCTCACGGAGGATCTTCAGCGGATCGCGGGGCACCTCGAGCCCGTCGGCGATGTCGTCGCGGTACTTCTGGGGGTCGCCCTCGTAGTGGCCGCGGATGCGGAGCGTCTTCGCCTCGACCAAGGAGGGCCCCTCCCCCGCCCGCGCCCGTTCGACCGCCGCCAGCGTCGCCTCGCGGACCGCGATCGCGTCCTGGCCGTCGACGACGACGCCAGGCATCCCGTAGGCGCTCGCCCGTTCGGCGATGTCCTCGGTCGGGCTCTGCGCCGAGAACGGCGCCGAGAGGTGCCAGCCGTTGTTCTCGCAGATCCAGACGATCGGCAGCTTCCAGACCGAGGCCTGAAGGGCGGCCTCGTGGAAGGTCCCGCGGGCGGCGGCGCCGTCGCCGAAGAAGACCGCGACGACGCGGTCCTCGCCGAGCAGTTGGATCGAGGTCGCGGCGCCCGCGCCGAGGACGAAGTTCGAGCCGAGCGTGCCGCCCTGGCCGAGCACACCGAGCTCCGGGTCGACGAAGTGGACGGTGCCGCCTCCCTTGCCGCCGACGCTGCCACCGACCCGCCCGAAGAGGTCGCCGAGCAACGCCTCGGGCGCCATTCCCTTGACCAGCGCGTAGCCGAGCCCGCGGTGGGCGTAGAAGAGGTAGTCCTCGTGCCGCAGCGCCATCACCGCGCCCGCCTGCACCGCCTCCTGGCCGAGTCCGGGATGCCAGAAGCCGCCGAAGCCGTGTTCCTTGACGTAGCGGTTGAGCAGCAGCTCGAGTGCCCGGATCCGGGTCACTTCGCGGTAGAGGTCGAGTGCCAGGGCACCCTCGGCGGGCGCCGCGCCGGCCTCTTCTTTCGCGGTCTTGGTACTCATCCCAACCCTTCCGTAGCGCTGAATCCCCGACTGACCGTCCGGACGGTTAGTCTATCGCCCATGGGAGCGGACGGGAGTAGAAGGGCCGCGCTGGTGACCGGCGCCTCAAGTGGAATCGGGCTGGCGATCGCGGGCATGCTGGCCGATGAGGGGTACGACCTGACCCTCGCCTCGCGCACCGAGGAGAAGCTGCTGGCGGCCGCGGCCTCGGACGCATTCGGTGCCGTCGAGACGCTGGCGGTGGCCACCGACGTCGGCGATCCGGAGGCGATCGCGGCCCTCGTCGACGCTCACCGCGAGCGCTTCGGCCGGCTCGACGTGCTGGTCAACAACGCCGGCCTCGGCGTCGCCGGCGAGCTCGGCCAGATCAAGGACAAGCACCTCTCGCTACAGCTCTCGGTCAACCTCCGCGCGCCGATCCTCTTCTACCGCGAAGCCGAGCAGATGCTGCGTGCCGCGGGCGCCGAGCACGGCGAAGCGCTGGTCGTCAACACCGCCTCGATCACCGGCAAGATCGGCGAGCCGGGCCTCGGCGTCTACTCGGCGACCAAGCACGGGCTGGTCGGCTTCACCCAGGCGATGCAGCTGGAGCTCGGCCCGGCGGGGATCAAGTCCTGCGTCCTCTGCCCGGCCTTCGTCGACACGGCGCTCTCCGACTACGTCAAGGACTCGGTGGCGCCGGAGACGATGATCCGCGCCGAGGACGTCGCCGAGTCGGTACGCGCCCTGCTCCGCCTCTCCAGCGCCGCCGTCATCCCCGAGATCGTGATGCTCCAGCGCGGCATGGCAGGGCTGCCGTGAGCGCGCGCGGCACGGTCGAGGTCTCACTGCGCGACCACGTCGCCGTGCTGGCGCTCACCAACGCCAAGCGCCGAAACGTCCTCGACGTCGCCACGGCCACCGCGATGCAGGACGCGGTCGAGCGGCTCGGACGCGATTCGAACGTCCGCTGTGTCGTCATCACCGGGACCGACGGCGTCTTCGCCGCCGGCGCCGACATCCGCGAGCTGGAGTCGGCGAGCACCGAAGAAAACCTCGCCTACAACCGCCGGCTGCGCGCCTCGGTGAACGCGGTCGCGGCGCTGCCGATGCCGACGATCGCGGCCATCAACGGCCACGCGATCGGCGGCGGCCTCGAGCTCGCGCTCGCCTGCCTGCTGCGGGTCGCCTCGAGCGAGGCCAAGCTCGGCCTCCCCGAGGTCAAGCTGGGGATCATCCCGGCGACCGGCGGCCTCGCCCGCCTGCCGATCCTGATCCCGCGCACCGCCGCCGCCGAGCTGGCGTTGACCGGCGACCTGGTCACCGGCGCCGAGGCGCGGGAGCTGGGCCTGGTCAACTACGCGGTGGCGCCGGAGGAGGTGCTCGACCGGGCCCTGGAGCTGGCCGAGAAGATCGCCCGGAACGCGCCGCTCGCGGCCCGGGCGATCGTCGAAGGCCTGCGCCGCGACGGCCAGCTGCCGATCGCCGACGCCAACCTGCGGGTCGAAGACCGACTGGCGGCGGTGCTCGCCTCGAGCGACCGGCGCGAGGGGGCGCGCGCCTACCTGGAGAGACGGGAACCCCGCTTCGAAGGACTCTGAGCCGTGCCGTTGCCGTCACCGCCGGACCTCGGTCTGTCGCCCGAGCAGGAACTGCTGCGGGCGACCGTGCGCGAGTTCGCGCGGCGCGACGTGGCGCCGCGGGCGAAAGCGATCGACGCCGCGCAGACCTTCCCGACGGAGAGCTGGGGGCAGGCAGCGGAGCTGGGGCTGCTCGGGGCGACGGCGCCGGCCGAGTACGGCGGCGCCGGGCTCGGGCTGGCGGAGCTCTGCATCGTCGGCGAAGAGCTCGCCGCGGCCTGCCTCTCGACCGCGGCGACGGTGCTCCACCAGGCCGACATGGTGGTGGGACGGATCGCGCGGCACGGCAGCGCGGAGCAGAAGGAGCGCTGGCTGCCGGGGCTGATCGACGGCTCCGTGATCGGTTGTCTGGCGATGACCGAGCCCGAGGCAGGCTCCGACGTGATGTCGATGCGGACGCGGGCCGAGCGGTCGGGCGGCGGCTGGCGCCTCGACGGGACGAAGACCTTCATCACCAACGGGCCGGTCGCCGACCTGGCGCTCGTCTACGCCCGGACCGGCGGCGCCGAGGAGCGACGGCTCGGCCTCTTCGCGGTTCCCACCGACGCACCCGGCTTCGCCCGCGGGCGCAAGTTCTCGAAGATGGGCTGGCGCGGCTCGCCGACCGGGGAACTGGTCCTCGACGGCTGCGAGGTCGGCGACGAGGCGCTGCTCGGCGGCCCCGACGAGGGCCGTGCGATCCTCCTCGCCGGGCTCGACTCGGAGCGGGTGCTGATGGCCGCCGAGTCGGTCGGCGTGGCGCAGGGCGCGCTCGAGGTGGCGCTCGACTACGCCCGCGAGCGCCGCCAGTTCGGCCGCCCGATCGGCGAGTTCCAGCTGATCGGGGGCAAGCTCGCCGACATGTACACCGAGACCGAGGCGGCGCGGGCGCTCACCTGGACGGCGCTGGCCCGGGTCGAGGCCGAGGCCTCCGGCTCCCGCGAGCTGGCCTCGGCGGCGAAGCTGATGGGCGGCGACGTGGCGATGCGGGTGACGACCGAGGCGGTCCAGGTGCTGGGCGGCTACGGCTACATCGACGAGTTCCCGGTCGAGCGCTACATGCGTGACGCGAAGCTGATGCAGATCGGCGGCGGCACCGCCGAGATCCAACGCTTCATCATCGCCCGCGGGCTACTCGCGTAGCCTCCCTGCGATGCCGGCGACGCAGCGGAAAAGCAAGCGGAACGAGATCCTCCTCTGCTTCACCGAACTGGTGGCCAGGCGCGGCTACGACGAGGTCAGCATCCGTGACGTCGCCGAAGCGCTCGGGATCAGCAAAGGGACCGTCCTCCACCACTTCCGCTCGAAGGAAGCGATCCTCGAGCAGATCAACAACGACTACATGCGCCGGCGGCTCGCCGAGGCGCGCCAGTACCTGGCCGAGCTCGACGACCCGGTCGACGAACTGCAGGCGTTCATCTGCCAGCTGATGCTGGCCCAGCAGGACGACCGCGCGGCGACCGTCGCCTTCTCGCGCGAGATCCTCCGCTCGGCCGAGGAGCCGGCGATGGCCGAGGTGCGCCGGCTGCGCGAGGAGTTCGCGGCGATCCTCGTCGACATCCTCGAGCGCGGCGAGAGCGCCGGCACCTTCGCCACCGTCAACCCTCGCCTGACCTCGGTCCAGATCTTCGGGATGATCAACTGGGCCTGGACCTGGTTCGTCCCCGGCGGGAGCATGGACGCGGTCGAAATCGCCGACCAGTTCAGCCGCACGGTGATCGGCGGGCTGGCACCGGGGGCGGCGCGCGAAGGCGCGGCGGCGGGGCGGCTCTCCGCGACGGTCGGCGCCGCGATGGTCGCCCACCGTCCCGAGGCCGAGGGCTAGACCGCCCGCGGGATCGCCTCGCCGGCGGCGCTCGCGAGGGCGCTCCAGTCGTCGTTGCGGCCGTGGTGGAAGGGGGCGAAGACGACGGCCGGGATGCGGGCGGCGACCGCGACGGTGGCGCTGAGGTCCCCCTCGAAGTAGGTCGCGCGGACGACCTCGCGGATCGGGATCTCGTCGAGCGGGTCGTGGACGGTGCCGCGGAGGGCGATCCGGCCGGCGCCCTCGCGCGAGACGCTGGCGCGGATCTCATAGTGGGCGCGGGTGAGGATCGCGTCCTCCTCGAGGCCGCGCCCGTTCGCCGCCGGGCGCGACTTGATGTTGTAGCTCTCGCGGGTCGTCTCGAAGGGACCGTTGTCGCGGTCGAGCTCCGCCTCCAGGGTGATCAGCGGCACGCCGTGGCGGGCGATCGTCCCGCGCATCCGTGGCCCGCGCGCCCGTAGCGTGGTGGTGGCCATCTTCTTCGGCTCGCCGAAGACATCGCGGCCGAAGATCGTCGGCGCGTCGCCGTCCATGTACTGGGCGACGGTGTATTCGCCCTCGAGGCCCTCGTGGACGCAGGTGACGTAGATGGTGCCGCCGGTGAAATCGCCGACGCAGTTCGACTGCCAGCGACCGACCATCGCCCGCATCCGCGGCTCCGCCGTCGGCTCGAGCGGCGGCGGCAGGACCGCGGCGACGAAGTCGGGGTCGACGAGGAACTCGACCGAGAGCATCTGGGCGCCGCCGAAGCGGGGTGCCGCGATCGCCGCTTCGATCCGCTCGACTTCGGCCGCGGTCTTGACGAAGCCCATGCTCAGGCCTCCGCGGTCAACTCGACCGCGACCGGATCGCCGAGCCCGTTGGCGAGGGTGACGCCGAAGCGCTCGTACATCACCGCGGCGTCGGCGCGCAGCGCCTCCCACTGCGGCGTGCGCATCGCCGCGGCCAGCGCCTCGCGGCTCTCGAAGACGGTCTCGGCGACGCGGTAATAGGAGGGCGGCGCGTCTTCGAGCCCCTCGTCGGTACGGGTCAGGGTCAGGCTGACCGTGCCCGGGATCGCCGCCGCCAGCGGCACGTGGACGTCCCAGTAGTGACGCTCGAAGGCCTCGACGTCCCCGGGGCGCGGGGCGGACCAGCAGGAGATCGCCTTGAAGGAACCCACAGAGGCGACCCTAGGTGCTCCTCGGCGTGGCGGCCGAAGGCGAATACGGTCGCCTTGTGGACCTCGATAGCGCCCACGTCGTCGTCACCGGCGGCGCCGCCGGGATCGGCGCCGCGGCCGCGCGCGCCTTCGCCCGGGCGGGCGCCCGCGGCGTCGTCGTCGCCGACCTCGACGGCGAGGCCTGCGTCACGGTCGCGGCCGAGTTCGGCGGCCTCGGCCTGCGCGCCGACGTCGGCTCGGAGGGCGGCGTCGCGGCGCTGATCGCCGCGGCCGAGGAGGCGTTCGGGCCGGTCGACGTCTTCTGCTCGAACGCCGGGATCGCCGGGCCCTACGGTGGCCCCGAGGTCACCGACGCCCAGTGGCAGCAGACCTGGGAGGTCAACGTGATGTCCCACATCTGGGCGGCGCGGCTGCTCTTGCCGGGGATGATGGAGCGGCGCCACGGGCACCTCAGCTCGACCGCTTCGGCGGCGGGCCTGACCGCCAACCCGGGCCTGATGCCCTACTCGGTGACCAAGCACGCGGCGGTCGCCGTCGCCGAGTGGCTGGC
>JAOPZF010000146.1 GCA_025964255.1 Solirubrobacterales bacterium | reverse complement strand
ATCGCGCTCCCAACCCCCTGGGACCGAAATCTCCGTGTCGCCTCTTCGACGAACCGCTGTAGCCCTGGGACCGGAATGTCATGTCGCCCGAACCGGGCCAAGCGTAGGTGCCGACCGTAACCGCAGGCTCAACTACCGATCGCCGCCTCTGGCTCGCGGAGCAGGGGCGCGAACCAGTTGAGGGTGCCCGAGACGAACAGACCAAGCTCGCTGAGGATTCCGAAGGGCAGATTCGCCTCTCCGAGGGCGATCTCTCCGGTCACCTGGGCTTGGACCCTTATGTCCGGAGCCGGGCCGGTCGGCCTGACCTTTATGCCGGTCACTACGTCGCCCACCAAAGGGTGCTCAGGCGGATGCACGATCTGACTCTCGAAATGGCGCATCCCGTCACGGACTTCGCTCGGGAGCTCGCAGTCGACGAAAACCTCGTCGAACGGCTCCATCGGAATCGAGGCCGTGGTGTTGACGAAGAAGGCCGGGTGGATTTCCCTGTGCTTGTCGCGGTTGGAGAGTCGCGAGCACGGTCAACAGGAGGACTTGATCCTTACTCGCGTCATAGCGCTGAAATCGCTCGGCTTTCTCGGCCGCCTCAGCGCACACGTACTTGAGGTAGCGGTGCTTCCTGAACTTTTCAGGGTTCAGGTGGGGGAGGATTGGGAACAGGATTTCCCGCGCCTCTTTCTCTGTGGGCTTTCGTCCGAGGTGGTCGATGGCCAACTGCCACCAGAGATGGTCCAGGGCACAGCGCATGTTGTGGATCGCATCGCCGACGATCAGGCCCCAGTCATCTCCGATCTCGGGCAAGCTCTCGGCGATCCAGAGGATCAGATTGTTCTCCGGATCGAACTGCCGCTGCGTGCTGAGGACACGGGGCGGTGCCTCGCCGCCGCACGAATCGAGGATGGAGCGTTGGAGGTCTTCCACATGGACCTGCGCTCGCGTCAGCTTCGCCCAGCTGCCAGCCAGCCGCTCAGGTGCGAGTCGTGTTGAGCCCTGCTCCGGCATCCATCGCAGAACCTAGTCGGCAGGAGACCATGGGCCAACCGCCGGCGCGCATCTCCGGCCAACCGCCGGAATCGACCGGCTCGCCTTCGATAATCGCGGCCGTGCTCACTGCCGTCGCCGCAGCCGTCCTTGCCTCTCTGCTCACTGCTTTCCTGCTCAAGGCCGCGGGCGTCGGCCAGGAGGTGACCGCACACGATCGGACCATGCTCGAGCGTAGCCAGGACCTGCGTCGCTGGGTCCGCGACAGCGAGCGGCGCCGGCTCGGCCGGTTGGCCGAGATCAGCGGGGACAACAACGCGCGGAGCACGCTGCGTTCTGGCGGCCACCAGGGCGGGATCAAGATCGCCTCCGAGCTGTTTCGCGAGGAATGGCGCAACGAGGCCTCGGGTGTCCTGCGTGACTTCTGGGGCGTCGTCGACTCCGAGGGCCGCCTACACGAGCTGGTGCGCCGCAGGGCCGGTAGCTACCCCGGCCTGATCCTTCCCCCCGATGTCCGCGACCTCCTGGAGAAATGGCGTGGTCCGATCCCCGTCCCGGGAATGGACCCGGTCGCCCTCGACGATCCCGCCGGGGTGGGACCCGAGCCCGAGCTCGCTCGCTTCGAGCGCGAAGGCTCGGTCAAGTTTCCCCGACGCCATCTCCTTTCGGGTTCCTACTGACCCGAATCCCATCTTTGCGGGCGGTCCGTTCAGCCCAGGACGGGTCGTCGAGCTCCAACAGCAGCGAAGTCACCAACATCAACGCGCTGAGCGCATTCACCTGCCGGTACTGCGGTTCCTTCACGCGGTGTGCCGAGGCGTGTCGGTTGAAATCCGAACGCTCCGGCCGCCCCGTCGCCGGGTTGTAATCGTCGAGCACCTTCCCAAGTGCCTGCTGGACCGCGATCCAGCGGAAATCACTCAGCGATGCTTCCTTTTCGTTTGCCTCGATGAACCGCTTTCGCGCCTTCCCGTGGCTCTTCTCGCCCAGGTGCTCGTGCAGGGCGGAGCTGAGGATGCTCGCGCTCAATGCTTGCGATGCCGTGAAGAAGCCGCTCCGATACGTCTCCAGCGACTCCCGCGTCGCCGCGCGAAGCGGGAGCAGGTCAGGCCGACGGACCCTCCTCAGCAGACCGTCGAGATCGAAGAGGATGCGCGGCTCGGCGCCGAGGAGTATTTCCCGGCGGACCGCGGCGTCTCGGGTTCCCAGGAGTTCGACCACCGTCTCGGCGGGCGGCGTCCACAGGAGGCTCCATCCCGTCCCCTCCATCAGTTCGACTGCGGCGAACACTTGTGGGTTCGTCAGCGCGTGAAAGTTCTCCGGCATCGCATCGACGAAAGCATCCGCGAAGTCTTTCGATGCGCTCAGTACGTCGCGAAGAAGCGCCGGGCCGGTTTCCCGGAGGACCCTGCCCGCGTCCCGAAGCCCTCGCTCCGTTGCCGGGTCTTGAAGGACCCGTTGGACGCGTTCGACAATGTCGATCCGCGTGCGCCTGATCTCGCGCAGGTATCTCTCCACCTGATCGAAGTCCATGGGGCCGCGGACTTTGTCAGAGAAATCAACGGCCGCGCCGCTGCCAAGAGCGACGCGGCCGTGTGGGCGGCCCCGGCCCGTATCTAGGACCCCAGGAACTGGACCCGGGTCGCGACGATCTCGACGCCTTCGCGCCGGGCGTCTGCCACGACCCACTCGCTCCAGCGCAAGCGACCCGCGACCGCAATCCCCCGACCTTTGAGCAAGTAGTTGGCGCAGGTGTGGGCGTGCTCGCCCCAGACCGCGACGTCGAAGTAGCCCGGCCGGTCGACCCACTGCCCGCTTTCGGCGTCTTTGCGTCGGCCCGAGACCGCCACCCGCATCCTGCATACGAACTCGTCGGCTCCTTCCAGGTAACGCAGCACGGGGTCCCGGGTCAGGTTGCCGGTGATCACGACGGTGTTGACGTTTGACATTTCGGCTCCTTCGTAGGTGCTCTGATCGACGAGCCCGCGAAAAAGGGCGCGCGACCGCGCGCGCGGAGCCGAAGGGAAGTCCCGATTCATCGGGACCGGAGTGGGAGCGGCGGGTGCCAAACTGGAAGAGGAGATCAGAGCACCGGCGAAGGGTCCGGGCGTGCCGGTGATGTGTTCCCAGCCTGTCCTCCGTTGGCGGAGATGGCCGACGCGGGCCAGGCCAACCCGAACTCGTGGCGCCTAGCCCAAGAGGCGGTAACCAGCTTCGGTGCGACGGCGCACCTCCGCGTGCAGTTGGCTACGTCGGCGGTTCGAGCGCCGCCTTCGCCAGATCCTGGAGTGGATCGTCCTCTCCGATCGTCGGCAGTGCGATCGGCAGCAAGAACGCAGACCCTCCGCCGCGCCTTCGCGCAGGGCGTCGTGCATGTCGACCAATCCCAAACGTCGCAGGTTCAGGCGCGGCATCACCCAGTAGTAGCGACGGGCACCAAGGACGAGATCGTTCCAAGCGGCGGCCCCGGCGAAGGTCGACCCCACTGTTCGCCAAATCTCGTCGGAGAGCACTCGACTTAGCGCCTCCGAATGAGAATCCCATGCCGTGGTAGGTAGCTGAAGCGCATTCCACCACCGCCCGGTCTGTCGGGCAGCTTTGAGCAGCGCCAGCATCGAGATCAGATCGAGAACGATCAGCCGAGCCGCCATCTTGGTCTCGGTTTCCGTCTCCTCATCCCGCTGGATGCGACTCCGCGATTCGCGCCGAGCCTCCAGGATCAACTGCGTAGTCAGCGTCACCACGCCGCCGAGAAGGAACGCCACCAGCGTCTGGAGGAAGGTCATGCGCAGACCGTACGCCGGCCGCGAGTCGGAGTTCGAGCCAGGTCCCTCCGCTGAGCCCTTCTACTTCAAAGATAGGGTCTGCCCGTGATCTTGTTCGCAATCCTCGCCGGCTTGGTGTCAGGGGCTATTTCGGTGTTTCTGCCGATGCTCCTCGGCGGCTCTTCGGGCTGGCGCACCACGGTTTCGCGGTGGTTCGGCTCCGTCGGGCTCGGATACGTGCGCACCGCTTCGGCGGCTGTGTTCGGCATCACGATCTCTACCGCAATCGGTCTCGGCGTCAGTGATCACACTCACCGTCCGGTGACCTACCTGGTGTGGTACGGGCTGGCGCTAATGGCTCTGGCGGCGATCATCGCGACGACCGTACTGATCGATCGCACCGAGCCGCCAGAAGTCAGCGCAGATGAGCCGAAACCTCCGCCGGTGCGTAAGCCCCGCAACATCCTCGGCCAGGCGAGCGGGCGGCTGATCGAAGACGAGCTGGTCAAGCTGATCGACGAGTGGCGCAAGCTGCGTGCGAGCGAATTTGGCGAAACCTCAGCTCCCGCCTACAACGTGTTGGAGCGCAAGACCAGTGATTTCCTGAGCGCCGCTCTCGGCGATGCCGAGCGCCAGCGCTTCCAAAGCAATCGCGGCGTGGCGGCCTCCACCCGCAACGCACTTGTCGACCTGCGGATCACCGCCCTCGAGGCGCTCCGCGACAATCCTCGCCGTTGGCACTTTCGCCGCGACTTATCCGGCCTGCAGGCCGCGGTGGGCGCACGCCGCTCGCTTGATCGCGGCGAACGCATCGCGATCGCCGACAGCCCGCTGGCCGAGATCTACGGCTCCGAGCAGGACGATCTCGACTCGACTGCCGACGTCTCGGAGCCGGATGATGGAGAGAAGGCGCCGGCAGATGCTCCCGAGAGCGTCCGGCCGGCGGACCAGGAGCCCTCCGCGGCGAGGGATGCTCCGTCGTCCAAACCGCGGCGCCGATCACGGCCCGCCTCTCTGGCGAGCCTCGAGAAGCTCTACACCGACGGCGACAGGATGCTGAAGGCGACCAATCCGCTGAGCCCGATCAGTTCCTTCGGTTACGGCCCGGCACCTACCGAAGCCGATGTCGACGCCTGGAAGCGGCGTGTCCTGTCTGCCTTGCCGCAGGCCTACCGAAACCAGTTCCAGATCGGACCGTTGCAGGCGGAGCAGACCTCCCCGTTCGGGAACCTCGGCACCCTCGGCCTGCCGGAGAGCGAGACCGCGAGGCGCCTGCGGCTTCACCTCGCCGAGCTGCAGAAGATCATGGGGGCGATGGTCTAGCGCCCGACTGTGGGGGTGCCTACGGGCGCCCTCCTGCCACTTATGGTCTACCGATCGTTTCCTGGATCGGACAAATGGACGGGAAAGGCCGCGACGAGCCCGGGCAGTTCCGCAAGCGACGCCGCCAGCTGGCCCACGATGTCGCCGCCGCATCCGAGGCGGCCGTCTTGGAGGCCGACCCCGAGCGCTGGGCGGCCGGACTCTCCGACGAGCTGGCGATCGAAGCTCCCGCGTTCGACCTCGACGCTGCTGCGGTCGAGGACCTCGGTGAGGTCGAGGTCGACTGCACCCACATGGCCGGGATTTCCTACACGCTCTCGGAGATGGGCGGGCCGATCATCCGCAAGGGGAGCCGCTTCCGACTCACCGTCCCCGCCACCGACGGCGAGTTCCTCTTCGCGCTGGCAGGTCCCTTCGACGCGGAGCCTTGGCGCGGCGAGGTAAACGTCACCGAGATCGTCCGGATCTGGGACTGGCCTTACGAGAAGGGAGCATCGTCGCTGAAGGTCGAGATCAACCGCTTCAAGGCCGCGCTGCAGGCCGGCGGCGAGAACGCGCGGCGTCGGGTCGACGTCTTCAACGCCGAACTCGCCGCCGAAGCCCTCGCCCTGGCGGAGACCCGGCGCACGGATCTGCTCGCCCGACGCGAGTTCCTGGGCGACCTGGAGATCCCCGTCGTCAAACGTGAGGACGCGCCCGGCCCGATCGAGATGCCGCCCCTGCGGCGAAAGCGCACGCCGGCACGCGCGGTAGCCAAGCGCGCCGCCCCGGCCGATCCCGCTCCGCTCGACGGCTCCCAGCTCGACGCCCTCTATGAGCAGGTGCTGCAGAACATCCGGGCGATGGGTAAGGGCCTGGAGCGTGCCCCCGGGAGCTACGCCGACGCCGGCGAGGAAGCCCTCCGCGACCAGTTCCTCCTCATCCTCAACACCCATTTCGAGGGCAACACCTACGCCGAGGCGTTCAACAAGAGTGGCAAGACCGACGTCTTGATCCGAGTCGAGGACAAGAGCGTCTTCATCGCCGAGTGCAAATGGTGGTCGGGCCCGAAAGCGCTCGACGCCGCCCTCGCTCAGCTCTACGGCTACGCGACCTGGCGTGACTCGCGCCTCGCCCTGATCTTCTTCGTCAAAGCGAAGGACATCGGCGCTGTGTTCGACACCGCCGCTGCGGCACTCGAGGCTCGCGAGGAGTTCGACGAGGTCAATCGCGACGACGAGGAGCACGAGCTTGACTGTCGAGTCCACTGGCCGGGCGATGATTCGCGCCGAGCAAGGCTCACAGTCCAGTTCTTCCATCTGCCGCCGGTATAGGCGGGTGCCACTCTCACCCGTTCTTCTTTACCTCTCCTTTAGAAATGGGGTGTAGTTCCTTCCCCAGTCGTTCGCTCCTCTGTGCCCCGAGGTAGGGTCCATCCGCACCGCTCGCCTACCCGCCGTTTGAGCGCCGCCCGCCCGGGACCTCATCCACATCCACGGCGCACATACTTTTTCGCGCGCGCCATGTACTGATCCGCCCTCCGTCCTCGCTGGCCTTTCCTCCGCGAGGTATGGCACCTGCGGGCGTCCCTGCAAGTCCCCTGCGGGACTCCTTCGGCCCGAGCCCCAACCGGACAGCTCACTTCGGCCCCGGGTTCCGGGCCGCCCTCCCAGGTGCGTCTTGCGCCTCCGTCAATCCCAGCGAGGACGGAGGTCCGAGATGTACCCAGAACCAAATGGCAGTGCCGAGGTGCGCCGGCTCGCCACCGCACTGTTCACCGAACGGCGCGATTTCCTGCTCCGAATCGCCCGCAAGCACGCGCGCGGAGGCGGCGATCCCGAGGAGGCGCTGCAGGACGCCTTCGTCGCCTTCATCCGCCACTTCGATCCGAATGGCGAGGCACCGGCGCTGCCGTGGCTCGTCCTCACCCTGAAGCGCCAGTGCTGGCGCCTTCGCGAGCAGGCCCATCTCGAGCGCTACGCCGGCCAGGAGGCCGAGCCCGGAACGGGGGAGCGGGGGTTCGTCCTGGCAGCGATCCCCTCCCGGGCGCCGGGTCCCGAGCAGCGGGTCCTCGAAGGCGCCGAAGCCTCGCGCCGGCTCGAGCGCCTCAAGCCCGACGAGCGCGACGCGGTGATCCTGCAGGCCGCCGGCTATACCTATGAGGAGATCGCCGCCGGGCGCGGTTGGTCGCAGACGAAGATCAAGCGCTGCATGTATGAGGGCCGGGCGGCGCTCAAGACCGCGGCCGCCGGCTGAGGTCTGCGGGCAGAGTGGTGCCTGCCTCCATCGGCCGCCGGTGTCTTCTTCTCTGAGCCTGGCGGCGTGTCGCCCGCCCTGCAAGGCACCGCTGCGCGGGCCTCGCTACCGCGCCCTCGATCCCGCTCGTGTTCCGGGCCGACGTCCCGCCGCCGGTCGGCTCGGCGACATCCACCGTCGAGTCGAAGGAGAAGGCGATGCAGACCACAGTCCACAGCCAGGCCACCGGTACCAAGGTCGAGCTCGGCCGCTACGACACCGAGCAGGGCGAGCGCGTCCTCGTCGGCCGCCGGATCGATGGCGAGGTCTTCGTCTACGACCACCCGGTCGGCGCGGGACGCCCCTACTTCGTCGAGCGCGGCTTCGACAGCAAGGCCGAGCTGGCGGTGTTAGTCGCCGAGTACCGCGGCCGCGCCGGGGAGCTTGGAGCCTGCCCGATGAGCCCCGACGCGATCGGCCGCGGGCTGGCCCTCGCCGCCGCGTGATCCGGACCCCCGCATTCTGGCGCGCATTCGCGCGCTGGGCGGGGGCACCGGCTCCCGCAGCGGGCGGGAGTCCCTTTTCAAAGGAGTCATGTGATGAGCACGACCACGTTGGCCACCCCCGAGGTCGAGATCGACAAGATCGAGGTCGAGGAGGGCCACAACGCCAGGCGGCGCTTCGACCCCGAAGCGTTGAAGAGACTCGCCGAGAGCATCAAGAAGACCGGCATCGTCGAGCCGATCGTCATCCGGCCGGTGAAGGACGGCTATGTCCTCACCGCCGGCGAGCGACGACTGCGGGCCGCGAAGCTCGCGGGTCTTAAGCGCGTCCCGGTCACGGTGCGCGAGAGCGACTCGAAGACCGCCGCATTCGTCGAGAACGTCCATCGCGAGCGACTCGACCCGGTGGAGGAGGCAGAGGGCCTCGAGGCCCTGGCCGCCGAGCTGGGCCTCGGGACTGCCAAGGCGATCGCCGCCGAGGTCGGGATGTCCCAGGCCTGGGTCGGCGTCCGCCGCCGGCTCCTGAAGCTGCCGCCGAAGGCCAGGGAGGCGATCAGCTCGGGGAGCGTCCCGCTCGACGCCGAGCCGCAGCTGCGGCAGATCGCCGCGGCCTCGCCACGGATCGCCGAGTGCGTCTGCGAGCTCTTCGCCCGCGGCGACACCGAGACCGGCGACTTCTGCCGCGACCTCGACCAGCTGATCTACGGCGTCGCCGACGCGATCGGCGAAGGCGCCCTGGAGGATCCGCCGACGATGGTCGATCCTCGTCACGTCCGCATGAGCGAGGTGATCGACGACCGGGAGGAGCGCGACAAGTTGGCTGCCCGCCACCTCGCCGCCGTCGGACTCGGCGGCGCCCGCAAATCCGATCCGGTGATCACCCTCGGCGAAGTCGAGCTGACGGTCGCCCGCGCCGCCGGGGTGCTGCTCGAGTACGAGGCGGGCTCGGGCGAATTCCCCTGGTCGATCACCTTCGTGACCGACAAGGCGATGGCTGCCGACCTGGTCAAGGTCGCGATCGAGCGCGAGGAGAAGGAGGCCAAAAAGCGCGCGAAGGCGATGAAACGGACTCAGGCCGATGCGGCGAAAGAGTCCGATCAGCCCGACACCACCGAGCAGGAGCGCCGGGCGGAGGAAAGGGCCGAGGCCAGGAAAGAGGCCGACGAGCGGAAAGCCGCCGCTCGCTCCTACAACGAGCGCGTCGGCCACGCGCTGCTGAAACGGCGCGGGCCGGAGGGTCGCAAGAAGTACGGGCTCGCGCGCGCCAAGGCGGGGGCGATCGCCCTCGTACTGCAAGACCGCAGCCTCGCCGCGGCCGGCCTGCGGCTGGTGATGCCCCAGCTGCAGGGCCTGCAGACCGAGACCGGTGACGGAGGGGACGCGAAGGTCGCCTACGCCGCCATCAACCAGGCGAGGGAGTTCCTGGTCGGGCGGATCGAGGGGGCCAAGTCGGCAGCCGAGGTCGACGAGCTGATCGCCGACGCCCAGATCGCGGCGCTCCTCGCCGACGAGGATGCCCTGGAGCCGGGCGAAGGCGCCTACCGGCACGACCCCGCCGAGGAGAAGGTGCGGGAGATCCTCGCCGCCGAGTTGAAGGCGCTGGCGCCGCGGCGCTCACCCAGGCAGCGAAAGGAGGGCGTGGCTTCCTGACCGAGAGGGGGACTCGGCGCGAGTCGGGTCCCCTTCTTCGTCCGCGGATCACTCGCCGGTGGGCTGTGGAGCGCTCTTACCCGCACCGATAGCAGGCCTCCTCCGGCCGCGGCCTCCCCCGACCTGCGGGGCGGGGCCATGAGCACTCCACAGCCACACGCCGAGAAGGAGGCCACCCCGAAGCAGCTCCGCTACCTGCGCGACCTCGCGCTGAAGACGGGGCAGAGCTTCGCCTACCCGCGCACCGCCGCCGACGCGAGCCGCGAGATCGACCGCCTGCGCGGAGCCCGGCGGACCCCGACCGCTGATCGCCGCCGCGAGCTGCGGGCGGTGAGCCGCGAGATGGCCGAGCGACGCGGCGGCTCGAGCGCGGTCGACACCGACTACGAGCTGGAGGGATACGGCAGCACCGCGAGCTGGTCGACCTTCGTCGAAGGCGAGGGAGAAGAAGAGGAGAAGGAGCGGGCTGCGGCCGAGCGCTGACCCGCACCGCTCAGCGACGACCACGCGCCGCACTCGGCGCCTTGGTCAGACTGCGGTCATGGAAGTCGTGGACGTTGCACCACTCCCTTGGCCCCACCATCCGTCGAAGTGCCACTTCTGGGCGCAGCTTGCGGCAGCCGTCCCGGCCGAGCTTCGGGACGCCGACTCCGAGGCCGTCCAGCCGATCCTCGAGCGCGCGACTCGTTCACTCCCGACGGACGAGGTCAGGCGCTGTCGGTATCACCGCCCCGACTGGCGCCGCGCCGCTGCCGCAGCGATCGACTTCTGGGCGGCGACCGGAAGCGAGGATTGCTTCGAGGCGGGCGACTGGTTCGCTGCGCACGTCGCGTTGGGCGAGGAGGAGCTGTGGGCGGCGGCGAGTTTCTTCCGCGAGCCGATCTGGTTGAACGGTCCCTGCTCGGCAACGGTCAGCACCGCGTCTGTGCGATGAAGCTCGCAAGCGTGCCCCGCTGCCTGGTCGAACCCTGAGCGAGCCCGGGCCCTCGACGCTTGAGCTGGGCCGTGGGTGGTCGGCCGGGAGGTGAGGAGTCGAACATCCGGATCTCCCGGGGAAGCGGTCATTCCTCCTTGCCCGAGCTTTGCAGGCGCCGCCGGCGCTTCAACCCCACGAGGGGGTCCCCTCGCTGGCGCTCGGTTCCGCGCCTGCGGCCACCTGCCGCAACGGGTGGCGTCAACGACCACCTCCCAAGGAGGCCCCGAAATGAACATCAACAACGTCACCCTCACCGGCAACCTGACCCGCGACCCCGACCTGCGCGAGCTCGAATCAGGCACCAAGGTCGCCAACCTGCGGCCCGCGGTCAACGGCCGCCGCAGCGGGGACGGCTACGTCGACACCGTCGACTACTTCAACGTCGCGGTCTTCGGCGCCCAGGCGGAGAGCTGCGACACCTACCTCGCCAAGGGTCGGCCGATCGCAGTCGAAGGCCGGCTCGACTGGCGCGAGGTCGGCAAAGGCGAGGAGCGCCGCGAGTACGTGAAGGTGATCGCCGAAGCGGTCCAGTTCCTCGGCCGCAAGCCGGACGCCGAGAGCGCCGAGGACTCGGCGCAGGAGGCGCTGCCAGAGGCCGAGCCGGTCGCGGCCTGAGTCTCCTCTCCTCCGAAAGGCGCCCGCTCCGGCGGGCGCTTTTTTTGCACAGGTTCGGGCGACCCGGCAACGGGGGCTCCTGCCCGATGATGCCCGCCGCGGCGGGCCTTGGTGGGCATCGCCCCCGCAACCGGCGGGGGCCTCCTGGAGGAGGAACCGATGTCGAGAACCAAGACCGAAGCGGCCGTCACCGCCCCGACAAGGACGCACGCCCGCGAGGTCGTCCGGGAACCGGCCGAGGTCGCGGCCGAAGTCGTGACGGTGCTCGCCAAAATGACCTACACCGAGCGGGTGCTCGCCTACCGCAGCGGTGCCTTCACGGCACACGAGCTGGCAGTCGCCGCGGCATGGTTTCCAGATCACACGCCCGTCCTGAACGGGGAGTTGGAGTGGATCGGCATCTCCCTCGCCGACAACGAGTAACGGTTGCCGATGGTGCACAGGCGATGCCATCCCCGGAGTCCTCCGCGCCGTCTCCAGGGCGTCGTTTGATCAGCTCAGTCGCGACGGGAGGGCGTGAGCGGGACAAACCCGCCGTTGCCGTTGACGCCAATGCCGTACCTGGAAAGCTCTGACACGGTACACAGGGTATTCTCACGCCGGTGAGCCCGCAGTCGAAGATGGTCGGCGCATTGATCGTGTCCTTCCTCCTCGCAGGGGCGCTCTCAGCCTCGGCCACGGCCTCCACCATCACGATCACCAAGAACGTCAGCCCTCGACCCGGGCGGCCCCTCTCATTTTCATTTGTCGCGCGCCGACTCCGCCCCGGAAGTCGTGTCTCCCCCTTCGTCCTCACGGGGCCTACCAGCAGCTGCTGCGGTGTCGGTGTCGGCAAGACCGCGACGGTCCCGCCTTCCGGCCGCGTGCAGTTTCGACTCCGGTGGCCCGATTTCTATTACCGCTGTCTCGAAGACCACGGTCGCGACTGCCGCCGCGCCCACTGGCGCCCCGGAGAAAAGGCGAAGATCGAGGTCTCAACCTCCGACCCCCATCTTTTCCCCCACCCCCTGCGGAGGAGTAGGGCGCTCGGCCCGCAGGCCGAGCGAAGATCCCTGATGGCTACGGCCTCAGCCGCCACGCCGGGACCGGTGGACCCGTTGCCATCCAGGGACATCCCCTATGGAAAATGCCCTGGCAGCAGTTGGATGAGCGAAGCTGGCACGACCGGCTCCGGCGCGCAGACCGAAATCAGCTTCGCACCGACGACGAAGGCGCGACTGATCGGGATCTACTTCTCCGGTGACGTCTGGTCTGATCTGGAGAAGTGCGCGCATATCCCGACGCTCACCGATGAACAGTACGAATCGGTCTACGCCCAGTTTCTCTGCCACCTCGAATACGGCGTCGTCCCCAATGGCCTTCCCGGTTCCACTGGCCCGACCTACGACTTCCAGGCATGGCGGCCGAAGGCTTCCTACTTCACGATCGTGAAGGAGTACTGCAGCCCGAAACTCGGCGCCGATGCGGCCGACGGCTACGAGGGGAAGATCATCCAGTGGACCGCCGACCCGAATCCCCAGAAGACGGCGTGGCTGATCGAACGGGGAAGTGACGGGGAACTACAGCGTCGCTGGATACCTACCTCGCAGATCTACTACTGCCTGAAGGCCAAGGGCCACGGCGGGCCGATCGAACTCGACCACGACTTCATCGCCGGCTACATGGGCGAGACGGCCCGCAATGTCGGCCAGACCGAGGCCTGCGGTGCGGCTGGGCCGACGCCGCCTGGCTCGGTCCCGTCGCCCGCCGCGCTCCCGCCCGGCGGGTACTACGTCCAATACGCAGATGGCGGGGTCTACTGGCGCTCGGGACCGGACTGGAACACCGCCGAGGCGATGCCGGGAGTTGGCTTCTATCCCGGGACGATCGTGCGGCCGACCTGCTACCAGGCGGGTGCCGCGAACGTGCCGGGCTCGGCCGACGCCATGTGGGAGCAGGCGAGCCAGGTCGGTGGGCCGGGGGGCGGCAGTGGCTGGATCAACGAGCACTTCGTCGCCGACGGCCAGGCGCTCGGTCAACCCTCGCCCGGCATTCCGGCCTGTACCTCGTCTGCGCCGCCGCCGGCACCGCCGACGCAGACGACCTGGTCAGAGCAGGAGACGCCGAACCACCCGGTCAACACCTTCACGAATTACCACAACGCCTCGGGGATGGGCCCGGCCATCGCCGCGGGCCAATGGGTCGAAGTGTCGTGCAAGGTCTATGACCCGACGATCGCGAGCGTCAACCCCGACGGCTACTGGTACCGGATCGCAAGTTCGCCCTGGAACAACGGCTATTACTCCCCTGCCAACACGTTCATGAACGGCGATCCCTACGGCGGGCCCTACACCCACAACACTGATTTCTCGGTTCCTGACTGCTGAGAGGCCGCTTCGAACGCGACGCCGTGCGGCCGGGGTAGGGTCCCCTCTCCGACGTCTACGGAGGAGTGACAGTGACCGACACCATTGACGACGCCCGCCAACTGATTCAGTCCCGCCTCGCCGATATCAGTGCCGAGGCCCGTCAGCTCGAGCGCGCGCTGGTCGGCCTGGGGGAGGGGACTGTCCGCAAACGTCGACGCGGTCGACCGCGGGGGAGTGCGCCGGCGCTCGTCACACCGCCCAAACGCAAACGGGCTCCGCGCAAACCCAAACGTGCCAAACGCGCGGCGCGGGGACAGCGCCGCGAGGAGCTGCTCGCCGCGATCAAAGCCAACCCCGGCGCCCGTCCTTCCGCGCTCGCGAAGGAGATGGGTGTGAGGCCGACCCAGGTCAGCGTCTTGATCGCGAAAGCGCGCGCCGACAAATTGGTTGTCAAAAAAGGCAACGGCTACGCGTTGAAGGGCAAGCCCTGATTTTCCCACCCTCCGAACTGCGCAACTCCGCGCCCCGCCCGGCATCGGCGTCGTGAAACGCCTCAAGATCGTCCGTCCGCTGAGCCTCGAGATCGCCCAGGCGACGCTCGAATGTGCCCGTACCGACATCGACGCTGAGAGCGAGCGCGCCCGCGCGCTCGACGGCAAGCTGACCGGCATCGCCCAGCTTTCCGGGCTCGCGCTCTCGATCGGCGCCTCGGTCGGCGCCTCGGTCCTGGTCGGCGGCGGACTCTCGCAGGCCTATGCGATTGCGCTCGGCGCCGTACTCAGCGTCGCCTCCCTGCTGTTGCTCGCAGCCGCGACCGTGGCGCTCTCCGACCTGTCGCCGAAGGGTTTCGAGGGAGTCTCGCTGGCCGCCGCCCGGGATCGCGTCGACGACGAGCGGCTCCGGCTCGACCCGGCCGACGCGATCGCCGAATCGCTGCCACCTACGCGGTCGGCATGTTGCCGCAGGCGCGCGCCACCAACAAGGTCAAGGTGACCAGGGTGCGCCACGCCTATTGGCTCGTGGGTTGCGGTCTCGGCGGGCTTGTGCTCGGCCTGGTCCTGACGTCCGTGGCGGCGGTAACCTAGTACCAACCTGATGGCATCCTCCCTCGAAGATCTCGAACGCCGCTTCGCTTCGCCGTTGGCCCTCGATCCGCGCGAAGGCGAGGAGACCGAAGTAATCGAGCGCGACGGCGGCAAGGACCGTCGCGAAGCGCGGCTGCGTAACGGTCCCCGCGAAGGCGAGGACACCGAAGTGCTCGAGAAGGGCGGCGGCAAAAACGGCCGCGATGCCGATCTGCGGAACGATCCTCGCCCAGGCGAGCCGACGGAACCGCTCGAGGAGGGCGACCGCCCCCGTGCCGGCGGTTCTCCCCGCCGGGGCGAGCAAACCGAACCGCTCCCGCAGGGCTAGCGCCCGGCACCTTTCGGTAACGCGCCTCCTCGGTCGCCGACATGGCGCGCCCGGTTTCTGGCGCTCTTTGACTGTCCGGCAGGCGGGTCGATTGTTAGAGGCGCTCCTTTGCAACAGTCCACGTCCCGCCGAAATCCGCATGAACGCGGCGGCCAAGTGCGGAACCTCAACGACGGATGGATCGCTCCAAAGGACGGACCGTATGATCGGGGGCGTGAGCGAGGAGGCGCCACCGGCGGAGATCGCCTACTACTACCCTGAGCCGTATTGGCTGGCTCGAGAGGGAAGCTGGGTCAAGTCGCTGCTGCTCTTCTTCGACGAGATCGCGATCCTCTTGCCCTCCTACATGGAGGGTCGCAACGTGATCGCCGACCCCACCCTCGCCGGACCGATCGAAGAACGGGGCCTTCTCCGCGTCCTTGAACCGGGCTCCTTCCTCGACGAAGAGGCGGCGACCAAGCTGACCGAGGCCGTCGCGGCGCTCCTCGGGGCGGGGTCCTTCGACCATCTGCCTGAGATCGACCAACCGGTCGAGCTTTCCATCTCCCGCATGGCCTCCCACCGTCCGCTCGGCGAGGACATCGTCGAGGAGCTGGTTGCGCGCGGGCTGGCGAAGCCCTCCGAAGACGGAGTCTCGGTCCCACTGCATCCGAGCGTCCGCAACGTCTACCTGCTCCTCCTCGCCCAGCTCGCCCGCGAGACCGGTCGACGCCGCGGCCTCGATCTGCATCCCGTCAGCAACGCTCAAGCTGTGGGCCCGAGCCTCCACGGGCTCCTCGAGCTGGAGGCGATGCCTTCCCGTGGGCAGGTGGTCGATCTCGACTTGCAGGTGGTCGGCATCGACCTCGACACGATCCCCCTCGACGAGGTGCTCGACTTCAAGCGCGACTCGGCGGGCGCCCATCGTCGCTACATGCAGAACCTGCGCAGCTTCACGCTGGAGCTCTCGATGCTTGAGCCTGCCGATCGAGACCGAGCGCTCGCCGATCGGCGAGCAACGCTCGAAGAGGAGGCCGACGATCTGCGCCGCCGTACCTTCAAGGCCTGGCGTAGTCCCAAAGCCCTCAGCGGTTTCAGCCTCGGCATCGCTGGCGCCGCCTGGTCGGTCGCCACGGCCAACCCGGTCCCGGCGGTGCTGGCCGCGCTCGGCGCGGGCCTCGGGATGCTGCCGGGTAAAGCGGAAGGCAGCGCCTACTCCTACCTCTTCGACGCCGGTCGTCGCCTGAGCTGAGCCGTCAGCTGGGATCTGCCTGCAGTCGGGTTGAGCGCCAACGCCGAGATGCGCCGTGTCCCCGGCCCTCTCGCCTTCTAACAGGCCATCTCACGCCGATATCCGCACTCCGTCAGCGCCTTGGCGATGACAGCTGTCTCGCTTCGTCCTCTAGTTCGATTCTGAGAGGGCCGGAGACCAAGCAGGTCAAGGACGCAGGGAGGCCGGCAAGGGAGTGCACAAGCTATTCGGGCGCGTCGACTTAAGTCGACGCGAGCAGCAGGTCGCTGTTCTGATCTTCTGACCCGACGGCGGCCGACCGAGGACGCCGAGATGCGCCGTGTCTCCGGCTCTCTCAGCTAATGGGAAACGTACTCCCTCTAGTCAAAAACCGCTGCTTGTCACCAAAGAGTGCAAGCGTTTATGTTTGGTCGAGCCGTCGGGAGGCGGCATGAGCGGTGCAAATCATGGACGGCGGTCCGGGGGCACGGCGGCGGGGGATTCGACGCCGCCCCCGCACGCCGATCCACCCAGCTTGAGGAGAGATATCGATGAAGAGGCTTATGCGGCGCCGGTCCAAACGTGCCACCGCGATCCTCGCGGCCGCCCTGGCGGTCTGCGCGATGGCCGTTTGCCGGTTCGGCTCTCGCCGCCGGCGGCGAAACGCCGGTAACGGTGAAAGTCGGCAACCTCGAACTGACTGCCAACGGCGGCTTCAGCCCGACGACGCTCTCGAAGACGAAGCAGACCCCGATCGAACTCAAAGCGTTCGGCGAAGTCAAAGAGGCCGACGGCAGCCACCCGCCGGCGGCGCGGGAAATCATCATCGAAGGCGACAAGAACGCCGAAGTCCACGTCAAGGGCATCCCGACCTGCAAATCCGGTCAGCTCCAGGCGACTGACACGGCCGCCGCGCTCAAGGCCTGCAAGTCGGCGCTGATCGGGGAAGGGACGACGACCGCCCAGGTCGCCTTCGCCGAACAGAAACCGATCAGCGTGCCCTCGAAGCTGCTGCTCTTCAACGGCGGCGAAAAGCGCGGCAAGATCACCTGGTACGTGCACGCCTACTTCTCCAACCCGATTAGCGGCGCGATCGTCACCACGGTGACGATCACCAAGCATCCGCATGGCCCGTTCGGCACCTTGGCGGTCGCCAAGATTCCGCAGATCACGGGCGGCTCGGGCTCGATCGTCTCCTTCAACCTGAAAATCAAAAAGAACGTGGCGGGCGTCAACCCGATCAGCGCCAAGTGCGTCGGCGGCAAGCTCAAAGTTCACGTCCAGGCGAAGTTCGAAGACGGGACCAAAGCCGAAACGGAAGTCATCCGCGCCTGCACGGCTAAGGCCTAGTTGTCCTGCCCACGGACGTTGTGAACGCGGCTGATCGGTGGCCGGTCTCCGAGCGAGCTGTGCGGGCGACGTCGGTTGTAGTAGCGCAGGAAGGATGGCAGGGCCCTGGAGCGCCTGGCTGAGGAAGGCCAGGAGTGGGCGAAAGCCCACTCCTGCTTCAGCGTCTGGATGAAGCGCTCCACCTTGCCGTTCCAGCGCGGCGTGTAGGGCGGGGTGAGGATGTGGCGGGCGCCATGGGCCTCGAGGACGGCCCTGAAGGCTCGCGAGTTGCGGTAGGCGAAGGCGTTGTCGCTCATCACCGCCTCGGGCGCCCCCAGGCCGAGGGAGGCAAAGTGCTCGATCGCCCTGGAGAGCACCGCGGCGGCGGTCTCGCCGCCCTGGTCGCGATGCTGCTCGACGTAGGCATAGCGGGAGCGGTCGTCGATCACGCAGTGCAGGTAGACGTAGCCGGCGCCGCGATTGCGATCGCCACGATCGCCGGTGACCGCATGGCCGGGGCGATAGAAGCGCGCCAGGCGGGCGACGTCGACGTGCAGCAGCGCTCCCGGCCGAGACCACTCATAGCGACGGTAGGTCTGGCGGCCCGGTCCCCGACGCCGGGAGAGGCTGTGGCGGTGCAGCACCTTCCAGATCGTCGAGCGTGCCCTGCGGCAGATCCCGGCGAGGCGACCGGGACCGAGGTTGGTCTCCCGACGGGCGCGCAGGATCGGCTCCTCCTCGGCGGGCGAGAGCCGTCGCGGCTGACGGTGCGGGCTCGAGGAGCGATCCTCGAGCCACCGGCCGAGACGGCGCTCTGCCTCGCTCGCTTCTCGCCAGCGGTGCCACCAGCGATGGGCCGTGGCCGGCGCGACGTTGAGGGCGGCAGCTGCCGCCCTCAACGTCATCCCCGACTCGATCGCCTGAACCAGGGCGAGCCTTCCCGCCGGTCCGAGAGCGGCGTTAGCGTGAACCTTCATCCGGGTCCTCCTTGCTTGGGCGTCAGAACCACAAGCGTCTAGGAGGGCCCGGATGTCGTTCAGGCGTTCA
>JAOPZF010000098.1 GCA_025964255.1 Solirubrobacterales bacterium | reverse complement strand
CGCGATCACGTCCCCGAGGCGCACCTGGTGAAGCTCGGGACGATGGGCGAGTACGGCCAGCCCAACATCGACATCGAGGAGGGTTACATCGAGATCTCGCACAAGGGGCGCAGCGACACGCTGCCGTTCCCGAAGCTGCCGGGCTCGCTGTACCACTGCTCGAAGGTCCACGACTCGACCAACATCCACTTCGCCTGCCGCACCTGGGGCCTGCGGGCGACCGACCTGAACCAGGGCGTCGTCTACGGGATCGAGACCGAGGAGACGGTCAAAGACGAGCGGCTGATCACGCGCTTCGACTACGACGAGCTCTTCGGCACGGTTCTGAATCGCTTCTGTCTCCAAGCCGTGATCGGTCATCCCCTGACCGTCTACGGAGAAGGCAACCAGACGCGCAGCTTCCTCAACATTCGGGACACGCTCGCCTGCGTCGGGATCGCCGTGAAAAATCCGGCGGCCGCCGGCGAGTTCCGCGTCTTCAACCAGTTCACCGAGCAGTTCTCGGTGATGCAGCTGGCCGAACTGGTCAAGGATGCGGGGGCGCACCTCGGTTACGAGGTCGACATCCAGCACTACGACAACCCCCGGGTCGAGAAGGAAGAGCATTACTACAACGCGGTCAACACTCACCTGCTCGACCTCGGCCTCCAGCCGCGGCTGTTGGGGGAGGAGCTGGTCGAGTCGATCCTCGGGATCCTCGAGGCCCACAAAGGCCGCGTCCGCGAGGGGGCCATCGACCCCCGCACCCGCTGGAACCCCGGCAGCCCGACCACGCACGCCCCGCTGGTAGGATCCTTCGTTCGATGAGAGCCGCTGACGCACTGATGAAATCGCTGAAGGCCGAGGGCGTGAAGAACGTCTTCGGGATCCCCGGTGGGGCGAACCTGCCGATGTACGACGCGGTCGTCGACGCCGAGTTCCGGCACGTCCAGACCCGTCACGAGCAGGCCGCCGGCCACGCTGCCGAGGGGTATGCCAAGGCGAGCGGGGAAGTCGGCGTCGCCTTCGCCACCTCCGGTCCCGGCGCGACCAACCTGATCACGGCGATCGCCGACGCGATGCTCGACTCGGTGCCGACCGTCTTCATCACCGGCCAGGTCAAAACCCACCTGATCGGGACCGACGGCTTCCAGGAGGCCGACATCCTCGGCGCGACGCTGCCGTTCGTGAAGCACTCCTTCCAGGTGACCGACGCGCGGCAGATCCCCGAGTACGTGCACGAGGCCTTCCACATCGCCGCCACCGGCCGCCCCGGCCCGGTGCTGATCGACGTCCCCTCCGACCTCTTCAGCGCCGAGATCGACTACCAGCCGCGCACCCAGCCGGTCGAGCTGGCGGGCTACAAGCCCTCGACCGAGGGCAACATCAAACAGATCCGTATCGCCGCCAAAGCGCTGGCGAACGCGCGCCGGCCGATCCTCTACACCGGTGGCGGCGTTGTCCTCGCCAACGCCTCCGAGGAGCTCCGCGAGCTGGCCGCGTCGGACAAGTTCCCGGTCACCTCGACGCTGATGGGCCTCGGCGCGTTCCCCGCCTCGAGCGACCAATTCCTCGGCATGCTCGGCATGCACGGCACCTTCACCGCCAACGCGGCGATGGACAACGCCGACCTGATCGTCGCGATCGGCGCCCGCTTCGACGATCGGATCACCGGCAAGCTGGACGAGTTCGCGCCGAACGCGAAAATCATCCACATCGACATCGACCCGGCCGAGATCTCGAAGAACATCGGCGCCCACATCCCGATCGTCGGTGACGTCAAACAGGTGCTGCCGAAGCTGACCCGCGAGTACCGGGCGCTGCAGACCGACTCGGCGCGGACCGAGAATTGGTGGACCCAGATCCGCTCCTGGCAGGAGAACCATCCGCTCTTCTACGAGCCGGGCAAGGACGGCGAGATCAAACCGCAGTTCATGATCGAGACGCTCCATCGGGTGACCGGCGGCGAAGCGATCGTCGCGTCCGACGTCGGCCAGCACCAGATGTGGACCGCGCAGTACTACGGCTTCGAGGAGCCCCGCCGCTGGCTCAACTCGGGTGGCCTCGGGACGATGGGCTTCGGCCTGCCGGCGGCGCTCGGCGCCAAGGTCGCGATGCCGGACGAGCTCGTCACCTGCGTCTCCGGCGACGGCAGTTTGATCATGAACATCCAGGAGCTGGCGACCGCGGTCACCGAAAACATCCCGGTCAAGGTCTTCCTGATGAACAACGGCTACATGGGCATGGTCCGCCAGTGGCAGGAGCTCTTCTGGGATCACCGCTACAGCTCGGTCGACAACGGCACCAGCCCCGACTGGGTGAAGCTCGCCGAGGCCTTCGGCGCGACCGGCCTGCGAGTCGAAGAGTCGGCCGACCTCGAGGAGACGATGACGAAGGCGATCCAGACCGACGGCCCCGTCCTCGTCGACGTCCGCGTCACCCAGGAGGAGAACGTGTATCCGATGATCGCGCCGGGCAGCGCCGCCCGCGACATGGTCGAGGCGCCGGGCCTGGTCGCGAGCCGCCAAGGGGGGGAGGCCTGATGGAGGCTGGAACGCCGGAGTTGGTGAGGCTGGAGGATCTGCGGCTCCCGGGGCAGCTGACCGGCCGCAAGCACGTCCTCTCGATCCAGGTCGAGAACAAGCCGGGCGTGCTGGCGCGCGTCGCCGGGCTCTTCTCCCGTCGCGGCTTCAACATCGACACCCTCTCGGTCGGCCCGACCGACGACCCGAGCGTCTCGCGCATCACGCTGACCCTCGACGGCGCCGTCCACCCGATCGACCAGGTGACGAAGCAGCTGCACAAGCTCGTCAACGTGCTGAAGATCCGCGACATGGAGCCGGAGGACACGGTCGCCCGCGAGATGGCGCTGTTCAAGGTCTCTGCCGCGGTCGAGAACCGCGCCGAGATCATCCAGTACGCCGAGATCTTCCGCGCCAAAATCGTCGACGTCGCCCGCCGCACGATGACCATCGAGGTCACCGGCTCGGCCGACAAAATCGAGGCCTTCGAGCGGATGGTCCGCCCCCACGGGCTGGTCGAAATGGTCCGCACCGGCGAGATCGCCATCGCCCGTGGTCACGACTGAGTCCCTTCTCGGGGCTCTGCAGCGCGGGATAGGCAGGGGACGGCGGACGCTGGTCAGCGTCACCGCCGCGACCGACATCGCCGATCCGCCCGCCGCGATCTTCGCCGCCCGCCTGGCGAGCGACCGCTGGTTCTGCTGGGAGCAGCCCGACCGCGAGTTCGCGCTGGCCGGGATGGGCGTGGCGCGCGAGGCCTCGGGGCGCGGCGCGCGTCGCTTCGCCGAGGTCGCGAGGGAGATCGGCGAAGCGGGGCGTGACTCGGTGATCGAGGCGCCGCCCGGGCTCCCCGCCGGCTCAGGCCCGGTCTGGCTCGGCGGCTTCGCCTTCGACCCCGAGGGCGGCGGCTCGGCGACCTGGAGCTCCTTCGAGCCCGGCTCGCTCTTCCTGCCCGAGGTCTCGGTCGTGCGGAGCGGGGAGGAGGCCTACGTCACCGTCAACGCGATCGTCGGGCCGGGCGACGACGCCGAGCGCCGGGCGACCGAGCTGGCGGCGCGGCTCGCGGGCCTGCGCGCCGACGCGTCCCTGCCGCTGCTCGACCCGCACCCGACCGACCGGCCGACGATTCGCAGCGCCAAGTCGCCGAGGGCCTTCGAAGCCGCGGTCGAGAAGGCGACAGGGCGGATCGCGGCGGGGGAGATGGAGAAGGTCGTCCTGGCGCGCGAGGTGATCGTCGAGGCGCCCGCCGCGCATGACCCGGGCCCGATCTTCGGCGCGATGCGCGAGCAGTTCCCGGCCTGCTTCTGCTTCTGCGCCGGGACCCCCGAGGCGGCCTTCATCGGGGCGAGCCCGGAGCTCCTGGTCCGCCGCTCCGGCGCCGGCGTCTCCACCGTCGCCCTCGCCGGGTCGACCCGCCGCAGCTCCGACCCCGCCGTCGACGACCACCTCGGCGAGCGCCTCCTGCGCTCCGACAAGGACCGCCGCGAGCACCGGATCGTGGTCGAGCGCATCGTCCGCCGACTGCGCCCGCACGCCGTCTGGGTCGAGACCGGGCCCGAGCCGGAGATCGTCACGATCGCCAACATCAAGCACCTGGCGACGCCCGTCATCGCCCAGCTGGCCGAGCCACGCTCGGCGATCGAGCTGGCAGGGATGCTGCACCCGACTCCCGCCGTCGGCGGCGAGCCCTGGCCCGCCGCCGCCGCGCCCCTCGCCGAGCTCGAGCAGATGGACCGCGGCTGGTACGCCGCCCCGGTCGGCTGGATGGACGCCACCGAGGACGGTGAATTCTGTGTCGCCCTCCGCAGCGCCCTCCTCCGCGACCGCAACGCCCACCTCTTCGCCGGAGTCGGCGTCGTCGCCGGCTCTGATCCCGAGGCCGAGCTCGCCGAGACCGAGGTCAAGCTCCAAGCGATGCTCCCGCTCGTCGCCGACTGAGCGGGACCCGGCGCCCGCCGGATAGATTCCCGAGCACTGTGCGTCGTCTGATCATTGCCGTGCTCATCTGCGGCGTGGCCCTTCTCGCGGAGGCGGCGATGTCGAGCGGGGCGACGACTCCGGCTCCCGCCGGGCCGCGCCTGGCGGTCGTGCTCATCGGCTCCGACGAAGCGAACACGCACGAAGTGATCACGATCGGGCCGAATGGCGAAGACCTGCAGAGCATCACCCGGGCGACGTTCCTCGAACCGATCGGCAAGGTCGAACGGCCGATCTGGAGCCCCGACGGCAAGTTGCTCGCCTTCTACGGTCAGGGCGAAGAAACCCCGGCGGTCGTGCTTCTGCGCGCCGACGGGTCGAACCCGCACGTCCTCCGCTCTTCCGAACACCCCGGTGGCCCATTCGACGCCACCCTGCCGGAACCGTTCTTCGACCCGAACACCGGCGAACTCGAGGTCGGCGTCCTGTTCATGCCGCATGGCGAACCTCCCTTCGGCAGCGAGCGCCCGACCGGCAAGCCCGAGCCCTACCGCAACGAGTTCTGGGCCCTGCCTGTGGACGGCCGGAACCCGAGGCGGCTCAGCAGCCGGCCGGTCGTCGGGAAGAACGCCGCGCTTTTCTACTCGTCCTCGATCGCGTCGGATGGGCGTGTCGCCGCGACGTCGCTCAACCGCCGCGGCTTCAGCGTCGCCGTGCTCGATCCGCGCGGCGGAGCGGTCCACCTGGCGGTGCCGAAGACGGAGCAAGAAGAAGGAAGCCTCGAACCGGCGATCTCTCCCGACGGCACGCAGATCGTCTACAAGGTCGACAGGCAGAAGGAAGTCCGCGACCGGCGGATTCTGGTCGGCACCGAATTGATGATCGTGCCGACCGCAGGTGGCAAGCCGAAGCGGATCGCCTGGGTGAACGGAGGGGCGGGATTCCCGACCTGGGACCCGTCGAGCTCGCGGATCGCCTTCACGACTTTCAACGCCGCGGGAGCCGAAGACTCCCCGACGGCGAGCGACGGCAACGCGCTGATGGAGGTCAATCCCGACGGCACCTGTCTGACCAAGGTGTTCTCGATCGGCAATCGCGGCTCGGTCGGCGGAGCTGCCTGGGAGCCCGGCGAAGGGCGTGGCGTCGGACCGATCAGCTGCTGATCGCCGCGAGGACGCGGTCGATGATGCGGCGGTGGGCGGCGACGTTGGTCTGCCGGTCGGTGCGGACCTCGATCAAGCCGGTGCCGGCGGCGAGGGCGGTGGGGAGGTCGTCGAGGGAATTGAGTCGGGTGTAGGGGAGGTCGAAGAGGGTTGCGGCCTTCTCGACCGAGACGGCACGTGGCGTGCCGAACAACGGCTCGAACTCCTCGGCCTCGAGCGCCGATTTCTGCGGCAGGAAGTGGAAGATGCCACCACCGCCGTTGTCGATCACAACGATCCGCACCGGCGTCGTGACGTCGCGCAGCGCCGCAAGCCCGCCGAGGTCATGGAGGAACCCAAGCTCCCCGGTGATGATCGTCGTGGGTCGCCCGCTCGCCTCCGCCGCACCGGTCCCCGACGAGATCAGCCCATCGATCCCGTTGGCGCCCCGGTTGCAAAGAAAAAGCACATCGGCCTCCCCCGGAGCCAGAAACGCCTCCTGATCCCGAATCGGCATCGAGGAAGACGTGTAAACGAGATCGCCGTCGCGGTAAGCGCGCCCCAGCGCAGCGTGTAGCGCCGGCTCCGTGATCTCAGCCTCGTCAGCAAGCGCCCCCGCAAGCGCGTTCTGGGCGCGCGCCTCGGCCTCCAGCCACGCCTCGGGAGCGGGACGGGAGGACCCCTGAACGAACCTCCCCGCAGTTTGTGAGGGAAGGGGTCCTCCCGTCCCGCCCTCGGAGCTCAGCTTTTCGAGCCTTGCGGCCCACCCGCTCGCACACTCCGTCGGGTCCGCCCGAAGAATCGCCGCCGCCATATTCGTCGGCTCGTTCCATCCCCCAGTCGGATCGACGACGATCTGATCGGCCCCGCTCGCCGCCAACCATTCCCGCAGCGGCTTGGAGGTCGGCAACTCCCCGAACCGCAGCACCAGCTCCGGCACCACGCCCTTCGAGAAGTGCTCGTCCCGTAGCAGCGCGTCGTAGGTGCTCACCACGTAAGAGCGGTCGTGCGGGCCGAGGCGCATCTGCGAGGTGGGCTCGGCGAGGATCGGGAAGCCGGAGGCGCGGGCGAGGTGGGCGAGAGGCTCGCGCAGCTCGGAGTCGGTCTGGCGGCCGGCGATGATCACCCCGGCGATCGCGTCGCCGATGTGGCCGGCGACCTCGTCGAGGATGAACTCGGTCGGCTCGAGGTCGACGCGGGTGACCGCGGTCAGCGGCCGGCCCCCGCGACCGTGCAGCGCCAGGGGGTCGGTCGCGGTGACAGCGCCCTCGACCGGGATCGGCGCCAGCGGCTCGCGCAGGGGGAAGTTGAGGTGGACCGGGCCGGGGCGGATCTCACCGCGCGCCCGCGCCAGCGCCCGACAGGCGACCGAGCGCAGGTGCAGCAGGCCGGTGTCGTCGGCGTCGTGGGTGCCGACTTCGCAGAACCAGCGGACCGCTTCGCCGAAGGTCTTGATCTGGTCGATCACCTGGCCCGCGCCGATGCCGCGCAACTCGGGCGGACGGTCGGCGCTGAGGACGACCAGCGGGACTCCGGCCAGGTCCGCCTCGGCGACGGCGGGGTGGTAGTTCGCGAGCGCCGTCCCCGAGGTGCAGAGCAACGCCACCGGCTCGCCGCTCGCCTGCGCGGCCCCCAGCGCGAAGAAGCCCGCCGAGCGCTCGTCGAGGATGACCGTCACCTCGATCCCCGGCTCTCGCCACAGCGCCACCGCCAACGGCGTCGACCGCGATCCGGGCGAAACGACCGCCCGCCGCAGCCCGCCACGCGCCAGCTCCTCGGCGAAGGCCGACGCGAGCGCGGTGTTGTGATTGGTGGGGTCCATCAAGGTGGGGTGTGGAGCGAAACAGTCCCTATCCGGCGGAAAGGTTCCACGGCACGATCAGAGCCGGTGGTGCTGCAGCGAATCCTCGTCGATCGTGATGCCGAGCCCGGGGCCTGGCGCGGCGTGCAGGAGGTCGCCCCGCAGCTCGCACTCGGTCGCGGCGATGGTCGAGGCGAAGAGTCGTTGGGTGGCGAGGCCGTGGGCGAGCCTCGCGTCGGCGGCGCGCGTCGCGTCGACCTCCTGCGCCAGCCTCCGTCCCGCGGCGATCCCGACCGGGCCGTCGAGGGCGCTGGCGACGTAGGCGGGGAGGACCGAGTTGATCCGCAGCCCCGGCTGGATCCCGCCGACCTTGGAGATCTTCACCCCGGTGACCGAGAACCCACCCGCCGCAATGGCCCGCGCCGCGTCCCCGACGGTGACGATGCTCTCGTCGCCCGCCAGCGGAATCGAGACCCGCCGCGCCAGCTCCGCCGCTTCCTCGATCGTCTCGACCGGCTGCTCGACCAGCTCGATCCCGAGCGGCTCGACCGCCGACAGGATCTCGGTCGCCTCGTCGAGCGACCACGAGGCGTTCGCATCGAGGCGGATCTTCGCGTCGTCCCCGAGCGCCGCCCGCACGGCTCGGACCTGCGCCACGTCCTCGCCCGCGCCAACCTTCAACTTGAACGTCCCGAATCCGTCCGCCGCCCACCGTTCGGCTTCCGCGGCGACATCCTTCGGCGCCCCGGTGACCAGCGTCGCGTTGCACCGCACCGGGTGCCGCTCCGAGGTCGTCGCGCCGCGCCTCTTCTCGTGATCGAGGAGCGCCGTCGTCACCGCGCAGCGGGCTGGAAGTGAAAGCCCCTCGAATGTTCTTGGCAATTCGGTCCCGAGCGCTTCGAGTTCCCGCACCACCGTCTCGATCGTCACGCCACCCCTCAGCGACAGCGGCACCGCTTCCCCCAGCCCCTCGAACCCGTCCGCGTCCCTGATCCGCAGCAGCACTATCTCGCGCTGGGTCAGGGACCCGCGCGCCGTTACGTAGGGCTCCTTGAACGGGAGCGCGTAGGGGATCACTTCGACCGACGCGAGCTTCACCGATCCCACTCTAGGCCGAGATGAGGAGGCCGATCGTCACCAGCAGGCTGTAGACCGCGAGCAGCCCGCCCGTGCCGGCGAGGGCTTTGTTCAGCGCCGGGCCGTCGGTACGCGTTTCCATCGCCCGCAGCGGTTTGATCGCCAGCGGTATCGCGAGCAGGCCGAGCAGCGGCCACCACTGGCATTCGCCAGCCCAGATCGTGAACGGCAGCAGCACGAAGGCCGCGCCGACCAGGATCCGGTACATGTTGACCGCGTTGGCGCGGCCCATCCGCACCGCCGAGGTGTTCTTGCCGGCGCGCCGGTCGGTCTCCAGGTCACGCACGTTGTTGACGACGAGGATCGCGGTGGCGAGGAAGCCGACGGCGATCGAGAGCCCGAGCGGCAGCGTCGCCAGTACTTCGGTCTGCACGTAGAAGCTCCCGTTGACCGTGACGAGGCCGAAGAAGAGGAAGACGAAGACCTCCCCTAGGCCGGCGTAGCCGTAGGGGCGCGGGCCGCCGGTGTAGAGGACGCCCGCGGCGATCGAGGCGGCGCCGACGAGGAGGATGACCCAGCCCGCGACGATCGCCAGGTAGATCCCGCAGGCGACGGCGACGGCGAACGCGACCCAGGTCGCGGTCAGCACCCGCTGCGGCGTGACCAGGCCCGCCGAGGTGACCCGCACCGGCCCGAGCCGGTCGGCGGTGTCGGCGCCACGGCGCGCGTCGGAGTAGTCGTTGGCGAGGTTGGTCCCGATCTGGATGAAGATCGAGCCGATCAACGCCGCGACGAAGGCGAGCACCCGCGGCAGGTGCCCGGAGTACTGCCAGGCCGCCGCCGTCCCCACCAGGACCGGCGCGATCGCCGCCGGCAAAGTTCGCGGCCGCGCCGCCTGGACCCAGATCACCGGGCCTCCCGGTCACGGTTGTGCATGATGGAGACGATATGAGAATTGACGACTGGCTCGCTCAACGGGCCCAGAGTTGCCCCGAGCGGACCGCGCTGATCACCGAAGAGGTGGAGGTGACCTACGCCGAGCTCGACGCCGAGGCGAACTGGATCGCCCGCCGCCTCGCCGCCGCCGGCGTGCGCCGTGGCTCGACCGCCGCGCTGACGATGCACCCGCGCCGCGAGCAGGTCGTCCTCGCCCACGCGCTGATGAAGGTCGGCGCCGCGCTGCTGCCGCTGAGCCCGCGACTGACCGAGGCCGAGCACGCCCGCATCGTCGAGGTGGTCGAGCCGATGATCGACCTCGATGACCCCGGCCTGCTGACCACCACCGAGGCCGACCTGCCGATGCTCGGCGAGCACGACACCGACGACATCTGCGCCTACGTCCTCAGCTCCGGCTCGACCGGGGCGCCGAAGCCGATCGGCCTCACCTACGGCAACTTCCTCTGGAGCGCGGTCGGCGGCGGCTTCAACATCGGCGTCGACCCGTCGGACCGCTGGCTCTGCTGCCTGCCGCTCGCCCACATCGCGGGCCTCAGCATCGTCATGCGCAGTGCGATCTACGGGACGACCGCGGTCCTCCACGACGGCTTCGACACCGAGCGCGTCGCCGCGGCCCTCGCCGACGAACCGATCAGCGTCGTCTCCCTGGTGACGACCCAGCTGCAGCGCCTGCTCGAGGCCGAAGCCGACCTCTCCGGCCCGCGCGCGATCCTCGTCGGCGGCGGCCCGGTGCCGAAAGCGATCCTCGCCGAAGCGCTCGAGCGCGGCGCCAAGGTCGTCCAGACCTACGGCCTCACCGAGACCTGCTCGCAGGTGGCGACGCTCGCCCCCGAGGACGCCGAGCGCAAGCTCGGCTCGGTGGGCCGGCCGCTGCTCTTCAACCACATCCGTATCCGCGGCGGCGAGATTCTCGTCCAGGGACCGACCGTCGCCCCCGGCCGCTCCGACGAGTCGGGCTGGCTCCACACCGGCGACCTCGGCCGGATCGACGACGAGGGCTTCCTCTACGTCCTCGACCGGATCGACGACATGATCGTCACCGGGGGGGAGAACGTGATCCCCTCCGAGGTCGAGGCGACGCTGCTCACGCACCCGGCGGTCGTCGACGCGGCGGTGGTCGGTCGCGAGGACCCCGAGTGGCAGCAGGCGGTGACCGCGGTCGTCGTCCTCGCCGCGGGCGCCGAGGTCACCCCGGACGAGCTCCGCCACCACTGCGCCGAGACGCTGGCCGGCTACAAGGTGCCGAAGCGGGTCGAGCTTGCCGCGGCCCTGCCGCGCACGCCCTCAGGCAAGTTGATGCGTCGCGCGCTTCGGTGATGATGAACAGCGCGCTCCGCTAGCCTGCCCGGCATGCGAACCGACGACATCTTCTACGACAAAGACGCTGACCTCTCCAAGCTCTCGGGCAAGACGGTCGCGATCCTCGGCTACGGCTCCCAGGGCCACGCCCACGCTCTCAACCTGAAGGACTCCGGCGTCTCGGTAGTCGTCGGGCTGCGCCCCGATTCTTCCAGCGTCGCCAAGGCCAAGGAGCACGGCCTCGAGGTCCTCGACATCGCCGACGCCGCCGCCAAAGGCGACGTGGTGATGATCCTGCTCCCGGACGAGAAGCAGGGTGAGCTCTGGCGCGACCAGGTCAGCGCCGGGATCGAGCCGGGCAACCTGCTGCTCTTCGCCCACGGCTTCGCCATCCACTTCGGTGAGATCGACGCGCCCGAGGGTGTCAGCGTCGGCATGGTCGCGCCGAAGGGCCCGGGCCACCTGGTCCGTCGCCAGTACGAGGAAGGCAACGGCGTGCCGTGCCTGATGTCGGTCCACCAGGACGCGACGGGCGACGCCCACGACCTCGTCCTCGCCTACGCCTCCGGGATCGGCGGCGGTCGCGCCGCGGTGATCGAGACGACCTTCAAAGAAGAGTGCGAGTCCGACCTTTTCGGCGAGCAGGCGGTCCTCTGCGGCGGCGCCTCGGAGCTGGTCAAGGCCGGGTTCGAGACCCTGGTCGAGGCCGGCTACGACCCGCGCCTCGCCTACTTCGAGTGCCTTCACGAGCTGAAGCTGATCGCCGACCTGATGTACGAGAAGGGGATCCGCGGGATGGAGTACTCGATCTCCAACACGGCCGAGTACGGCGACCTGACCCGC
>JAOPZF010000089.1 GCA_025964255.1 Solirubrobacterales bacterium | reverse complement strand
GATGCTGCCGAAGGCGGAAGACTTCCCCTACACCCTGCGTCTGGTCTCCGAGATCACCGAGTCGAACGGCTCGTCCTCGATGGCCACCGTCTGCGGCGGCTCGCTCGCCCTGATGGACGCCGGCGTGCCGCTGAAGAAGCCGGTCTCGGGCGTGGCCATGGGCCTGATCCTGGAGCCGTCGGGCGAGTTCGCGGTCTTGACCGACATCCTGGGCGACGAGGACCACCTCGGCGACATGGACTTCAAGGTCGCCGGCACCGCCGAGGGCATCACCGCCCTGCAGATGGACATCAAGATCACCGGCGTCACCTTTGACATTTTGCGTGACGCCTTGGACCAGGCCTATAAGGGTCGCCAGTTCATCCTCGGCAAGATGGCCGAATCGATCGACGGCCCGCGCGAGAAGCTCTCTCCGCACGCCCCGGCGATCGAGTCGATCAAGATCGATCCGGAGAAGATCGGCGCCGTCATCGGTAAAGGTGGCGAAACGATCCGCGGGATGTGCGAGGAGTTCGAAGCCGAGATCGACGTCGAGGACGACGGCACGATCCGCGTGTACGCGCCGACCGGCGAACTGGTTGACGGCGTCGTCGCGCGGATTACCTCGATGACCAAGGAGGCGTCGGTCGGCGATCGCTACGAGAAGGCGAAAGTCGTCAAGACCACCACGTTCGGCGCCTTCGTCGAGCTGGTCAAGGGCACCGACGGCCTGCTCCACATCTCCAACGTGAAACCGGGGGAGAGGGTCGACTCGGTCGACGACGTGCTGTCGAGCGGCGACCTGATCGACGTCACCGTGGTCGAGGTCGACAAGGAGCGTGGCCGGATCGGCCTGCGCCTCACCGACGACCCCTCGGTGGCGGGCAAATCGCCGGAGGAACTGGCCTCGGTCGGCTCCGGTGACGGCGGTCGACCCCGCGGCGGCGACCGCGGTGGAGATCGTGGCGGACGCGGCGGCGGCCGTGACCGCGACCGCGGCGGACGCGGCCGCGAACGGGAGAGCCGTAGTTGAGCGCTCGCGTAACCACCCTCGACTCGGGCGTCCGGGTTGTCACCGAGGAGGTTCCCTCGGTGCGCTCGGTCGCGCTCGGTCTCTGGGTTCGAACTGGATCGCGTAACGAGACCCCGGCACAGGCCGGGGTCTCGCACTTCCTCGAGCACCTGCTGTTCAAGGGGACCAAGCGCTACTCGGCGATCGAGATCTCGGAGCTCTTCGACGGTCTCGGCGCCTCGGTAAACGCGGCCACGGGCAAGGAGACCACGCACCTGCACGCCCGCTTCCTCGACGAGCACACCGAGGAGGTCTTCGACCTCTTCGCCGAGATGTTCCTGGCGCCGACCTATCCCGAAGTGGATTCCGAGCGCCAGGTCGTGATCGAGGAGATCGCGATGTACGACGATGAGCCACAGGACCGCGTCCACGACGTGCTCGCCGACGCTGTCTTCGGCTCGCACCCGCTCGGCCGCCGCGTGCTCGGCGAGGCCGACGTGATCGCCAACATCCCGATCCCCGACATCGAGGCGTACCGCTCGAACCGTTACGCCGGCTCGGAGATCGTCGTCGGCGCCGCCGGCCACCTCGAGCACGACGCGATCGTCGCGCTGGCCGAAAAGTACGTCAACCCGCCCACCGATGGTGGCGGCGTCGCCCCGCGGACCGCGCTCACCGAGCCGCCGCGCCTCTGCTTCCTGAGCAAGGAGACCGAGCAGTACCACATCTGCTTCGGCGCGCCGGGCATCGACCGTGAGGACGAGCGGCGCTTCCCGCTCGCCGTCCTCGACTCGATCTTCGGCGGCTCGACCTCCTCGCGGCTGTTCCGCGAGGTCCGCGAGAAGCGCGGCCTGGCCTACTCGGTCGGCTCCTACAACGAGCAGTTCACCGACACCGGCCTGGTGGCGACCTACGTCGGCACCCGCGAGGACAACGTCGAGGAGGCGTGCGCGATCATTGGCACCGAGCTCGCTCGACTGCGCTCCGAGCCGGTCTCGGCGGAGGAGCTCCACCGCGCCAAGGAGAGCGTCAAGGGGAGGCTCGTCCTCTCCTCCGAGTCGACCGCCGCGCGGATGACCCGGATCTCCCGCTCGGTCCTGTTCGGGCTGCCGATCGAAAGCCTCGACGAGATGCTCGCCAAAGTGGACGCGGTCGAGGTCGATCAGCTCACCGAGCTGGCGGCCGAGCTCTACGCCGCGGACAAGCTGTCCGCGGCGTGCGTCGGCGCCGACGAAGACCGCTTTCGGGCGGCCCTCGCACCGGTCTCGGAGGCCTTGGTCGCGGCATGACCAAGGTCGCCGTCTCCGGCGCCGCCGGACGGATGGGCGCGACCGTCGTCAACGCGGTCGAATCGGCGGATGACCTGACCCTCAGCGGTAAGGCCGATCCGGCATTCGATACGCCGCTCGCCGCGGTGCTGGAGGAGGCCGACGTAGTCGTCGACTTCAGCGTCCCGGCGACGGCGCTCGCGAACGTCAAGGAGTGCCTGGCGGCCGGCGTCCATGTCGTCGTCGGCACCACCGGCTTCGATCTCGACGCGGCCAAGACAGCGGCCGAGGAGTCGACCGCCAACTGCTTCGACGCACCGAACTTCGCGATCGGCGCGGTGCTTATGATGGTCGTCAGCCAGACGATCGCGAAGCACATGCCCGATGCCGAGATCATCGAGCTCCACCACGACAAGAAGCTCGACGCCCCCTCGGGGACGGCGGCGCGCACCGCCGAGCTGATCAACGCGGCGGGGGGAAAGGTCCGCGAGCCGATCCACTCGATCCGGCTGCCCGGCCTCGTCGCCCACCAGGAAGTGATCTTCGGTGGCCTCGGCCAGACCCTCTCGATCCGCCACGACTCGATCGACCGCTGGTCGTTCATGCCCGGCGTCCTGCTCGCCGTCCGCAAGGTCGGCGATCTGCCCGATTCCTTCACCGTCGGCCTGGAGAAGCTCCTCTAGTGCCGGCAAGCGACAGCACGTCAGTCCGCGGCGGAGAGGTACCCTGGAGACGATGAAGGAGCTACGCGGAATTTTCACGGCGATGGCGACGCCATTCGCCGAGTCCGGCGCCGTCGACAACGACGCCGGCCGACGACTGGCG